>JAJZBR010000074.1 GCA_021798795.1 Pseudomonadota bacterium
GAAAGACAGGCTTTGCATCCTTGTCGCCTGCGACTCGCATGCGTGGGGTGGGCTCGAACGGGAAGTCGTCTGGCTGGCAGACACCTGGCAGGAACGGGGTCACCGGGTGATGCTCTTCGTTCCACATGGAAGCCGCATCGAAAGCCAGGCGCGAGAGCATGGACTCGATGTGCTCCCCCACTCTCGCCGGGGCCTCCGGCGGGGCATGGACCTTTTCCGACTGGCGAGGTGGATCCGTGCCCAAAGCCCGGACGTGATCCACATCCATAACAGTCAGAGTCTCCGGATGCTCTGGCTCGCGCGACCCCTCGCGCAGAGTCGTGCGCCACTCTATCTCACGCGGCATATGGGACTCAAGCATAGCCGCAAAGACATCCTGAATCGCATGCTCTATCGCAGAATCAAGCGTATCTATGCGATCTCGGAGTATGTCGCTCAAGGCATCCGCGAACATATCCCGATTCCCCGGGATCGCGTGCGCATCCTGCCACCCGGAATCCGATATCAGCACTTCGCAAAGCACCCGATAGAACGGCGGGAAGCGCGGGCGCTTTTGGGACTCGACCCGGATCGTTCCGTGGTGGGTATGCTCGGGCGCATCACACCCATGAAAGGACACCGCGAGTTCCTCCTGGCACTCAACGCCCTGACCGGTCAGGGGCAGCCCATCCAGGGCCTGGTCGCGGGCGCGGCGGATGCAGGTCCCATCGAGCAATCGTACCTCCGGGAAATCCGCGTTCTGCAGCATGCGCTTGGACTCGACACCGTGGTTCACTTCACGGGAGACTGCCCGGACCCGAGGATTGCCTTTGCCGCCATGGACATTTTCGTCTTCCCGTCTCATTTGGAGTCATTCGGCATGACCGTCGTCGAGGCCATGACCTACGGTCTGCCCGTCATCGCCTCTGATGCAGGCGGGATTCCTGGCATCATCGAGCACGGACGAACCGGCCTTTTGGTCCCCCCCGCGGATCCTCATGCGCTGGCCCAGGCAATTACCCGGCTCCTTGCCGACCCCGACCTGCGCAACCGGCTGGCTCAGGCTGCCCAGTCGGCCACACGCATCTTTGACATCCATGAGATCGCGCGTCGCTACGAATCGGATTTCCAGGAGGATCTCCGCGAGGCTGCTTTATAAACCCAAGCCAGTACCCCACCCCGCCGGATTCCTATCAGGCGACGCACAACCAGCGATCAGGCCCGGGCCGGCCAGACCCAAAGAATCATGGGAACCGAAACCAGGATCAGAAACACGGAGAGCGGCAACCCGACTTTCCAGTAGTCTCCGAACCGGTAACCGCCGGGGCTGAGAACGAGCGCATTGCACTGATGGCCGACCGGCGTCAAAAACGGCAGGCAGCTGCCCAGCGCAACGGTCATCAAAAGCGGATCCGGTGAAATCCTGAGTCCTTGTGCGATGCTGATTGCGATAGGCGCAAAGATCACTGCGGTGGCCGCATTATTCATGAAATTGCTGAACCCAAGCGTAAGGACCATCAGCAACCCGACAATCGCCGCGATGGGCCAGTTCCGTCCCAGGGCAAGAACAAGGTGAGCCATCCAGGCAGCGTCTCCCGTGCGCTGGAATGCGACACCGATCGAAATGAAAGCACCGAGTAAAACCAGAATAGGCAGTTCCAGGCTGTCATAGAGCTCGCGCAGGGACAGGTGCCCGGTGAGCACCATGAGCACCGCCGCAGCCACAAAACTCACATCCACCGGCGCCAAGTCCAGAACGACAGCTGTGACAGCCGCAGCGAAGATCAGAAGTGCCGAAAAGATGCGTGTGGGCTTGACGAGACGCATGGCCTCGCTCGCGAGCGGTACCAACCGGAACCGACTGATCACCTCGGCCAGAACCTGCTGGTCGCCGTGCAGCAGCAGGACATCGCCTGCCTTAAGCACCGTGGCACCCAGTCGCCCGGTCACCCGGCTACCCTGGCGGGAAATCGCGAGCAGGTTGATGCCATAGCGTCTGCGCAGATTGAGGGATTGCGCGCTGGATCCGACCAGGCTCGATTCCGGTCGCAGGATCACCTGTTTCAGGCCCATTTCGTCGGACAGCTGGAACTTTTCGGCCACATCCTTGTTTTCCGACAGGTTCATCTTGGACACATCCAGAAACGACTTGAGATCTTCCGGGGCCGCCTGGATGAAGAGGATATCGCCCGCGCGCAGCCTAAGATACCGATTGGCCGGTTTACGCACCTCATCCCGGATCACTCCCGCGATCGCAAAATCAAGATCGATTTCCTCGTGGAGTTCGCCGAGCGCCCGATCAACGAAGGGGGATTCGGGAGGAACCACGATCTCGGTCAGGTAGAGCATGCCATCCGGTTCGTCCGGTTTGCTTTTTCGGAGCCGCCGAGGGAGCAGAATGGTGGACAAGGCCCAAAGAAACAAAAGGCCGGCGAGTGCGACGACTCCGCCGACCGGCGTGAATGCAAAAAATCCGAAGGGGTGTCCCGTCACCCGGGCCCGATAGCTTGAAATGAGAATATTGGGCGTGGTACCCGTGAGCGTCACGATTCCCCCGAGGATCGCACTGAACGCAAGCGGCATGAGTACCGGGCCCAAGGGACGTTCCTGCCGCTTCGAGACCTGTACCGCGATCGGCAGGAAGACGGCCAACGCGCCAACGTCGCTGATGACGGTAGAACACAGACTGAGCAAGCCCGTGAGCGCCATAAACTGGAACCGCGGGCGTTTCACGTAACGTGTGATGAGGTGGCTCACCGCATCGATGATGCCCGCATTCCAGAGTGCGCGACTCACGACCATGACCGAGGCAATCGTTATGACCGCAGGGCTCGCAAACCCCTCGAACACCTGTCCCGGCGGGAGTATTCCCGTGAGCGCTAGCGCGAGTAATGCGATCACGGAAATGAGGTCGTAGCGCCAGCGGCCCCAGATGAGAAACGCAATGGTGATGGCCAAAACGGCAAAGACGATAAGACGCTGCCACATGCAAAAGACTCCCGGCCCAAAGGAAGCCCCGGGTCAAGCCGAACCGTCCGCCCGGCTCCCGGAACTGCCATCGTTGTAACGACTCGCCCGCCTCGGCGTCGAGCCGACTGGAGAGGGCGAGTCGGATGGCACCCAAGGGATTGTACCTGCGGTGGGTCAGGGTCTGCAGATCGTTCGAGATACGGTGGTAGGCTTGGGTGAACTCGGCTTTGCGGAAGCAGCCCGAGATTTTCACCCTGACCTTGCTTCTGCATAGGTCGGATTCGATCCGGTTATAAGCAAAGGGGTCGGAGGATCCCGAGTAAAGAGACGTACGGCGCTCTCGTGCGCCCTTAAGCGCTCCCGGTGATCATGGTCATCGGATTGCGCCACCCAGCCCTGCTGGCCATCTGGTCACCCCGGGATGCGCGGGCTGTACCCCACCCGAGAGCATTCAGCGTTTCCGGAAAAGCAGCTGACTCACCAGCCACTCACGTCCTCCACGAAAGCCGAATAGGCTCTCGCAGGAAAGTATAAAAAGACGCCACCGTTCAAACTCTACCCGGGCCGAACGGGTCCCACCCCCGCTCGTTGCGAAAACTCCGAGCACGCGCTCCCGTTCGCCATCCAGTTGGTCCATCCAGGCGCGACACGTTTTGGCGTAGTGCGTACCGGAGAGAACCCAGCGATCGAGGATCGTCCAGTGATCCTGGAAATGGAGGAGCAAATCCGCACTCGGCATCTGTCCCCCACTGAAAAACTCTCGCGCCATCCAGTCGGTTGGCCCGGTTGCCTCAAACGGATAGGCGAAGGATCGATGACAGAATACATGTACGAACAGGCGTGCCTGATCCCGACCCCAACTCGCAAGACGGCGCAAGAGCATCTCGTAGTTTCGGACATGCTCGAACATCTCCCGGTTCGTCAGAGACCATACGTACAGGACAGACGAATCGCGTCATGGAGTATGATAACCAAGGTGAAACTATCGATCGCGGTGCCTTTGGGCCCGGACCCAAGCGTCCGCCACTTCCATGAGGAGAGCTGACATGCAGACCATGAGAGACCACCTGGTCAATCCGATGCGCCAGAAGATGACGCTCCTTTTTACGGTCTTTCTGATCGGATTAGCCGGATGCTCGGCAGCGGCTCCCGTACTCGGGCCCGTCTATATCCACATGAATGGCGCGAACATGTTTCTCGAGAGCGTGATCGCCGTCCGCCCCGGGCAACCCGTTGTCTTTGTCAATGAAGATACCGGGATCCACATGGTTTTGGGCTATAACCCGCTCAGCGGGAAAACGAACCTCCACTTCAGTGGAACCTTGCTCGGAACACCCGGACCCACACAGCCAGTACATACCTACACGATCCATTTCAACCACCCCGGGATCTACTATTACTACTGCCCCGTTCATGCCATGCTGAAGGTGGCGCCGGGCAATATCCATGTCCCGTTCAAGCGGCCTACTGTCCACGGGTTCGGAACGCCCATGGCCGGAATGATCATCGTCACAAACGACCCGGCACTCATCCGGGATAACCCACCGAGCAGCCACCACAAGGTTTTGCCCGGATATTTCACGGGTTGAAAAACGGCTAACCGGACGACCGGTGCCGTACTGGGGATCGGGTTAGCCGCCTGCAAAACGGATTGCGGCGCAATCCGGCAATGGGGTCTGGTCTCAGCGGGTCCTTTTAGGAAACCAGGGAACAAAAGCGGACACTTCCTGCTGGTATAGACGGTAGCGGTCACCACGTGTTTTTAGGGCCTGCGCCTCGGTCGGCGGAATGCCGCTGCCTTTCAGCAAAAGGATCAGTATGAGGACGGGACAAATCCAAGACCAGGCACCCCCGGGCAAACCGCTCGCATAGAGCGCAATCCCAACCCAGAGGATGAACTCGAAGAAGTAGTTGGGGTGGCGTGAATAGGCCCAGAGCCCCTCACGGCAAACCTGCCCAGCCGATGCAGCCTTTCTCTTGAATCGGCTCAGCTGGAGATCGGCCAGACTTTCGCCGTACCATCCGATCAGCCAGACAATTGCTCCAGCCCATTCCCATCCCGTATCCACCGATCCCGTATTCCAGCACACATATAACACCGGCAGAACGAAGATCGCGCCAACGACCGCCTGAAGCTCAAATATTGCGAAAAACGCCAGAGCGGATTGCTGCCCGAACCGGCTACGGAGATCACCGAAACGCGGATCCTCCGGCCCGTGCCAGACACGCTTTGCCAAATGAGCGCCGAGACGCAGGCTCCAGAGCAGAACCATCGCGACGATGATGAGGCCGCGAGGGGAGCGGAGCGGGCCCTGCCCAGCCGAAGAAAATCGACCCAAGTCCAATCCCGAGCGTCCAGCCGATGTCGACGATTGAGGCATTGGCTTTGCGAAGGTGCATCCACCAGAAGAGAGACATCAGTACCAACATGCCTGCCAAAGCTATCCACCAGGCGGTTCCAGCAGTCATGGAGTCTCTCTCCCTTCCGAGCCATCTGATTTTACAAACAGAGCATATCGGATTCGAGCGGTCGACGCCAGATAAGAGCTTGCGGATCGATTCCAACTTCCTCATGACTGTGATCACGCACAGGTTGCTCATATCGAGTGCACGGGTTCAACCAGCAAGAGCCGTGAGCCGCACGGCAGTTCCATACACTGTGATCTCTTCCATGACATATCCTGGCCCGGAATCAAACTCACCGGAATCGAAGCGTGTTGCCAAGACAGCATTGGCGCCCATCGATTCGGCGCGCTGGGAGAGGTCGGCCAGCGCATCTTCCCGGGTTTGCCTGATCATACGTATCGCTCCGCCCTGTTTTCCGCCAAAAAAACCCGACACGCGACTCAAGAGATTGCCCACCACATTTCTCGAACGGACGGCCGTACCAAAAACAGGGCCTATAACCTGATCGACACGGTAACCCGGACAGGTTTCAGTGGTTACAATCAGAATGTTCATGGAGTCACCCGATCGACCTCAAAATCGCAGTCTAGGATATTCACTCCGAAATACCAAGTGGTATATGCGTCAGATAGGCCTGAACTGGCCA
>JAJZBR010000019.1:0-14168 GCA_021798795.1 Pseudomonadota bacterium
GCAAGAAACAGGAATCCTCCCAAACCCCCTTTCGGCTATCTGTCACAAAATTGCCACATTCGGCATTTATCCTGATCTGGTTCGAAACCCCCGCTATTCAACCGGAAAACCGGATTACAACTTGTTTGGAGGACCCGCCATGCCTCGTTCGACTCCACGTCACATCCCCGGCCGATACGTTTTCATCCTACTTGCAGCTTGCCTGATCGGATCTCCGTTGCAGGCCAGCCAAGGAAAAACCGCTCACATCATCGAGACGGGCTCAACCCTGCTGTACCCGCTCTTCAACCTCTGGGTACCAGCCTATACCGCGAGCCACTCGAATGTCCGAATCACGACGGAAGCAACCGGAAGCGGAACCGGAATTGCCCAGGCAGCTGCCCGTCTCGTCCAACTCGGCGCCTCGGACGCCTATCTCAGCCCGGCTCTGACGCACCTCCATCCAGGACTCATGAACATTCCGTTGGCCATCTCAAGTCAGATGATCAACTACAATCTTCCGGGGCTTAATGATCGCCCACTGCACCTTTCGGGCCCAGTCCTCGCAGGGATTTATGCGGGGCATATCCGTTATTGGGATGCGCCCGCAATCCGTGCACTCAATCCCGGCATACCTCTTCCTCACCACTTGATCCTTCCGATCCACCGCAGCGACGGCAGCGGAGATACCTTCATCTTCACCCAATATCTCAGCTTCTCCACGCCCGCGTGGATGGGAACCACCTCATACGGCACGACAGTGAGTTGGCCGCCGGTCCGCAATGGAATTGGTGCCACGGGAAATCCAGGCATGGTACAGGCCTTGGACACGAATCCCTACGCCATCGCCTACATCGGCGTGAGCTATCGGTCCGCAATCCTCAAGGATCATCTCGGTCAGGCGTTGCTCGAAAATCGCGCAGGGCGTTTCGTAGCGCTCACGCTCCCCCATGTGATGGCAGCGGTCCGCGCACGGGTTGCCGAAACCCCTCCCGATCAGGCCATCAGCCTCGTCTATGCCCCCGGCACCGAATCGTATCCCATCATCAACTACGAATACGTTGTCGTCGAAAAACACCAGCCTAACCCCGCCCTCGCTCTTGCGTTGCGCCAGTTTCTCGATTGGGCGATCGCTGGGAAAGGTGGCAACGCGCCCACCTTCCTGAATCGCGTCGGTTTCGCTCCTCTGCCGCCCCGTGCCATCCGCCAAAGCGAGGAACAGATCTCGAAGATCCGCTAAACTGGCCACGGAACTAGCCCAGCCCTGAATCCGGCCGCCCGCTATCGGGCGGCCCCTCTTGGGAGACCCGCCCGGATATGTGGTTTCGCCGTCTTTTATCTGGCTTTGCCCTGCTGGTGCCCTTGGTCCTCTTGGCCATTGCCATTTTTCTGGTTAGCTACGCTTGGCCTGCGATCCGTTTCAATCAGTTTGCTTTTCTGCTCCACAACACCTGGAATATCGGCAACCAATATGCCACCCCCATCAGGCAGCACGGTGCGATCATCATGCCGGACGCCAGCTTCGGGATTTTTTTTCTCGTGGTGGGCACATTGGCCAGCGCCCTGATCGGACTCCTGATCGCTTTCCCGTTGGGCCTCGGCGCCGCCTTGTTTTTAAGTGAAGCAGTCCCTCGCCGCATGGGTCATCTCGTCTCCTTTTTCGTCGAACTGCTGGCGGCCATTCCGTCCGTCGTCTTTGGCCTTTGGGGCATCGTGTTCCTGGTTCCGCTGCTCAGTCATCACGTCTACCCGGCCCTCGCCCACGCGCTCTCTTTTCTGCCGTTTTTCGCGCAGCCAACCGGTTCCGGTTACGGTTTGCTGACCTCGGGCCTGATTCTGAGCCTCATGATCGTCCCGTTCATCGCAGCAACGCTCCGGGATGCGCTCCAAAGTCAGTCCCATGCGATGCGGGAAGCTGGCATCAGTCTCGGGGCTACACGCTTCGAGGTGGCCACACGGATTCTTCTGCCCGGACAAAAGGTCGCGCTTGCCGGTGCGACCATGCTGGCATTTGGCCGGGCGCTCGGTGAAACCATGGCCGTTCTTATGGTCAGTGGCAATGCCTTGAACTACCTGCCGCAAAACATCTACAGCCCCATCTCGACCATGGCTGCCTTTATCGTGGCTCAACTGGACAGTGCACTTGCAGACCCAACCGGAATGGCAGTCCGCTCCCTGGCCGAGATTGCGGTACTTCTGCTCCTGATCTCTCTTCTCGTTAATGGGCTCGCACGGGTCATGATCGGCACACTGAAGGAGCACACGCTGTGATCTCTTGTACCCTCAGGAATCCGCAAAGATGATCGCGACTCGGCTCTGGATCCGTTGGCGCCGCTTTAAAAGCGCCCTCGGCTGGACATTATCCGGGGCAGCCTTTCTGGCCTTGGCCACCGCCATGATCCAAATCCTGTTTTACGTATTTGTGAAGGGGTTTAAAAGCCTTTCATTCAAGTTATTTACGGAAAACACGATCGGCGTGGGCGGTGGTCTCAAGAACGCAATACTGGGTACGCTGCTGCTTTCAGGAACCGCCATGCTTCTTGCAGCTCTGATCGGCGTTGCAGCCGGACTTTACCTCAGCGAATACGGGGAAGGCCGTCTGGGAAGCTTCACCCGTTTCCTGAGCGACGTCTTGGTCGGGGTTCCCTCCATCGTTCTGGGATTCGTGGGCTATGTCACGCTGACGGTCTGGCTGCGGTGGCGCTTTTCCCTGGCTGCCGGGGCCATCACCCTCGCGGTACTCATGCTGCCATATATTGTGCGCAGCACGGAACTCGCACTCAGGCGGGTTGCCTCCGGCATCCGGGAATCGGCGTATGCCTTGGGTTGCCGCGACCACCAAGTCGTCTTCAAGGTCCTGCTCAAAGCCGCCGCACCGGGAATCGGAACCGGCATCCTGCTCGCACTCGCCATCTCGGCCGGCGAGACGGCGCCACTTCTCTATACCGCGGGCTGGTCCAACTATGGATGGTCCGGTCGGTTCATTCATGAGCCGGTAGCCTACCTCACCTACGTGATCTGGAGTTTCATCGGCGAGCCTTTCCATTCCGCTCATGCCTTGGCCTACGCGGCAGCGTTTCTCATCACCGCACTTATTCTTTTCATCAACCTGGTCGCCCGGCTCCTCATTTCGACAAGCCCTCACGCGAACCGATAACCCGTTCACGTGGGGGGCTATAATGTCACACTCCCCGCAGGAGGATTATCCCGATGTCCGAAGTCATGGTGTTCAGTTCCGAGTCCGTATCGGAGGGCCATCCCGACAAGGTTGCCGACCAGATCTCAGACGCCATTCTCGACACAATGATCGCACAAGATCCCCGGTCACGGGTTGCCTGCGAGACGCTCGTCAAAACAGGTGTGGCCATCGTCGCGGGCGAGGTGACGACCGACGCCTGGGTCGACCTTGACGATCTGGTCCGACGCGTCATCAGCCAAATCGGCTATACGAGTTCGGAGGTCGGTTTTGACGGTGCCACCTGTGGCGTCATCTCGCTGATCGGGAAACAGTCTGGGGATATAGCACAAGGCGTCGATCGCCAGACGCCCGAGGAGCAGGGGGCCGGCGATCAGGGCATCATGTTCGGCTATGCGACCGACGAAACCGATGTGTTCATGCCGGCCCCGATTACCTATGCCCATCGGCTGATGCGCAGACAGGCGGAACTGCGCCGCTCAGGAGCTTTGCCCTGGCTCCGACCGGATGCCAAAAGCCAGGTGAGCCTGCGCTATGTGGATGGTGTGCCCCGGGACTGCCAGGCCATCGTGGTTTCAACCCAGCATGATCCGGATGTCGCGATCGAGGATTTGCGCGAAGCGGTCCGCGAGCTCATCATCAAGCCGACTCTGCCTGCGGAGTGGATCGGAGCAGAGACCCGCATCCATATCAATCCCACGGGGCGTTTCGTGGTCGGAGGGCCGGCCGGAGATTGCGGGCTCACCGGGCGGAAAATCATCGTCGATACCTACGGTGGCATGGCGCGGCACGGCGGAGGCGCTTTTTCCGGCAAAGATCCTTCCAAAGTCGACCGATCGGCGGCCTACGCCGCCCGCCATGTCGCCAAAAATATCGTCGCGGCCGGATTGGCACGGCGCTGCGAAATCCAGCTTTCATACGCGATCGGGATCCGTGAGCCGATTTCGATTGCTGTGGAAACCTTCGGAACCGGGCTACTCTCCGAAACGCGGCTTGTTCAACTCATTCGCCAGCATTTTGACCTCACGCCACACGGTATTATCCAAAGTCTGAATCTCATTCGCCCGATCTATCGCCAGACAGCGGCCTATGGCCATTTTGGAAGAACCGAGCCCGATTTGACCTGGGAAGCCCTCGACAAGGTCGAAATTCTGAAGGATGCCGCCGACATCAAGCATGTCCGGCGTCTGCGCTGACGGGAGGGCAAACGTGACCGACCCCCGTCGCTCAACCCGCTCGCAACCCATCGATCCACAACAGGATTTCCGGGTCCTGGACCTCGATCTCGCACCTTGGGGTCGACGCGAGATCGAGATCGCCGAACATGAGATGCCGGGACTCATGGCACTCCGGACCGAGTTCGGCACGAGCCAGCCGCTCGCAGGCGCCCGCATCGCGGGATGCTTGCATCTCACGATCGAAACCGCCGTATTGATCGAGACGCTTCTCGCGCTGGGTGCACAAGTGCGCTGGGCGTCCTGCAACATTTTTTCGACCGAGGATCACGCCGCTGCAGCACTGGCCGCGCGTAGCATCCCGGTTTTTGCTCACAAGGGCGAAACGCTCGAGGAATATTGGGAATCGGTTGCGGAGCTTTTCGAATGGCCCGATGGATCAGGTCCTAACCTGATTCTCGATGATGGCGGTGACGCGACTGCCTATGTGATTCTTGGAGCCCGTGCCGAACGGGATCCAAAGGTGTTGTCCAATCCACAAAATGCGGAGGAGCAAGCGCTCTTCGCGACGATCCGAACACGGCTCAAGGCTCGTCCAGCTCATTTCACAGAGCGTCTCAGAGCCATCCGGGGCGTGAGCGAGGAAACCACAACCGGCGTTCACAGGCTCTATGAACTCGAGCGCCAGGGTGGATTGCCGTTTCCGGCAATCAACGTCAACGATTCCGTCACCAAATCCAAGTTTGACAACCTCTACGGCTGCCGGGAATCCCTCATCGATGGCATCAAACGCGCCACAGATCTCATGATTGCGGGCAAAGTCGCAGTGGTGCTCGGGTACGGGGAAGTGGGGAAAGGCTGCGCCCAGGCCTTGCGCGGCCTCGGAGCCACCGTCTGGGTGACCGAAGTCGACCCCATCTGCGCACTCCAGGCGGCCATGGAGGGGTTCCGCGTCGTCGTCCTCGACCAGGCCGTTTCTGAAGCCGATCTTTTTGTGACGGCCACGGGCAACATCCGCGTGATCAGTCACGAACACCTGCTACGGATGAAACATCGAGCCGTGGTCTGCAACATCGGCCACTTCGACGCCGAAATCGACGTTGCCTCACTACGAGCGTATTCGTGGACGGCGATCAAACCCCAAGTCGACCTGATTCGCCTTCCGGATGGCCGCGAGATCATTCTTCTGGCCGAAGGGCGTCTCGTGAATCTCGGTTGTGCAACCGGACACCCGAGTTTCGTCATGTCTGCCTCCTTTACCAATCAAGTTCTTGCTCAGATCGAACTCTGGAAAACAGACAATCGATACGACAAGCGCGTCTATGTCCTGCCCAAGACACTTGACGAGAAGGTGGCACGTCTGCATCTCGGCCGTCTCGGTGCCCATCTCACGATCCTCACCCCGGAGCAGGAACGCTACCTCGGACTATCCAAGGAAGGACCATTCAAGTCCGATCATTACCGCTATTGATGGGTTCAGAAACGCCCGTCAGCGCCTGAGGCGCCGGGTTGCGATGTATGTCGCAAGAACGTATCCGCCCACGCCATAGGCGATCAGAACCGCGAGATTGCCCCAGATGTTCCGGGGTGTTTGCCCGACGAGGAGCGGGCGAATGAGGGCGATGGCGTGGGTCAGCGGGAGCCACTCCGCGACCTGGACAACCGGGCGCGGGAGAGCCTGCAGTGGGAAGAAAACACCGGATATCAAAAGAAGTGGGGTCAATAGCAGGATCATGTAATAGACAAAAAAGTCATAACTCCGGGCCAGAACGGTCATGATCATGGCCAGGGACGCGAACGCGAAACCCATGCAAAGAATAACGGGAAGAACCCAAAGCATGCCCGGCCCCCACCAGAGCCCGAGTACCAGACCGACCAAAACAATGGCGAGTGCGTTGATGAGCCCTTTCGTCGCAGCCCAGCTCACCTCGCCCAGGATAAGATCCGCCGGCTCAAGCGGAGCCGTCAGAATAGCCTCCCAGGTCTTCTGCATCTCGAGGCGGGTGAATGCGGAATAAAGCGCCTCGAAACTCGCAGCATTCATTGCGCTCGAACACACAATTCCGGTAGCCAGAAAAACAAGATAGGGCAAGTGATCCATGGTTTTCACGAAATGCCCGAACCCGTAACCAAATGCAAGCAGATAGAGCAAGGGTTCACCAAAGTTCGCAATGAGCGAGGGAATCATTAGTTTCTTCCATACCAGGAAGTTGCGTGCCCAGACGGAACCAAATCCGAGGCTTGGCCAAAGTGTTGACATGGCGCCCCTCATTCACGAAGCTCCCGGCCAGTCAACTTGAGAAAACAATCCTCGAGATTGGTCGGCCGCTCGATATAACGATTGAGATGGAGCCGGCTCGCCAGATCGGTCAAGGGGTCGCGTCGAGAGGCGTAGACGAGTGTGAGGGTTCCCACCCGTTCCAGGGTGTAACACGACGGATCCAGAAGAAGGTTCTCCGGCACCGGTTCTCGAATCTCGAGGACGAAGCGGGGCAGCAGTTGCTCGATCAACTCGCGTGGCGCGCCAAGCGAGCGAATCCGTCCCTCGTCCATGATTGCCACCCGATCACAGAGCCGTTCAGCCTCTTCCATGTAATGCGTCGTGAGAATCAGGGTTCGGCCCTCCGCGCGCAGGGATCCAAGCCGATCCCAAAGATGCTGCCGGGCGTGCGGGTCGAGGCCAGTGGTGGGTTCGTCGAGAATGATGAGTTCGGGGTCATGAATCAAAGCCCGGATCAGGGTCAGGCGGCGTTTGGTACCCCCAGACAGCTCGCGGAGATTGGTTCGTGCGCGATCAGTCAGTTGTGCAAAATCCAGAAGGGACGCGATCCGAGTCTGCACCTCGTGCGGGGCGAGGCCAAAATAGCGTGCATAAACGGTGAGATTTTCGATGACCGAGAAATCGGGATCCAGATTATCCGTCTGCGGGACAACTCCGATCCGGCGTCGGGCAAGACGTGCTTCGGCGGGTATGGGATGATCCAGAACCGTGATCGAACCCGCACTCGGCGTCGTGAGTCCGAGAAGCAGCCTCAAGGTCGTGGTCTTGCCCGCACCATTGGGCCCGAGAAGACCAAAGCACTCCCCCCTGGGAATTTCAAGATCCAGTCCATTGACTGCAACTCGGTCCGGGTAGCGCTTGACGAGACCGGCCAACTGGACGGCGAGACCGGCTTGATTTGTGGCTTTGAGCGGTATCAGCGGGGCGGCCCTTTGCGCAAGAGAGACTTACGTTTGCGCTTGGGAACAGCCTGGTGGGAACGTGTTACGCCATAGCTGCCACGCCAGAGTTTGCCCCGAAAAGATCGCTTGTCCCCTTTGCCCATCACGCACCCCGCGACTTTATGGTGGTCCTATTCTATCGGAAGCGCGACCCTACCCAACAGTTGTCACCACCGGATCCAAGGCGGGCTCTTGACAATCCCGAACGATAGCCTTAGTGTGGCCAGCGTGAACACCGACCGAGCCCTTCACCACTTCGAACTCCACATGTGCATGTGTTGCGTGCAGATGCGGGTGGGGGCGTTGGCGAAAGTGTAAGTTCATCTCTTCGAGAATAGTCCCAAGACCCGCACGGTGCAGCCGCTGCGGGTTTTTTTATGGCTCCAGTCGACTGCCCCCGGATCTTGAACCTACTTTTAACATCCAGGAGCAACCATGAAGCGTGAAGCCGCCCCTCTTCTTCCACCCCCCTACCATTACGAAACCCTTCAGGTTCATGCCGGGCAGGAAGCAGCACCTGGCACGCATGCCCGCGCCGTCCCGATCTACCAGACCACCTCCTATACGTTCGTCAATACCCATCACGGCGCCCGGCTTTTCGCTTTGGAGGAGTTCGGCAATATCTACACCCGGATTATGAATCCCACCACTGACGTCTTTGAAAAACGAGTCGCTGCCCTCGAAGGCGGCATTGCTGCCTTGGCTACCGCGAGTGGCCAGTCCGCCCAGCTTCTGGCTGTGACCAATCTGGCCCAGGCAGGGGACAACATCATCTCGAGTCAGTCGCTTTACGGTGGAACATACAATCAGTTCAAGATCACCTTCCCTCGTCTCGGAATCGGGGTCAAATGGGCAGCAACCGATGAGCCCGAAGCCTTCCAGGAACAAATTGATGCTCACACCCGCGCACTTTACGTTGAAACCATCGGCAATCCGAGTTTCAGTGTCCCGGACTTCGAGGGGTTGGCTCGCATCGCGCATCACGCAGGCATCCCCCTCATCGTCGACAACACTTTCGGCGCCGCCGGCTATCTGGCCCGGCCCTTCGACCATGGTGCCGATATCATCGTTGCCTCAGCGACCAAGTGGATCGGTGGGCATGGCACCTCGATTGGAGGAATCATCGTCGACTCGGGCCGCTTTGACTGGGGCAATGGCCATTTCCCTGTTTTTACCGAACCGGCCCCGGGCTACCAGGGACTGCGCTTCTGGGATAATTTCGGGCCGGATAGCCCATTCGGGAACATAGCCTACATCGTTCGTGCCCGCGTCGAGGGTATGCGCGATCTCGGCCCGGCCCTGTCTCCATTCAATGCGTTTCTTTTTCTGCTTGGACTGGAGACGCTTTCCCTGCGGGTTCAGCGCCACGCGGACAATGCACTGGCTCTTGCGCATTGGCTCCTTGATCAACCACAGGTCGCCTGGGTCAACTATCCGGGGCTCCCGAGCCATCCCTCGCATGTTCGCGCACAAAAATATTTGCAAAACGGATTTGGTTCGGTCCTGAGTTTCGGTATTCGTGGCGGAGAGGAAGCCGGACGCACTTTTATCGACCACGTACAGCTGGCCAGCCATCTCGCAAATGTAGGAGACGCCAAGACTCTGATTATTCATCCTGCATCAACAACCCATCAACAGCTCAACCCAAGCGAACAGAAAAATGCTGGGGTCACGCCGGATTTGATCCGCGTGTCGGTTGGAATCGAGCACATCGACGACATCGAGGCAGATTTTTCCCAAGCCTTCGCAAGCATCAAGGCGACGGGGGAGCAATGAACCATCTCGTATCCAATGGGTCACAGCCCGGGCGTTTTCAGTTCCAGGAGCCACTCATCCTTGAATCAGGCGAAGCGCTGGAGAGTCCCCATATCGCTTACCGGAGTTGGGGAAAGCTCAACCCGACGCGGAACAATGCCATCCTGATCTGCCATGCCCTGACCGGATCGGATGACGTGGACCTCTGGTGGCCCGGATTGATCGGACCCGGTCGTGCGCTCGATCCCGCGCATGATTTCATTCTCTGCAGCAATACCCTGGGGAGTTGCTATGGGACTTCGGGTCCGGCCACGATCAACCCGCAGATTGGACGAAGATATGGGAGCGCCTTTCCCGAAATCAGCGTGGGCGACATGGTTCGTTTGCAACGCCAACTCGTCGCCGCCCTCGGGATCGAACAGATCGCGCTCGTCATCGGTGGGTCGCTTGGCGGCATGCAGGCGCTGGAATGGGGTGCCCAGGCGCGGGATCGGGTTGCAGCAGTGGTAGCCATCGCATCGTCGGACCGGCAATCCGCCTGGGGGATCGCATACTCCGAGGCTCAGCGCCTGGCCATCCTGACTGACCCCAAATGGCGAAATGGAGATTATCCGCCAAATGACCCTCCTCTCAAAGGTCTCAAGACCGCCCGTGCCGTAGCCATGCTGAGCTACCGACACTGGGGGGAGTTGAATACACGCTTTGGACGGACACGGCGTCAAGGGCGTTTCGAAGTCACAAACTGGCTCGTTCACCATGGAGAAAGCTTGGCTGGCCGTTTTGACGCCGGAAGTTACGTCACCCTCACCCGAGCCATGGATACACATGACATCGAACGGGTCCGGGAGGAATCCCCTGTCACGCAACTACATGCCAGTTTCCCTCCGACACTCGTCGTAGGTATCACGAGTGATCTACTCTATCCTCCCGAAGAGCAAATCAGGCTCGCGTCCAGACTACCCGGATCCGACCTGGTCTGGCTTGAATCCCAGCACGGTCATGATGCTTTCCTGATCGAAATCGAAGCACTGAATGCCCTCATTGGTTCCTATCGCACAAGGCTCGGCACCGGGAGCACGACTCGCCAGATCACGAGACGGGACTTGACATGTCCCGTCTAGGGTTGCGTTGGCTGGCTTCCCGACGTGACACGTGCTGGACCCGCGCATTTCCGGCAACCGATCCGCTCCAGCTCTGCATTGCAGGTCATACCGGACAGGTTGGGCACGCGCTCCTGGTTCATCTTCAAGAAAAGGGGTTAAACCGCGACTCGGTTCGAAACTGGCAGGTTGCGGCTCTGGTCAACAGCCGTCTTGTGCAATGGCCAGAAACCTCAGCGCCACCCGAACAACGGGAACCCGGTGACTGGGCACGCATCATCGCGCGTTTCAAGCGTCACCCAGGGCCCAAACTTTTCATCGACTGCAGTGCCTCAGAAAGCGTGGCCGCCCAGTATCCGGTTCTGCTCGGACACCATATTCCAATCGTCACGCCCAATAAGCTCGCCTTCAGTGCGTCTCAACGCGTTTACACCACTTTGCAACGCCTGGGCAGAGAAAACGGCGCGGGCTTGTATTATGAAACGACGGTCGGCGCATCGCTACCGATTTTATCGACCGTACGGGATTTGCTTTCAAGCGGTGACCAGATTACAAGGATCGAAGCCTGCCTGTCGGGTACCTGGTCCTATGTATTGAATCGGCTCCAGTCGGGGATCGCCTTCTCGCAGGCGGTAAGGGAAGCACAAGAGCGAGGTTACGCGGAACCCAACCCGGTGCACGATTTTTCCGGTTCGGATGTGCGTCGCAAGCTTTTGATTTTGCTACGCGAGATCGGACTGGAACTCGAGCCCTCGGATGTCGCGGGTGAGAACCCCTTCCCCGAATCAACCCAAGCAGGAAATCGACCCGACAACTTTATGCCCTGGCCCACCGATTGGGATGCACTCTGGTCAGAGCGGGCCCTGGAGGCGGCATCACAGGGCCAGCGCTTAGTCTTTCGCGCCTGTTTCGACGGCCGCCAAGGACGGGTCGCACTCGCTCGGGTACCCGTCGGTTCGATGCTGGCTGAGCTGGCTCCGGGAGAAAATCGCATCTGCTTCTGGACCAGACGTTACTCCATGATTCCTCTGTCCGTCGCCGGCCCCGGTGCGGGACCCGAGCTAACCGCAGCGGGAGTGCTACTGGATGTGATCAAGGCTGAAGCCGCGCAGCACAGAGGTGCGCATCTCGTTCAACCCGGTTCCTGAACGATAGCGGATACCTGCATGCAGACCGCCGATAACGAGATCGGGTCAGGGGTTCGACGAACGGGAAGCTGCGTACTTCCCAAACCATGCTTCGAGGCAGCAACATGCCAAAAGGGTCACCCCGATTGCAACACCGACAATCCAGCCCCAGCCATACCGGCCGATCGGCAGAATCCGCAAACCCAAAAGGAGGGATGCGAGCGCGGCTAAAAGATAAGCCGGACCCGTGACAAAACAGTGCCGGCGCCGGCATTGACGCGCATTGATCACGCAGGCAGCGCCCATCACAGCGAAGCTGGCTGTCCAGCCGATTGTCTGGAGCAGTTGGGGGCTGTGACTGGTTGCGGCAATGACGATCCACGGGACCACCCACAGTGCGATCATCACCCAAGGCGAGTTGAGCCAATCACGTGGACGGATCGTTTCACGTGTACCCATGACCGTTACCCGGTTTTATCGGTCCAGCGACAATACGGACGCATCCATACATTGCTGCGGCGTGCATAACCGCGCTAGCTGCACTTGGAATCTGCACAGTTGAGACAGGTCAGGCACCCATCCAGCATGACTACTGCCGCTGTCTGACATTTGTTGCAAAGCTGGGCCCCTGCCGGGAAAACCCCCTGCGCAAAAGCATCTTTCTGCTGTGCCCGAGCTTCGTAGGCTGCCCTCTTTTCAGCGATCAGTTTTTGTTGCTCGGGATCGGGCGGGCGCGGCACGATCAACCCGATTTCGATCAGGTGATACTCAATGACAGAGCCAATCTCTGCAATCAGAGAAGGCATGTACCGGCCGCCAGCTTTCCAGTATCCGCCCCGTGGATCAAACACCGCCTTGAGCTCATCCACCAGAAACACGACGTCGCCGCCCTTGCGAAACACCGCAGAAATAATCCGGGTGAGGGCAACAATCCACTGGAAATGGTCCAGATTTTTTGAATTAATGAAAATCTCAAATGGTCTCCGGCTCTCATGGGGCGTGCCACGATTCAAGACGATATCGTTTATCGTGATGTACATGGCATGATCGGAAACCGGTGTTTTGACCTTATAGGTCGACCCCAAGAGAACCTCGGGGCGATCGAGTTTTTCGTGCATCAAGATCACTTGCCCACTGGAACGTTCCCCAACTTCCTTATGCGTCGTCGTGTCGTCCGTCGCGCCAGATGGGTTTTTCACTGCGTCTATTTTTTCAACGCTGTAGTCGACGATCGGCTGATCAATTTTAATCATGTCTGGGTCACCTCACCACTTGCCGTAATAGCCTTCTTTAAGCGCATCAAAAAGATTGGCTGCCGTATGCTGTTCCCCATCGTATTCAACCGCCTCATCACCGCGAGCTTCAATCTGGGTTCCGTCCTCCAAAACGAATCGGTATACGGTATTGGCCAAATCCTCGCCTTTCACGAGCACACCCTGAAAAACGGCAGGGTTAAACCGGAACGTCGTACACCCCTTGAGACCCTTTTCATAGGCGTAGAGGTAGATGTCCTTGAACTCTTCGTAGGGAAACTCGGTCGGCACGTTGGCAGTCTTTGAAATCGATGAATCGACCCATTTCTGGGCTGCCGCTTGAATATCGACATGCTGTCGGGGTGTCACTTCATGGGTGGTGACAAAGTAATCGGGTAAACCATGCGGCCCATCGTGGACATCCGGTGATGCCGCCTCGTCTATCAGCGTCCGGTAGGCCAAAAGCTCATAGGAAAACACCTCGATCCGCTCCTTGGTTTTACGGCCCGGCCGGATGACATTGCGGTAATAATAATGGGCAAACGAAGGCTCAATGCCGTTTGAAGCATTATTAGCCAGCGCGAGGGAAATGGTTCCGGTCGGTGCAATGGATGTGTGATGGGTGAACCGGGCTCCGGTCTTGGCAAGTTGATCTACCAAATCCGGATCGATTTCGGCCATTTGACGCATGTAGCGGCTGTAACGCGCATGCAGCAGACGCGCGGGAATTTTCTGCCCCGCTCGATAGCCGTCACGGGCCAACTCGGGACACAGGTGGAGTATCCGGGGCGTCACTTCAACGGAATCCTGCATGATGGGTGCCGGTCCCTTTTCGCGGGACAAGGCCAATGCCTCCCGCCAACCGGCATGTGCCATCTCGCGCGCGATGGACTCCGTAAACGACACGGATTCCGGAGAACCATAGCGAAGTCCAAGCAGTGTCAGGGTCGAACCCAAACCCAGAAACCCCATGCCATGACGACGTTTCCGTTCAATTTCTGCACGCTGCGGAGCCAAAGGCAGACCATTGACCTCGACCACATTGTCCAGCATCCGGGTAAAGATTCCGACGACGTCGCGGTATTCATCCCAGTCGAATCGGGCCTGCCCGGTGAATGGCTCTCGAACAAACGTGGTCAGGTTGACCGAGCCGAGCAGGCAGGATCCGTAGGGCGGAAGCGGTTGCTCGCCGCATTGGCCAGTCACGAGGCCATTGAAAATGACCGTATTGTGGTCGGGCTGGGTCGTGTCGAATACGGTTTCATAGCCAACATGAGCAATGTCCGCAACTCGGGTGGTGAAACTGCCCGTTCCAGGTCGTGTATGGCTTGAAGCCCACTCGCGGTATTTAGCGTTTTTAC
>JAJZBR010000019.1:14268-29852 GCA_021798795.1 Pseudomonadota bacterium
TGATCTTGCCGCGACGAGTATAAAAGTCATGCCATTCGGTGGCCTTGATTTCATAACCATCCTCCGACGTTACCCGGTAGACCGGTGCCTTCACAGCCGTCATGAATGCCGCACAAGCCGGCCGCATCTCGACGCCATGCGCCGCATAACCCAAAGCCCGACGGTCTGCACTCACTGCAAGCGACAACCCGCTCGCATAGAGATCGCCAATCTCGACAAGACCATATTGGGTGTGCAAGCGCGTATCAGCTGTGACGCACGGGTTTGTTGCCCGGATGTTCTCAGACCACCAGTTGTTGTTCATTTCGTTGATACGATCGATCAGGACAAAGCCTGGCTCCGCATAGTCGTAGGTCGAACGCATGATCACGTCCCAGACGTGACGTGCGGGTACTGTTTTATAAATCTTGCAGGCGACACGCCCGGCCGGATCGACCACATATCCCTGAGTTTCGGGCCATTCGCGCCAGATGACCAGCCGCGCATCGTTCAAATCCGTCTCCCGCGCTTCGTTCGGATCAATCGGAAAAGCCAGAGGCCATGGCCCATCCTGCTTGACGGCCTCCATGAAGTCCCGGCTGACCAACAGGGACAGATTGAACTGCCTGAGCCGTCCATCTTCCCGCTTGGCACGAATGAACTCGAGAACATCCGGGTGTCCGACATCGAAGGTTCCCATCTGTGCTCCGCGACGACCCCCTGCGGAGGAGACGGTGAAACACATCCGGTCGTAGATATCCATGAACGAAAGCGGGCCTGAGGTGTAGGCGCCGGCACCCGAGACATAAGCGCCACGGGGCCTCAGGGTGGAAAACTCGTATCCGATCCCGCACCCCGCTTTCAACGTCAATCCGGCTTCATGCACTTTACCCAGAATATCGTCCATCGAATCACGTATGGTTCCGGAAACTGTGCAATTGATGGTCGAAGTTGCCGGTTTGTGTTCGGTGGCGCCCGCATTGGATACGATCCGCCCTGCGGGAATCGCGCCGTGACGCAGGGCCCACAGGAACTTCTCATACCACGACTCCTGAACGCGCTCCTGCTCCACCTGTGACAGGGCCCGGGCGATGCGCTGGTAGGTGTCGTCAATCGACTGATCGAGGATCACTCCATCCTTGCTCTTCAGGCGGTATTTTTTATCCCAAATATCGATGGAGGCTTCCTGCTCATTGACCGTGCGGGATGATGGGGGGGCTGCACCAAGATTTATTTTCATCGGTTTGTATCCGGGTTTTGGATTCGATATTGCGGGGTTTGATCATACCACTTAATAACTCCCGTCAATCACAAGCTATTGTGGTTACACGATCCAAAGGATACCAGAGGTTGTGTTTCACATAAGAGAATGATTTCAATATATTTTATTAAATCCATGGGACCCGGCCCCGATCGCCCTGACCCGGACTCTGCTTGGAGTGCGGGGTCTAGACCTGGACGCCCTCTTGGCAGTATTTGAGTCGGGCCGGAAATTGGATCAACCCGGTGCGCGAGTCCTGCCTGGCTCAGTCAGAAGCCCACGCCCTTAGAGCGCGACTTAAATGAGTTGCTCCGAGCCACGACAGAAGACCACAGCGGAATCGGGATTGCACAAGCCAGAGACCGCCTCCCTTTCCGTGTCGCGATCCACCTACCGGTATCAAACATGCTGAGGCGGGAACTTCGAAGAGGTGGCAGGGTCTACCAACCGTAAACTCCGGGCTGCTCTGAAACCGCTACAATTGCATGGCCGACTCCTGAAACCACAGGGACGCTGTCGGTGTGATGTGAGCGCGCTTCAACCGTCTTTCCGCGGAAGAAGTGCGGGGTGTGCCCGTGAGGGTTCATGAAGATTGATCTGGACTGATGAGGAGGATACTACGCGCATGAAACACATGAAGCGATCGATTTGGTTTGCCGCAGCCATCGTCGCGGCATTAACCCTGGTCAATATTGGGCTCACAGTCGGTAACTCCAGTGAACCGGCTCAAGCGGGCTCCGTTTTGCCGGTTTTCCAGCATGAATCACCTGTTCCCAGTCTGGTTCCGATGATTCGAATGGTGATGCCTGCGGTGGTCAATGTCTCGACCAGGGGTGAGATGCCGGTTCAGTCACAAGCCTATGCTCCTTTCCTGAATAACCCCTTTTTCAGGCAGTTTTTCGGGATGAGCCCGTTCGCACAGCAGCCCCCCCAAGAACGTTTCCGCGCACTGGGCTCAGGTGTCATTATCAACGCACAGAAAGGCTACATACTGACGAACGATCATGTGATCCGTCACGCAACCAAGATCGTGATCACAACCTACAATCATCATCGCTATCCAGCAAAAGTTGTAGGTAAAGATCGCGACACGGATCTCGCCGTACTCCAGATCAAGGCCCATGATCTCCACCAAATCGTCTTCGGTAACTCCGCCCGTCTTGCCATTGGCGACTTTGTAGTGGCAATCGGTAACCCGTTCGGCCTGGGGCATACCGCAACATTCGGCATCGTGAGCGGGCTGGGTCGAACTGGGGTTGAGCAACAAGACCACGTTGGGACCTTCATCCAGACGGATGCCGCCATCAACCCTGGAAACTCTGGCGGCGCGCTGGTCAACCTCCGTGGCCAGCTGATCGGGATCAACACGGCGATTCTGACCGAGAATGGTGGTGGGAATATCGGCATCGGGTTCGCCATTCCCGTCAATCTGGCGCGTGTAGTCGCATCCCAGATCATCAAATATGGCAAGGTCGAGCGCGGCGTTCTGGGAGTCCTCGTGCAAAATGTCACCGCCCATCTTCGGCGTGCTTTCGGCCTACCGCCCGGTCAAAGAGGTGCCCTGATCGCTCAGGTACTGCCGGATTCGGGTGCGGCCCGTGCGGGTCTTCGGGCTGGCGATATCATCACGACAGTTGATGGACAGCCGGTGCGGGATGTAAGCGCACTCCGCGCCATCATCGGCGTACTGAGAGTAGGTACCCACGTTCACATCCGGTTTCTCAGGAACGGGCATCCCAAGACGGTGGTTGCGATCGTTGGCCATAACCATAAATCGACACACCGGGAATTCAAGTTGGGACGCAAGGATATCGGCGCACAGCTGGCCAATCTTGGTCGAAGCTCGCCCCTTTACGGCAAGGTCAAGGGCGTCATGGTCGTGGCCGTCACGCCTCGCAGCCCCGCAGCCAAGGCCGGTCTCGAACCGGGCGATGTGATATTGGCTGTCGATCAGCATCCAATCTCCAATCTGGCGGAGTTCCAAGAAGCGATCGAATCCGACCACGGCCTGCTCCTGCTCACGGTTCAGCGCGGACAGGCAACTTTCTTCACAACCCTGCGCTGAACTTTTCCCAACCTTCCTCTGGCCGGAGCATAGCTCCAGGCTGGAGGAGGGTTGAGGAAGATAGGGGACCAACCCAGATTTCCCATAATCCTTTCTGGTCTTATGGAAATCGCGGACTCAATCACGAAGTGCGATTTTGATTAACGCGTGAGTGGGTCACCATGGGTGCGCTTGGTGCCCCCTCTACCGCACAGTCGATGTGATCCCATGGGCGACAGGTATCCGACCGAACACGAAAGATATCCAGCTCGCGTCCTCAGGAAAGCCGGCCATCAGCAACGCGCGATCGCCCGATTGTTGTAACGCGCCCAAGCCCCGGCTGCAGCTTAAGCCCGGCCGGACCTGCCACACAGTCCCGGACAGATCGCGACTCGGTACCGATCAGCGGTGAGACGGTTTATCGGCGCGTCCATGTCGGCCAACGTGCCGGCCGGGACCCAATACCTCGCCCGCTGTACGAACGCCCGAGCGCCGGGCACGGGTATCGTTCAACCGCGTTACACTTCGTGATTGAATCCGCGTCTTTATCGGGAAGGGTGGATCTTCTCTCAGATTCCAGCAAGCTTAAATCCCTACTGGGGAAAATCGCATCAATTCCCATCAGATCTGCCGCATTTCCAGGCTCCAACCCGATCCGGAATCATTACACTTACGATCTTCCCAGTCACTTTTGAGAATGGCATGCCCCAACTGAATCATCCGGATGTGAGAACTTTGTTCCTAGAGCGTATCCTGGACATCAACCGTTATCTCCTTCATGGTGTCGCAGAATGCCTGAAGCTGGCCCCAGGCCCGACCGAGGCGCTACTACCACCCGCTGCAGGTGAAGTGATCAAAAAAATCCTGCGTAAACCATCGCTCGACCGGGAACGTGTATTGTCGGATCAGAATCCAGAAGTGCCGCTCTGGTTATTTCGCCCAGAGCGATCGCTCTGGCTGACCCTGGATCAACTGCACGATACACAACACAATCGCGAAGAGTTGGCGCGCATTCAGACTGCAGCGAGCCCATGGAGTGTGGAAACGCTTGAAGAGCGCTAGCCTGTTATACTTTTGTAACGTTTATAGGTACGCCCGATACATGGGTGCGTGTGCGATTCTCCCGCTTGACCGATAGCGTGGATACTCGACACGCACAATCGGGCTCCGGGGTTATCACCGATGGAAGCGATCCTGGTTCTGACTGCTCTCCCCAAACTTGCGCAAGCGGAAGCGCTCGCCCGTGCGTTGGTAGAAGCACGCGAAGCGGCTTGTGTCAGTCGTGCCGGTCCGCTGCGCTCGGTCTATCGCTGGGCCGAAACCGTGGAGGAAGCCGAGGAATATCTTCTCCTCATCAAAACACGATTGGATTGCTACGCTGCGGTCGAGTCGCGTATTCGCGCCATGCACCCCTATACAGTGCCGGAAGTGATCTCAATTCGCCTGGATCACATCGAGCCTCGCTATCTTGCCTGGTTAAACGAATCACTTGTATCCGGGTCGCGCGCATGAAGCAGATATGCCCCTAGCATCCAAGATTGGGATCTCAATCTGTGCGGCAATCCTGCTCCTGACTATCGGTCTGGGTCTTCTCTGGAAGCTGTCCACGCACTGGTTTCAGAAACCTGCGACTGCAGAACTCCAGAGCATTCTTCTTACGAGCATTAATAAACCACACGCTCGGTTTCCAGCGGATCCAGCCCCCCATTGGACACTGATCAACTTTTGGGCTCCCTGGTGTGCACCCTGCCGCAAAGAACTGCCCCTTTTCAACCAACTGGCCCGAAAATATGAGCAAACGCCCGACCGTCACCTGGAGGTGGTCGGCATTGCGTTGGATTCGACTCGCGCCGTGAGGCGCTTTTTGTCCCAAAACAGCATACGGTACCCGATTTTCGTGGTTCCACATGGGGAACGCTCGTTCGTGTCCCGCTTCCATATCACACTGGTCGGACTGCCGATCACGATTTTGCTTGACCGGCATGACCAGATCATTGCAACGCATGTGGGTATTCTGAATGCGAACAGTCTCGCAACCATCCTGCCCAAAAGCTGGCTAACGGTCCGCCGACCGCACTGATTTCTCAGCCCACGGTTCACATCGTGGACAAAACTTCCCGAATCGTACAGAATGTGACCCAGAAACTCGGATTTCGTCTTAAACGTCCGGAATCATCGCTGATCTTACTTTATTTTACAGAAGGTACGACTCAATTGTCTGTCATCTGCCTCATCAATGGTCCCAACCTCAACCTGCTTGGCATCCGAGAACCCGACCTCTACGGAACTACAAGCTTGACTGAGGTAGTTCAGCGACTCGGAAAACGCACGAACCAGGCTGGGCATCAGCTTACCCATTTCCAAAGCAACACGGAAGGTGCGCTCATCGATTACATACAGGGCCTCGGGCAGTCGGTCCCAATCGCTCTTTTCAATCCCGGAGCCTATACCCATACCAGCCTCGCCCTCAGGGACGCCATCTTGGCCGTCAAGCTTCCCTTTATCGAACTGCATCTCACCAATCTGGCTCAACGGGAACCTGCCCGACAGCATTCTCACTTCACCGATCTGGCTATTGGCCTGATAAGCGGATTTGGAGCGCTGAGTTACGATCTTGCGCTCGAGGCTGCCTTACTCTATCTCGGCTCACCCACTTCTTCAGGCAGGGGGATACCTCATGGACATTCGTAAAGTCAAGAAACTGATCGAACTCCTCGAGGGTTCCGGAATCAATGAAATCGAAATAACAGAAGGGGAAGAACGGGTTCGGATCAGCCGTCTTGCGCCCACCGGCGCGATAGCCCAACCGAGTTCCACCAATCCACAACCCTCCCCCGTTCCGGTTCAAGCCGAACCGATCGCAGAGGCGCCCGGAGCCGCACGGAATCCCATTGCGGACAGTCAAGCGATCCGCGCCCCCATGGTTGGCGTTTTTTATCGCGCGGCAACACCGGATGGTTCACCCTTCGTCGATATCGGACAGGCCGTGAAATCCGGTGACACGCTTTGCATCATAGAGGCAATGAAAATGATGAACCAGATTCAAAGCGACCGGAACGGGGTCGTCAAGGCAATCCTGGTAGAGAACGCTTCGCCAGTCGAGTTTGACCAACCTCTTTTCGTCGTGGGTTAAAGGGATCCCCCTGTATGCTGGATAAGATTCTGATCGCTAACCGAGGAGAAATCGCACTCCGCATTCTTCGCGCTTGTCATGAACTCGGGATCCGCACAGTCGCGGTTCACTCCACTGCGGACAGCTCCCTCTATCACGTCCGCCTGGCGGATGAAAAGATGTGTATTGGCCCCCCTCAGCCTGCAAAAAGCTACCTCAATATCCCAACCCTCATCAGTGCAGCTGAAGCATTGGATGTGCAAGCCATCCACCCGGGTTACGGATTTCTCTCCGAAAACGCCGATTTCGCAGAGGGGGTGGAATCAAGCGGATTCACCTTTATTGGCCCGCGACCGGAAACCATTCGCCTGATGGGAGACAAGGTTTCCGCTATCCAAGCGATGAAGAGCGCTTCCGTTCCAACGGTACCCGGTTCGGGCAGCACCCTCGGATCCGACCCAGCTGAAATCCATCGCATCGCCAAAACCATCGGTTACCCATTGATCATCAAAGCCACAGGGGGTGGCGGCGGACGCGGCATGAGAGTGGTTCATGGTGAAGCAGCCCTGATGCACGCCATCGATCTGACGCGCTCCGAGGCTCAATCCGCATTCGGAAACCCAAACGTATATCTTGAACGATACCTTTCAACTCCCCGGCATATCGAGATTCAGGTGCTTGCCGATGGTCGGGGCAATGCGATTCATCTGGGGGAACGGGATTGTTCCATGCAAAGGCGCCACCAAAAGATTCTCGAGGAAGCGCCAGCCATTGGCATTACCGACCGTCAACGCCGACAACTCGGCGAACGGTGCGTCGAAGCATGCAAGAAAATAGGCTACCGAGGCGCAGGCACGTTCGAATTCTTATACGAGAACGGTGAATTTTTCTTCATTGAAATGAATACGCGGATCCAGGTTGAGCACCCCATCACGGAGGCAATCACAGGAGTTGATCTGGTCAAGGAAATGATTCGCATCGCAGCTGGCGATCCTCTGCGCTTCAGGCAACGTGATATCGTTTTCCGAGGGCACGCCATTGAATGCCGGATCAATGCAGAAAGCCCGATCAACTTTACTCCCTCACCGGGAACGATTACCCAGTGGATATCTCCAGGCGGTCCCGGAATCCGGGTCGATTCCCATCTTTATTCCGGCTACCATGTGCCGCCTTACTACGATTCTCTGATCGCGAAGATCATTGCGTATGGGGAAACACGCGATGAGGCCCTGTCCCGCATGCGTACTGCTCTATCCGGAACCGTGATTAGTGGAATTGCCACCAACTTGTCGCTCCACCAGGAATTATTGAATGATGAGGCAGTAAAAAAGGGCGGCTCGGATATCCATTTTCTCACCCGCAAACTCGAGAGCCGGGTGGCACAAGCATGAGATGCGGACTAAACGGGTATTGTGGCATTACTGGAGATCTTATCGAAGGGGGGAAGCACAGCATCGCCACGATTGGCAAAAGCAGCATCTCGTGTCACACGAGATGCGAATGGTGAAGATTACCTGACAAGATTCGTGGACATGTTGGAGGCAATACGCCTTTTATCTCAAGTGAATGACTGTGTCTGAGCAAGTTTGCGGACACGGAAATGACTTCGCTCGCGTGAGTGCGAGAGTCGGGAACCATCGAGTCGGCTTCAGGGAACACCGGGTGAGCCAGTGTGTGGATCCAGCGGCGGCACGTGGGTAAACTAGCTTCATGCTGACTCGTTGCGATCAATGCGGTACATGGTTCCGGGTTCGGTCCGAACATCTAGAAATTGCTCGGGGAATGGTACGATGCGGGCGCTGTGGCAGCCTATTCAACGCCCTGACGGCACTGGTTACCGATCCGACGGGCTCGCGCGAAGCTGAACGGAGTGCTCGAACCAACCCCATACAAACAGAATCCGATCCGAGTCTCTCGAAGGACCCCCTCCCTGCGTCAGAGGAGGATGGAGAAAAGATTGATTTGAGGGTGGACACCCGCTATCTGCCCGACCCACCCGACCTGCACTCCCTCCCGCATGACCGAGAGGCACAAAACTGGGGTGAGGCGCTTGAGTTGAGCCCAGACCCGCAATCGTGCCTGGACGACTCCTCGGCGCCTGCCGGGGAGTCGACAACCGCTCCAAATCAGGCCAGTCTGATCGAACCAGCAGAACCCGAAGGGGGTCACCCGGCTGCTCGGTCTCCGGCCGAGTCGGGTTTGGCCCCACGCCAGAAGTTAAGATGGCTTTGGACTACCGGCTCCTGTCTATCCGCGTTTGTAGTTGCCGTTGAACTGACCGCGATCGCTCACCATCAGAATACCCGCATCATCGTGCGGACCCTCACACAAACACCTCTCGTGAGCGTGCAATCGGGCGAGGCCCAGGTTCGCCCTACGAAAATCCGGGTTTTATCGGCTGAGGTTCGCAGAATGCGGAGAGGATCCAATGGGCTGAGGATTGAAGGCACGCTCCTCAATCTGTCTTCGCACCGCCTCGGATTGCCAAAACTCTTGGTTCGTTTCACAAATCTCAACGGAGTGATTGTCGCGGAAGGGTTGTTCGGACCGAGCGCCTATCTCAAGGCAGGCAAACTGCATCCGGTGATGCCTGCCCATGCAGGCGTTGCTTTCCGTCTGCGTGTAGAAGATCCGGGTAGATGGGCAGTCGGGTTCAACATTCGAACATGCCGCAAATCGCCCCTCCACCGGATTTTCTGCAGCACTGCGGAGTAAGAAATCCGACCCAAACGTTAGGCTTTAAGACGCTTATTGGCCAGGCAGTTCAACACCACCCGGACATGCCTCGGAGAATCGGTGACGAACCGGCGGGGAGCCTGAAGCATCCGGAGGTTGTCGTGAACGGCCGGGCGACTGCCACACAAAAGCCGTTACCAAGAGCAAACGACAAATCGCGCAGGAGGGCTGCAAGGCGGTGATGGACCCGGTGCGCGCATTTAAGTCGTCTCAAGGACCGGTTGTAGCAGAAGAAGCGCAAACTGCCGAACCTCTTGGAACGGCAGCCGCTGGCCATCTGGGCGCTGCACCCGCCTTGGGGCGGGGAGAATCTGCTCCGGCGCGTGGAAGCGGTTCTGTGAACAGTCTCATCTGGAAGAAACGGATGCCGAGACCATGAACTATGGGTATAGTCAGGGTTTCTCAAATGTCAAATTGGATTAGGCCCCTCAGGAAAGGGTAAACTGCACAAATCAGTTACCATAATAGATTGAGTAGAGACGATGACTCGGAACGATAAGAAAAAAACCATCATGACCAACCATGCCGCAAAAGCCGATGGACGGTCGGTCGGACAGCCACTCCGGAACTTTGCCGCACAAGCATTTCGCAGCTACCTCAAAGAGTTAAACGGGAACCGTCCGAAAGATCTGTATCGTTTCGTGCTGGGCGAGATCGAAGTTCCGCTGATTCAGGTTGCACTTGAATATACCGAAGGAAATCAGACAGAAGCAGCGCGTTTGCTTGGACTGAGCCGCGCCACACTCAGGAAAAAATTGCGCCTCCACGGGGTGCCGGTCTCGCCTGCCGCATAAGAACCTGATGTCTGGATCGGTTCCTGGTCTGGAGTTCTGGCCTTGATGATCAAAAAAACACTTATCAGTGTATCCGACCGCACGGGACTTCTCGATCTCGTACCGGCGCTCATCAGCGCAGGATCCAGCTTCATGGCAACGAAGGGTACGGGTGACTTTCTCTGTGAACACGGAGTTTCTGTTGATTATGTCTCCGATTTGATTCAGTCTCCCGAGATTCTCGGTGGCCGGGTCAAAACCCTGCATCCGAGCATCCACGGGGGGATTCTCGCTCGTTCATCAGAGCTCGAAGAGCTCAGCGCCTTGGGTATCGAAGCCATCGACCTTGTCATCGTAAACTTATATCCCTTCCCGGATGCTATTTTGCAGGACAGTCAAACCCACACAGATCTCGTCGAGCAGATTGATATCGGCGGAGTAGCCTTGATTCGCGCTGCGGCCAAAAATCACGAGCGTGTCGCCGTTGTAGTTGACCCTGCAGATTATCCTTGGCTTGCATCCAGGATGCTCTGCGGGACCAATCTGACCGAGGAGGATCGCCTACGGTTAGCCGCCAAAGCCTTTCGGCTCACCTCCTATTATGATGCGCTCATCGCCGACTGGATGGCGCCTGCTCTCTCACATTCGAATGAATCTTGGCCTGAAAAATTTCCACTGGCGCTCGCCCGGAGCCAGATCCTGAGATATGGTGAGAACCCTCATCAGCGGGCAGCACTTTATCGCCTGGGTGGGGAAAAGCACCGAACTACTCTCGTCAGCGGTCACTCCAAGCCTCTGTCCTACAACAACCTCCTGGATATCGATTCAGCAAGCTCCTGTGTATCAGCATTTGAACGCCCTGCCTGCGTCATAGTCAAACACGCTGGCCCCTGCGGAGTAGCCGTTTCAGACAGTCCACTGGCAGCGTATGAGCGAGCTTACCAAGCAGATGCTGTTTCAGCATTTGGCGGTGTAATAGCCTTTAACCGTCTGCTTGATATCGAAGTCGTAGAGACGATTCTCGCGCAGCAGTTCGTGGAAGTACTGCTCGCTCCAGGCTTCACCCCAGCCGCAGTCAGCCGGCTTGAGCAAAAACCAAAGTTACGCTCGCTCCGAATCAACCCGGACGCTGCTGAACGCGCACCCTGGCAGGTACGTACCCTTTCTGACGGCGTGCTGATTCAGGAATGGGATCGGTACCGGAGCGATGAATCTGCTTGCCGTTCTGTCGCCAAACGCCCGCCCACTTCACAAGAGCAGGCCGATCTTCTCTTCGCCTGGATTGTCGCACGCTTTGTACCCTCCAATGCGCTTGTTCTCGCGCATGAAGGTCAAACGAGGGGTATCGGCGGCGGCCAACCCAACCGGATCGATAGTTTGTTTCTTGCACGGGAAAAAGCCAGAAGGGCAGGACTCGACCAGGGACCCTGTGTGCTGGCCTCAGACGGCTTCCTGCCATTTCCCGATGTAGTGGAGCAGGCCGCAGCACTCGGCGTCACAGCCCTTATCCAACCCGGAGGCGCCCTCCGTGACGAAATGGTTGTCGCCATGGCAGACCAGCATGCAATGGCCGTGGTCATGACGGGATTGCGCCACTTCCGTCACTGAGATGCTGAGCCCAACCTACTCCCCGGAACCTTAACCCCATGAACCGAGGTGCAAGGGTTTTGGTCGTAGGTCAAGGGGCACGAGAACATGCACTCGCCTGGGCCCTGTCCCGTTCGCCTCATGTCGCACAGGTATTTGTAGCCCCCGGCAACGCCGGTACGATCAAAGAACCCAATGTCCTGAACATCCCGCTCGCACCAGACCAGGTTGATGCCATCGCGCGGTATTCACGGGAGCAGCACATCGATCTCGTCGTGATCGGTCCTGAAGCTCCGCTTGTGGGAGGCCTCGTCGATCGACTGGATCAGCAGGGTACGGCTGCCGTTGGCCCAACCCAATCCCTTGCCCGCCTCGAGGGCTCCAAGATCTACTGCAAGCGTTTTTGCGAAGCGCACGACATCCCGACGGCAGCCGCCCGCATTCATACCGATCTTCATAGTGCGCTTCAAGATATCGCCAATCACGATGGACCGTTGGTGATCAAGGCATCCGGGTTATGCGGTGGAAAGGGAGTTGTGGTCGCCCAAACACGAAGCGAAGCTGAAGGGGCCGCACATGTGCTTTTTTCACTGCCGGCGACCCGCGAAGGGCTGATCATCGAGACTTGTATCCAGGGATGGGAAACCAGCTACATCGTTCTGGCACACGGGACAACCTATCGTGCCTGGCCTGCGGCCCAAGACCACAAACGACTGCTCGCAGGTGATCGTGGACCGAATACCGGTGGTATGGGAGCCCTGTCTCCGTCGCCCCGGATGACTCCCGCACTCGAAGCGCGGATCTGCAAGTCAATCATCGAACCCACTCTCGCTGCGTTGGAACAGGCGCAAACGCCATACCGCGGATTCCTCTACGCCGGGATCATGGTGGACAAGCAAGGGGATCCCTACCTTCTGGAGTTTAACTGCCGTCTGGGGGATCCCGAAGCTCAAGTGCTTATTTTCCGCCTTGAAAGCGATCTTTACGAAATACTCGACGCTGGAGCACGAGGGCATCTCGACGCGCACACACCGCATTGGATAAGAGATCCGGCTCTTGCAGTTGTCCTGGCCTCGTCCGGTTACCCTGGACCCGGCCCGGCAGGGGAGCCCATATCGGGACTGGAGGCTACTGAAGGGCCTTTTGTCAAGGTTTTTCACGCGGGTACCCGACTAGGCCCCACGGGCCCGCTCACCGATGGCGGACGTGTTTTGAGCATTACCGCAACCGGTACGACGATCGACCGAGCCCGTCAACGTGCCTATGCGTCAATCGAACAGATTGCGTTTGTCGGCATGCAATACCGTAAGGATATCGGTCTTGCTGGTATTTCCTGACTTGCGCATCGAGGAATGCCCGCCTGGGACCCATACCCACCTGCTTCATGCAGTTATCCGGGAACTGCGGCCTGAACTCGATCAAGCGGTTTTTGAGGCACGCTGGCTCTATCAGGCAGAACACCTGCAATATCGTCTGATCGCAGCCTGGATCGGGGAACAGGTTGCCGCCATCATGGGTCTACGACCGGTCGCAACACTTTCGCGCGGTCGATTTCTCCACATCGACGACCTCGTGGTCCACCCGGACTATCGACGCGATGGAATTGGAACCGCACTCATCCGCTGGGCTGAGGCAGAGGCGCGCCACGCCGGCATGGGATCCGTTTATCTAGACAGCAGATCAGACGCCGTCGAATTCTACCGTCGGCTGGGTTACGTGCCCCATGGGTCAACTCTGGTACGGAAATACCTTACAACGGTCGCGGAGCCATCCAATCCGAATCGAGCCGGTTAGCGCCTCATCGAATCGAAGAACTCGCTATTTGTTTTTGTCTCCTTGAGTTTTGAGAGCAAGAACTCGATGGCAGCGAGCTCATCCATGGGATGCAGCAACTGCCGGAGAATCCAAAGCTTCTGGAGTTCATCCGGGGGCACCAGGAGCTCTTCCTTGCGTGTTCCGGAACGATTGATATTGATGGCCGGGAAGATACGCTTCTCGTAAATGCGCCGGTCCAGATGAATTTCGGAGTTACCCGTTCCTTTGAACTCTTCGTAGATCACATCGTCCATCCGGGAGCCGGTATCAATCAGGGCGGTCGCCACGATTGTAAGACTGCCCCCCTCCTCAATGTTTCGAGCTGACCCGAAAATGCGTTTGGGCCGCTGCAACGCGCTGGCATCGACACCGCCGGTCAGCACTTTGCCCGATGCAGGTGCCACCGTGTTATAGGCACGCGCCAACCGAGTGATGGAATCCAGTAAAATCACCACGTCCCGCTTATGCTCAACGAGACGCTTGGCCTTCTCGATGACCATATCGGCCACCTGGACGTGTCGGGTTGCGGGTTCATCAAAAGTACTGGAAACCACCTCCCCCCGTACCGATCGGCTCATCTCCGTGACTTCTTCCGGACGCTCATCAATCAAGAGGACGATGAGATAGACTTCCGGATGGTTCGCTGTAATGGATTGTGCGATATTCTGGAGCATCATGGTTTTGCCCGCCTTCGGCGGTGACACGATCAGACTGCGCTGTCCTTTTCCGATGGGTGCAACCATATCAATGATTCGCGCTGTAATATCCTCAGTACTCCCGGTCCCACGCTCCATCTTGAAGCGCGTCTTCGGAAACAGCGGGGTCAGATTTTCGAAGAGGATCTTGTTCTGAGCGTTCGAAGGATGATCGTAGTTGATGCGGTCAACTTTGAGCAGAGCGAAATAGCGCTCACCTTCTTTGGGGGGACGCACACGGCCGGAAACCGTATCTCCAGTCCGCAGGTTAAACCGGCGCACCTGACTCGGGGAAACATACACATCATCCGGACCTGCAAGATAGGAACTGTCAGCCGAACGCAAAAATCCATAGCCATCCTGCATGATTTCCAGAACGCCCTCACCGACAATGCCTTCACCACTGCGAGCTTTGGCTTTTAGAACGGCAAATATAACTTCCTGTTTTCGGGCACGCGCGGCACCCTCAATAGCCAGTGATTCGGCAAGTTGAATCAACTCGGTCGGTGGCATTCGCTTAAGTACATTGAGATCAATAGTGGGACGATTGTCGTCGGCTGTCGTGGCAGCATCCTCTACAAATTCCTCATCGGGACCCATTGGGATCCCTTCCATGGGATCGTTGGGCATCATGCGGGGACCACCACGGCGTCTTGGGTATCTCATAGGTTTACATCCAAAAAATTGGCGAGCTGCGAGCGGCTCAGGGCACCCACTTTCTGCGCTTGAACATCCCCCTGGCGGAAGAGGATCAGAGTCGGAATACCACGCACCCCGTAATGGGCCGGAGTTTTCGGGTTTTCGTCAACATTGAGTTTGAGAATCTTGAGCCGATCCACATATTGGCCCGCAATATCTTCAAGGATCGGTGCAACCATTCGGCAGGGGCCACACCATTCAGCCCAAAAATCGACTAATACTGGTATCTCGGATTTGAGTACATCTGTGTCAAAGGCAGCATCACTGGTATGAACGATAGCCGCGGTCATCAGCTCTCTCCAGGGGGGTCAACTCAGGTTGAATAGGAAACTCGACGGGGGGGGGGGACTGCTCTCTAAAATGATACGGAGTCGGACAGAGGTCGGTTTGGATACGCGCAGCCGTGCTGTTAATTTTTGCGATCTGGAGGAAACGGACATACCACGGTAATGGGTTAGATATCCTTGATCGCAAGCTCGGGGGTCGCGGTTTCCAGCTGAGCCCCATCGCGGGATCTTTCAACAGACTTCTCAGTGACGTTTATCATAACACAGTCGGAAAACAGGTTGCAAGGTACAGCGCTCTTCTGGATAACCCATCTAGCTTCGATTCAAGCTTCATTTCTGAACTGAGGTTGCTCTGCCGTCAGACACCCCTATTTCATTGAACTGTCTGTAATCCCGAATGTTTTCGGGATTGAGCGGGAGTTCGGGGTGCGCGGGGGTGGACACCATGATTGTGTTGTTGCTAAAGACAGCGACTTAAGTCACGCAGAATAAACGTCGTAATACGTCATTCGGTCGACGCCACCGATCGAAGCACGCGTTGATCACCTTGAGCACCTGGGGCAGCGTGTCGAAGTAGTGGTTGTGTGTCGCGAGGC
>JAJZBR010000020.1 GCA_021798795.1 Pseudomonadota bacterium
ACGACATGTCACGCGTCTGTGAACTGACCGGGAAAAAACCCATGGTTGGCAACCGGGTTTCCCATGCCAACAACCGCAAGCGCCGCCGCTTTCTGCCGAACCTGCATACACATCGGTTCTGGGTCGAGAGCGAAAAGCGGTTCGTCGCGTTGCGACTTTCCAATCACGGGCTCCGTATTGTCAACCGGATCGGCATCGAGGCTGCCCTCGTGCGAATCGCCCGTCTGTCCAAGAAATCCGGGCACTGATCATGCGCGAGAAAATCAAACTGGTCTCAAGTGCCGGAACGGGCCATTTCTACACGACTACCAAAAACAAGCGCCTGCACTCGGAGAAGTTCGAGGTCAAAAAATACGATCCGGTCGCGAAGAAACACGTCTCCTACACCGAAACCAAGCTCAAGTAAATCTACCTCCGCCGCACGAGACCACCTGCCCCAGGCAGGATTCCGGAAAGATCAGCGTGTGGGCAGCAGGGATTCCGTTGCCAGTGCTGGATTGTCGATGAGCAGGTGCAATCTTTCGGAAAAGAACTCGAGCGGGTGTACACCGCTCGCACGCGCCTGATTCAGCCATTCCCGCAATCCCTCGAGACGATCGGCGGCGAGCGCTCCGTTCTCCCAAATGCGATGGAGCCGCTCACGGAACTCATAGACGGTACGCAGAACGGGTTCGCTCGCAAGCAGGTGATCGAGATCCGCACGGTCGCTATCCGACCCATCAAGCAGCTTCGGCGCCAACCAGAACAGGTGCCGATCCCTCCGTGTCGGCCGGAACCCGCTCCGACGGACCATATGCCAGGTCGGGCGCATGACTTCACGGAGATAGATGCTCATGAGATGCACCTTGTGCCCGACCAGGGTCTGCCCCGGATTCGCATGCGGGCCCTGTGTGCTCACCCGCTCGATACGGGCAAGACCCATATGCTCGAGAATAAAAAGGTACATCCAGCCCAAATCAAACTCTCCTCGTTTCTGGCTGAATCGCGCGGATCCCGGAAAGGCGTGATGGTTGTTGTGGAGTTCCTCGCCGCCACAGAGAACTCCCCAAGGCAGGATGTTGCGGGAGACATCTGGCGTGTCGAAGTTGCGGTAGCCCATGGCATGCCCCAAGCCGTTCACGATACCGGCAGCCAGTACGGGAATGCCCATCATCTGGAACGCCCAGAGGGTAAGCCCCAGGGGCCCGAACAGCACGGTTTCCAAAACCATGAGCAGAAGGATGCCCACCAGGTTTCCACGCCCGTCATAGACGACCCGTTCGACCCAGTCGGAGGGCGTTCCATGACCAAAGGTCCGGAGTGTTTCGGGATCCGAAGCCGCCTGGCGATAGAGGTTGACCCCATCGAACAATACGGCCTTGAGACCAAATACCCGCGGACTATGCGGATCACCCGGCACATCGACCTGCGTGTGGTGGCGACGGTGCACGGCCACCCACTCGCGAGTCGACGTCGCCGTCGTGAGCCAGATCCAGAATCTGAAAAAATGCCGCACAAGCGGATGGAGGGTGACCGCGCGGTGGGTCTGGTCGCGGTGCAGGTAGAGTGAAATTGCGACGACCGTGACATGGAGCGTCGCCAGCCAGACGATGACAAGCGACCAAAGCGGCCAATGGAGTAGACCAGTGGTGAGCATGCCATTCATCTGGGATCAAGCCTCGCCCGGAATCCGGAGCTGGGGTAGAATGATCATCATACACCCCCTGCAAATCCGGGCGGAACACTCTGCTCGGGAGCCGGGTCTATTTCCATCAAAATGTTCCTGTCCCAGTGCAATGGAAAACCGCGCCATGGCTGAAACGCTGATCGAAGCCGAGAACCTGACCCGCTACTACGGTGCACGGGCGGCCATCCAGGATGTCTCGCTCACGCTGCGGCGCGGAGAGATACTGGGATTCCTCGGATTGAATGGTGCCGGTAAAAGCACCACCCTTCGCATTCTCTCCGGCGCACTCGCTCCCTCCACCGGCCGGATCGCGATCGCTGGCATCGACCTCCTCAACGCCCCGCGGGAGGCCAAACGCAAGCTCGGTTTCCTGCCCGAGCACCCACCCCTCTACCCGGAACTCACCGTTTCCGAATACCTCCTCTTCTGCGCGCGAATTCATGGCATCCCGCTGAAAAAAGCGCGGACGGCGGTTGGGCTGGCACAGGAGAAAACCCATCTCACGGAGATGTCCAGAAGACTCATTCGTAACCTTTCCAAGGGCTTCCAGCAGCGGGTGGGATTGGCCCAGGCGATCCTGCATGAACCGGAAGTCCTGCTCCTCGACGAACCCTCGGTTGGACTGGATCCGGCCCAGATCCAGGGCATCCGGGATCTCATCCGAACGCTCGGCACCGAGCATAGTGTGATTTTCTCAAGCCACCTTTTGGCCGAAGTTCAATCCCTCTCGAGCCGGGTCGTCATCATCCACGAGGGTCGACTCGTCCTCTCCCAGGAACTCACCGTACTCGATGCGAGGCGTGCCTCATCGGCACACCGGATCGGACTCAGGCATCCGCCGGAACTCCCGGTGCTCGAAGCACTGGATGGCGTCATGCACGTGAGCGCCCAAAGCGACGGCCTGTATCGGATCGAGCACGCGGATCTTCCGGATTTCGCCGAACGTCTGCTCCGGGAGGCGGTCCGGAGAGACTGGGCACCCTTTGCCCTGAGCCCCGAGCGGGCCAACCTCGAGGAGATTTTTCTATCCCTGACACGGGGAGGCGAATCGATCGACCCGCCCCGAGGAGCCCGGCCGTGATTCGTGCGCTCGTACAAAAGGAAATGCGTTCCTTTTTTGCCTCGCCGCTTGCGTGGGTGATTCTCGCGGTCGCCAGCCTGATTCTCGCGTGGATCTTTCTCCTGCAGGTCGATCTGTTCCTGCGCGTCATGCCCCGGCTCGCGCTCTATCCACATGCAGTCGGGGTGACCACCCTGGTTGCGATGCCGCTTTTGCGAAGTGCGACCATCATTCTCCTGCTCCTCACTCCCCTGCTCACCATGCGCCTGCTCAGTGAGGAAAGGAGACAGAAGACGCTCGATCTCCTGTATTCGTCGCCGGTACGGGTAACCGAAATCGTGCTCGGCAAATACTTCGGTGTCCTGGGTTTTCTGGGCGCCCTGCTCGCACTCATCGCCCTCATGCCCCTCTCCCTCGAACTCGGAACCCATCTGGACTGGGGCCTTCTTGCCGCGGGTATTCTGGGGCTCGCCCTTGTGATGGCGGCTTTCGCGGCTGCCGGACTCTACCTGTCCAGCCTGACCGAGCAGCCGACCCTCGCGGCCATTTCAACCTTCGGCCTCCTCCTCTTCCTGTGGATCATCTCGTGGGCTGCACGGGGTCAGGGACCCGGGAGCCACATTCTCCGTTACGTCTCCCTCCTCAACCATTTTTCCGCTTTCATGCGCGGCGAGGTCAAGGTGAGCGACATCCTTTACTACCTCCTTTTCATCGGTCTGTTCCTCACACTCACTATTCGGCGGCTGGATGCCGACCGGCTGGAACACTGAGGGGGATCCGGCCATGGAACTCACCCGTCGTTCGCGCCGCTGGCTCCGGATTCAGGGATTCTTCTTCGTCATCCTGCTCATCGTCTTGGTCGGGCTGGCTGCCTGGCTCACGAGCCGGATCCGGCTGTCTTATGACTGGACTCAAGCCGGCCGCAACAGTCTCACACGCGCGAGCCGCAAGATCGTCCGCTCGCTGCCGGATCGGATCGAAATCCTGGCTTTTGCCCGAAGGGAAGACCCGCTCCGCCCTGCGATCCGTCACCTGATCGACCGTTACCGACGAGTGGATCCCAAGATGGGGCTTCGGTTCATCAATCCCGACATCCATCTGGCCGAAGTGCGCAAACTCGGGATCGAAGCGGACGGTGAACTCGTCATCCACTACGACGGGCGCAGGGAAAACCTCACGACCCTGAGCCAGAAAAGCATCACCGACGCACTGTTTCGGCTGGGCAGAAACCAAAACCTATGGGTCCGTTTCGTGACCGGCTCCGGTGAGCCTTCGATCACGGGAACGCGACCCGGCGATCTCGGCGCCTTTGCAAAATCTCTCAAACGCGAAGGATTCAAGCTGAAGCAGATCGATCTCGCAACCCAGCCGGTTCCACCGGATACCGCACTGCTCGTCCTCGCAAATCCCACGGCGCGCCTCCTGCCAGCTGAGGTTCACACCCTGATCCGCTACGTCAATCAGGGAGGGGCGCTCCTCTGGCTCATGGAACCGGGTCCCCTCGAGGGACTGGCACCTCTCGCCCGGACACTCGGTATCCGGTTGCTGAAAGGGGTGATCGTTGATGCCACCTCGCGCCTGTTCGGCATTTCAAACCCGGTCTGGCTGGTACTCACGGCCTACCCCGAAAACCCGGTGACCGAAAGCCTCAAAGCGGAGACGCTCTTCCCCGACGCGGGCGCACTCGGCATCCGTCCCGAGAGCCACTGGTCTCACGAAACGCTCATCAAAAGTCGTCCTTTGCCCGTGAGCTGGCTCGAAACGGGTTCACTCAAAGGCACTCTGGTTTTCAACCCCCGGATCGGGGACCGGGCCGGGCCCCTGCCCATCGGGATGCTTCTCACCCGCTCGAAACTCCCGCAACATCCGGGCCTCGAACGGGTTGCGGTGGTTGCAAATACCGATTTTCTGGCCAACGCGTTCCTGAACGAGGGCGGGAACCAAACTCTCGGCCTCAATCTCTTCAACTGGCTCACACGCCAAAGTGCCGACCTCAAATTGCACGAGCCGACTTCCAGTGACCGCACGCTCACCTTGACGAGTTTCGACGAGGGACTTCTCGGACTGGGTTTTCTGCTTCTCATACCCGCTTTACTTTTCGGTCTCGGCCTTTGGACCTGGATCCGCCGTAGGCGGCGTTAAGCTCCCATGCAGAAATGGATCTGGCTCAATCTTGGCTTGAGTGTCTTCATTGTGGCGCTCGCACTCGCGCTCTATCTCGGGATGGGCAAGCCGACCCCTCCCCCCAAGCCGACGCTTCTCAAGATCGCGCCCCATGCGGTCCGCCGCCTGACATACGCCTTCGTCCACCAGCCCCCGGTTGACTTCCAGAAAATCGGCGCCCAATGGTGGCTGGTGCACCCTTTCCGCGCACGGGCCGAAAACCTGAATCTCGATTCCCTGATCGATGACCTCGATGAGCCCGTCCAGAACGCTTACCCGATCACCCGCTTCAAGCTCAAAACGATTGGTCTTGCCCCCGCCCGGTTGCGCCTTTGGGTCAACGGACACGAAATCGACTTCGGCAGAACGGATCCGGTCGGCCACCTTCGCTTCATACGCAGAGGATCCCGAATCCTGCTCGTGAACGACGTGCTCTATTACCGGCTTTCAGGAAGCCTCTACCCGCTGCTTTCCCCTCGGCTCCTCCCAACAGGCAGCCAGCTCGTCTCCCTCAGGCTTCCGGGACTCGCGCTCACCCGCACCTCCCGCGGAACCTGGGACCTCACGCCCCATGAACAACGGGTGAGCTCGGGCATGATCGCCAGGCTGATCCGGCGCTGGACGTACGCGAGCGCGCTCAGCGTGGGACCGCCCGGTGATGGGAAGCCATTTGGGATGGTCAAGCTTCGCCTCCTCGGTGAGAAATTACCCCGGGTGTACCATCTGGTGCACGATTCCTTCGGGTTCGCTCTGGTCAGCCGCACCCCTCCGCTGCGTTTCGTTTTCCCGAAGCCCATCGAAGCCAGGATGCTGACCCTTGCAGCCAACCGGCGCAAGCCTCATGCCAGAACTCCCCGAGGTTGAAACGATCCGGCGCGCGCTCGCCCCGCGCGTTGAAGCACAAACGATCCTCGCGCTCGATGTCTTCGAACCCCGCCTGAGATTACCGATCCCGCGAACACTGGATCGGGATCTTCCGGGACGGAAAATCCAAAGCCTCGAGCGGCGCGGGAAATACCTCATCTTTGTACTCGACCAGGGTCATTATCTGCTGGTGCATTTCGGCATGTCCGGGCGGTTTGTCATCGTCAGCCCCGAAACGGCCCGCCTTCCCCATGAACACTGGCAGCTCAAACTGCCGGAGCTCACGATCCGCCTGAGAGATCCGCGCCGGTTCAGCCTGCTCCTTTCGGGATCCGGATCGCCCGCGACGCACCCGCTGCTCCGGATGCTCGGCCCCGAACCGCTCGAAGACGCATTCACCCAAACGTACTGGATCCAGGTCATCCGCCGACGCAAAGCTTCGATCAAGACACTTCTCATGGATAGCCGGATCGTGGCAGGCGTTGGAAATATCTACGCGAACGAAGCCCTTCACCGTTCCGGGATTCACCCGCATCGCCCGGGTGGGCGCCTGTCGGCCGCACGTCTCATCCGCCTGCATGCCATGATCCGCAAGGTCCTCATCGAAGCCCTGGCTTCAGGTGGAAGCACGCTGCGCGACTATCGCGGGATCGATGGCGATCCGGGTTACTTCAGCACGGCGTTTTATGTTTACGGACGCGAGGGACTGCCCTGTTTCGGCTGCAGGAACGTGATCCGCCGGATCCGTACGGGACAGCGCGCAACGTTTTATTGTCCATCCTGCCAAAAATAGGTGCGTTGGAGCCCTTTACGGGACGTCTGACAAAACCGGCGGGGTGGACCCGCCGGTTTCACGAGTTCCCGAGAGCGGAAACTCGAATCGATGAGTTTTCCGGTTATTACTTCTTGTGCCAGGCTTTCTTGTGACTCCAGGCCTTGTGCACGAGACCGAGCTTGACCATGGTCATGTGATCCAAGTGGCCGGTGACCTTGAGTCCATGGCTCTTCTGGAATGACTTGATTGCCTCCATCGTCTTCGGGCCCCACATCCCATCGGCCTTGAGCATCGCGCCGTTGTGATTGAGAGCCATCTGTGCTTTCTTGAGCCACGCACGCCGTTGGGCCATTGTCATCATGTGGTGCATCATCATCTTGTGATGCATCATCATTTTATGCGCGGGCGCCATCGTGCCGGTTCCGGCGAGCGCAAGCGGGGCAAGCGCAAACACGCCGACTGCCACGCCGATAGCAAGGTATCTCTTCATAGTAAAAATCTCCAGGTTAATGTCATGAGAGTATCGTAAGTTTTATATAACGAGCCTTTCCAGCTAATGAACCGGAAAGCATATACATATAATACTCGCGTAGAGGATTGTCTCGCAACGGGGCGAGGTGCCACAACTTTGGAGCTCAGGTCTCATGGAGCTCGCTCGAACCGATGAGTTGCCGTATGATTTCCCATATTCTGTCTTGCCGGCGCAACGGAAGGGAAAAATGCCCTTGACCTCCCAACACTTCGACATCCACGCGCTGTAGTTTTTTTGCAAATCGCCGGACACGCTCGAGCGGGATGATACGGTCCTCATCGCCATGGATCACCCGTAACGGAGTGGGTGGCGGGGCGTGGAACATTTCCGGGCAAAGACTCAAGTAGCGTCTCAGATCATCCACAAGTCCCGAACCGGTCCCTTTAAGCCCCCAGGTCCAGGATTCGATAAGCGTCTTCTTCACATCGGGTTCTTCAAGCGCGACCTGATCGATCGGGCTGACCAGTTTGTGCACACGATTCCAAAGCCATGCGGGTCTATTCCGGATCCGTCGTGCGAGTAAACGGGCTTCGGCATGCAGCAGTCCTGGAAACCCCTTTTGTATCCAATCATGGACGCGCATGAGTCTCGGAAGTGACGCGCGCTCGGCAGGGTCCAGGAGGGGGGGCAAACCACCGATGACAAGTGTGAAGGCGAGATGGGTGTGCGCGCTAAAGGCCCCGGTATACGCGTAGGGCCCACCGCCCGAAAGCGCAATGACCCCGTAACGCGTGAGCCCGAGCGCAGCGGCCAGATGCTCCTGGTAGGCAGGCCAGCCAGCCAGCGTGAGCTCCGGCCGGGCATGACTTTCCCCATATCCCGGCCGATCGATGGCATAGAGACAGACGCCGTGAGCCCGGGCACTCCGGGCAGCCAGAGCCCCCTCCCGATGTGATCCCGGAAATCCGTGGAGATAAAAAACGGGATACCCGTTGGGATCTCCGTAGCGGACGAGAAAACACTCGCCACCGAACAGGCTGACCCGCGAGGCTTGATCCCGCATTTCATCCAAAGCAGGTGTCAAGAGATCCCGGCTTCCATTGAGTCGCCCCGAAGGGCCGACTCCGTCCGTGCATTCCGGCAGCCGGAAAAGACCTCTGGGCTCAGGGGCAAACCGTGTGCACTCCCATGCGCCCGCCTACGGGATGACAGATTGGCATACGGGGTGGCGGCATGGGAAACCGGGGCGGAGGGGGTGGGGGCGGAGGGGGCCCCCCCACGGGTCCGGATGGAGGGGGCGGGCCGCCTGCCTGTGGGGGTGGGCCCCCGGGATAGACCGGCACCGGCTCAACGTAGTAGGGCGGGTAAAACATGCTGTACCCCCCATAAAGGTTGTAGAGACCATTGCCGTACATGAATCCGTTCGAGAGTCCATAGCTCCCGCCATAGCCGCCATATGCACCACCCGAGTAGTAGCCGTACCCGGGCTGACCTGGCATCTGCGCACACCCGGCAAGAGCCGCAATCAAGAAGATAACGAGAAACATCGGATAGCGATTGGATCGGTTCATGGCACGTACCTCGAATCCAGCATACCGCGATTGCCCGTCCAAGACCAGCGCGATTCCCGAGACGGCCGGGATCCTCCCGCTCGGGATCCTCCCGCTTTTGATATGATCCGAGACCATCCCGGGAATCTTCCCCATCCCTCCGCTCCAACCGGTTTCCTCATCTTTATCTGTTATTGATGCAACCCACGAGCCCGGATACCCCAAACGCTCATACCAAGGCATCCGTCGCGAAACGCGTGCCGAGGCAGGATCTCGTCGTGGTCGGCGCGGGCGCAGCCGGACTCTCGGCCGCCTCGATCGCAAGCCGGATCGGAGCACGGATCACCCTGATCGAGACAAACCGAATGGGAGGCGATTGCCTGTATACGGGCTGCATCCCATCGAAAGCACTCCTTCGTGCAGCCGCTTGTGCGCAAAATGCCCGGGAAAGCCGTCGCTTCGGTATCCATCTGTCCGAACCCGTGATCGACTTTGCTGGTGTGCACGAGCACATCCGGCGCGCGATTGCCGCAATCGAACCCGAAGATTCGGCCGAGCGCTACCGGATCCTCGGTGCACGGGTCATCCCGGGATCGGCCACCCTGATCGACCGCCATACGATCCGGGTCGGCCGGGAGACGATCCCAACGCGCAGTATCGTTCTCGCGACGGGCGCCCGTCCCATCGTCCCGACGCTTCCGGGACTGGCCGGAGCCCGCTTTGTCACGAGTGAAACCGTCTGGGAGCTTAAGGACTGTCCCAAGCACCTCCTTGTGCTCGGAGGGGGACCTGTCGGATGCGAACTCGGCCAGGCATTCGCGCGTCTCGGCAGCCGCGTCACGCTCATCGAGTCGGGCTCCCGCATTCTCCCCCAGGAGCCGAAAACCGCGGCCGAGCTGCTTGAACTTGCCCTCCGGAAAGAGGGCGTGAACCTCCTGACCGAAACCCGCGCGCTCCGAATCGAGGGATCGGATCCCCATGCGAAACTCGTGGTCTCCCACACTGACGGCTCGCAGGCATCGATCGATTTTGACATCCTTTTGATCGCCGTCGGACGCGAGCCGCGGACTCACGGATTCGAGAGTCTGAACCTGCTCCGCAAAGCGGGCGGACTCCTTGCAACAAACGACTACCTCGAAACTTCCCAACCTGGAATCTATGCTGCGGGTGATGTGACGAGCGCCCTCCAGTTCACCCACGTGGCGGGACAACAAGGCGCCTATGCGGCTTTAAACGCGCTATTTCGTCCACTCATCAGATTGCGCTGGAACCAAAGCCCCATTCCACGTGTGACCTACACGAGCCCGGAAATCGCAAGCGTGTCCCGCACCGGAACCCGATTATCAGCGGTCGCCAAGACGATCACCATTCCCCTCCGCGAAGTCAACCGCGCGGTAACGGACGGAGCGGAGAATGGTTGCGCCCTGATCGGAATCAACAAAAAAGGCTGCCTCGAATCCGCCACGCTCATCATGCCCCATGCGGGCGAGATTATCTCGGAACTTGCGCTCGCGATCCAGGAGCGTCTCCCGCTTGGCCGGATTCTCGCCTTGATCCACCCCTACCCGACTTATTCCGAAATCAACCGCCGTGCCGCCTCAGTCTGGCGCGAAGAACGCATGTCCGGTCTAGGCCGCCAGCTCATCCGCGTGATGCTCGCCCTGCTCCGGCGTCTCGGCAAAGGCCACTCCGGCTGATGTCGGCATGCCACCCGACGCCCGGGGGCATCTTGGGTGGCAACCGGGCTATACTGAAAACGCATACCCACTCGTCCCACCGCCATGAGCGCCGTCCTCAAACCCTCCCCTCCGACTTTTGCCGCAACGCTTGAATCGCACGGGCTCGCCTTCGTGCGAAAAGCGGCCACGACGCTCCAGGTCAATGTCGGCAAACGCTGCAATCAGGCCTGCCACCACTGCCATGTCGATGCGGGACCGCTCCGGACCGAGATCATGAACTCGGAAACCGTCACACGTGTGATCGAACTCATGGGCCAAAGCAGCGTGATCCGAACGCTCGACATCACGGGTGGCGCGCCCGAACTCAACTCCCATTTCCGGACCCTGGTGCGGGCAGGTTGCGGGCAAGGACTCGAAGTGATCGACCGCTGCAACCTGACCGTTCTCTCAGAGCATGGACAAGAGGACACAGGGGCGTTCCTCGCGAACGCAGGTGTTCACATCATTGCCTCCCTGCCCTGCTATTCGAAGGAAAACGTCGAGCGCCAGCGGGGCAAGGGGGTTTTCGAGCCGAGTATCCGGGCACTCCAGGCGCTCAACGCGCTCGGTTACGGGCACAATCCCCATCTCCACCTGGATCTCGTCTATAACCCTTTGGGCCCCGCCCTCCCGCCAGCGGCTTCCGCACTCGAGCAACGCTATAAAGAGGAGCTCGGTGGGCTTTATGGGATCGTCTTCAATCAGCTCCTCGTCATGACCAACCTTCCAATCAGCCGTTTCCTGCACCTGCTCCTGCGCGAGGGGCGCTATGAGGAATATCTGTCGCTACTGGTTCAGAGCTTCAATCCGGAAACCGTCCCGCACCTCATGTGCCAGAACACACTCTCCGTGAGCTGGGACGGGCGACTGTTCGATTGTGACTTCAACCAGATGCTCGAGGATCCGATGGAGGGGCACCCCACGATCTGGAATCTCGAGTCATTGGATGAGCTGGCCGGCCGGCCGATCCGAAGTGGCTCGCACTGTTTTGGCTGCACGGCCGGTCATGGAAGCTCCTGCGGCGGATCGCTCGCCTGACTGTTCCCGATCCGCTCAGATCGAACCCAAAAAGTCGCCTTTCCCGATCTCGACCCCATTGTGGCGGAGAATCGCGTACACCGTCGTGGCGTGAAAATAGAAGTTGGGGTAGACGTAGTCGACAAGGTAGACCAATCCCTTGAACTCACGCGTGCGATCGCGCATCTCGAGCCGGATGGTCCGGTCTTCAGAACCTTCAAAGGACGCGGATTTCAAGGTCTTGAGAAAGGAAAGCGTGCGCTCGATCCGTGCGTCGAGCTCCGGGAAGGTCCGTTCGACATCCTCGAACTTGGGCGGCTCGAGCCCCGCGAGGCGGGCACCGCAACCTTTGGCCTGATCCGTTGCAATCTGTACCTGCCGGGTGAGCGGAAACATGTCCGGGTAGAGCCGGGCCTGGGTCAGGACTTCGGGATCGATTTTGTGTGCTTCGGCATGCTGGGCAGCCTTCTTGAGGATGGCAGCGAGATTGGTGAGCTTCGCAGTGAATACTGGAACCGAGAGGGAATACATGGAAAGCGACATGCGGGTCATCTCCTAAGATAGGGACGGGATCAAGGGTTCAGGGAATCCCAAACGACATCCAGCATAGCGCAAGAGGGACCGATTGGGAACGGGCGCCCAAACAACCGGGGCAGACCTACTGCGTGCCCCAGTGCGGGTGCTTGCCGCATGGATGACACGTCGGGTCCGGCGCGCTGGATGGTGCGAGGCGCTTCCCTCAAAAACCGCGGTCCGGGGCGTGGGCTATGGGTTCCATCAAGACGCGTGATCCTATTCAGTCTCCCTGAAAGATGATCTTGTGAAAAGCGTCCTATAATGAACCCGGATCCTTCCGGTAACCATCGACGCAATGATGTGGAGGAGCGAGATGTGTAAAAAAGCAGTCCTTTTGACGACCGTCACCTTCGCGCTGGCCGCGCTGACGTTCGGAATCACGCCAGCTACCGCCGCCATGCACCGCCCCGCGCAGGCCATGGCCAAACCGTACCGGTACTTCATGCGACATTCCTTCGGATTTATAGGGATTTTCTACCGGTACCATCCGGGCCCGCACTGGAATTTGATGCATGCGCAAGCATTGCATCTCACCCCTGCGCAAATCAGTGAGGAGAAAATGCTGGCCACGGGCATGCGGTCTCACACGATGCGTGGAATCATGTCACTGAGGATGGCTTACCGGCGCTATCGGGAAGCTGCCCGGCAACCGGACCCATCCACGAGAACACTCATCCGGGATGTTCGGGAAATCGGCCGTGCCCAGGCCTATCTCGGCTACGAGATGATTCCATTTCACCTGAAGGGTTATCGGCTCCTCGACCCAAGCCAGCGCATCACATATCGGCGCCTGGCACACGAGAACTGGATGCAGATGGCGCGGCACCGGTAAAGCGGGCCCTGATTCGGCGGATCCAGGATAACCCGGGCGCTCAATCGCTCTCCCGCTAATGCCGGGGGAGCGGAGTTCGGCGAAGGGCAGGCGAGCCTGCTTGGAGTTACTGCGCCCGGTTCGACTTCACCCGGGTCCCGAGCTCCTCACGTTTGCCCACCCCGTGTCACACCCGGTGGCAGGATCCAGCGATCCGCCGCACGATCGCGCCCCCGCTGTGATATCTCCCACTGATGCCCTTCGTGATCGAGCACACGGTAGATTCGCCCGCCCCAAAACCCATCTTCCGGCTCTGATATGATCCTTGCGCCTTCTGACTTCGCATGGGCGAAGTGTCCATCGAGGTCTGCAACATAAACTTTCATCATGAATCCCGGGGCATCCGGTTTGAGCCGCCACGTCACATCAGGGGTGGCAATGTTGAACAGGCCGTTGCCGACTTCGAACCAGGTCATGCCGCCGCCCGGCCAACTGAGACGGGCCCCTTCGCGCTCGCGAAACCGGAACACGCGCTGCAACCACTCGATCGCGCGAGTGAGATCAGTATAGGTGAGGGTAGGAACGATATCCGGCGCATTCCACATTTCGTTTCCGGTCATGACACCACCTCGGCACCCGTCAAACGGACCACTTGGCGCATCGTCGCAGACCCTCCCCCTGTCTGCCTCGTCATAGTACCAAATTCCGCGAGAGTTGCGCGCCCCCCAGAGTAAGCTCGTCCTCAAAGTAGCGGCAAAACACTCGCGCGAACCGTGGGGTTCGTGCGTCGCGCACACGGACTCTGTGATTCCGTGCACACCATCCACCCTGCCCTGCATCGCTCGATCGGCCATCGGCTCCGGCTCGAACAGACCTGCAGCACATGCACCATATCCGTGTCACGGATAGATCCGTATTTATTCGTGAATCCGTTATCTCCGTCCCCTACCCTTACGCCCGTGCCATTCGGCCTCATTCAACCGCCACAGAAAAAGGGGATTCACAATGAAATACCGATATTGGATACTTGCCGGCCTGCTTGCGCTGACCCCGCTTGCGGTCCGTGCCCAACCACCCGTCTCCGGTGCAGTCGTCCAGGCCGGTAGTGTGCGAGCTACCGCCCACCGTGAAAAAAAGCACAAGGACCGGGATTTTTGACAACCACGTACTGTCCCGATGACATCTTGGTCACATCTTGGTCACACTGATCGCGGGTGTCACGCTCGTGACGAACATTCTGGATCGGAAATCCAACGCGACCGAATATATCAGTTCCGGTGGGTATTTCGGTACCGGCGCCGGCGCGATCCTGGCCTACCCCGGCGCCCCGCGCGGCATTTATGTCAGCATAAGAGTGACCTTCTGAACCCGTTGACCGCTTCTATCCATCCGTGGAGCCATGACCATGGTCGATCGCAAACGCAGAAAGTTTCTCAAAAACCTGGGCCTGGCTGGCGTTGCGGCCGCGACTTCCCCGCTCCTCCATGCGATGACATCCCCGATGTTGCGGCCACCCCCGGGGTTCGTGTCGGGATCCCGGGGGGGCGATCCGGCCAGCATCGACGGATTGCGCTCGCACATTCGGCACCTCATCATCATCTTTCAGGAGAACCGGAGTTTCGATCATTACTTTGGAACGTATCGGAGACCGGATGGCGGAAGGATCGCCAATCTCGTCAACCCGGAAGGCCGGATCCGGTCGCGCTTCCACGGACTCCAGAAAAATCCTGCCGGCATTCCCTACACGTTCCTCCCGGTTCCAAAGGATCTCCCGGGGTTCCAGGATGCCCTCCTGCCCAATGTGCCCTTTCACCTGACGCCGTATTTGCCCCCGGATGTAAATGGGCACTGGGATCCGGAACACCGCTTCTTCCGCATGGCTGCCGAGATGAACAACGGGCACATGGACCGCTTTGTTGCCTTGGGTCTCGGTAACCCGACGCATCTCAGCCGGGCCGAGCTCAAGCGCGCGGATGCGGAAACCCTGGACTTCGATCTTGCCCGGCCGAGCGGCCCCGTGCTCGGATTCTACGATCGGGACGACCTTCCCTTCTACCATCGACTTGCGGATCGCTATGCACTCTTTGATCATTTCTTCCAGGCGATGATCGGGGGATCGACGGGCAATGCGCTCTATCTCGTCGCGGGGCGATCCTGCATCAGCCAAACCGCACCATCCGATGCGAGAAGCCCCTCCGATCCGCGCGCGACCAGCCCGGATCACCCGTTCTACGACCTGCCCTACGACCAGAGGGGCACCCTCATCAATGACCTGCCCCCGACCCAAGGACCGACCGGCGCCGACAACACCCGTGGACTGCGCCTGTCGCCGCCTCCAGCCGAACAAGTCTATGACAACATCGGTGATCGGCTCAGCCGATCCGGCCTGTCTTGGGCCTGGTACAACGAGAACTGGAATCTCGTCAAAGGCTGGGCGCTCGACACCGCGTTCGGACCCGGTGACGGATCAGCCGTGATCGATACCGGCCGTCTTTACGAAGCGCACCACAACCCTTTCCAGTATTACCCACGCTGGCCGGAATACGTGCGCAAGGGACATATCCGGAGCAGCGAGGATTTCATCGAGGATGCACATACCGGCCGGCTGCCTGCGGTTTCATTCCTCAAGGCGACGGCTGCGCATACCGAGCATCCCGCCGACTGCGCACCCGTTTGGGGCATGAACTGGGTCGAACGCCTGGTTCACGCGGTCGCGGAAGGCCCGGGCTGGCGGGATTCCGCTGTCTTCATCACGTATGACGAGGGGGGTGGATTCTGGGATTCCATTCCGCCTCCGGCGATCGACTTCTACGGCCTTGGCACCCGTATCCCGGCCCTACTCGTGAGCCCCTGGGCCAAACCGGGTTTTGTAGATCACCAGATCGCCCACAGCGGTAGCCTCCTCAGGCTCATTGAGAAACGGTTCGGTCTCAACCCCTTGAATCACCGGGACGGGGAGGCCTACGATCTGCTGGGTGCGTTCAACTGGAATCAGCCGCTACGCGATTTCATGGCCTGAAGACCCATCAACCCAAAGCCAATGGGCACAAATCTCAGGTCGTGCTTTCAGCCGGTCTATACTGGATGCGGAACCGCATCGAGGATCCAGCCATGTCCGCATCCCTTCCGGTCCGTTTTTTCCGGCTTGGCGCTCTGGCTCTGACCCTCGCAATCGCATACGCCCATGCCGTCCCGTCCGGACAACGTCCAGCACCCGGCTTCAACGTTCTCACCTACCACGACAACAATGCCCGTACCGGCTGGGATGATCGGGAGACCCGGCTCACGCCCGCCACGGTCAATGTCCGGGAGTTCGGCAAGGTGGGGTTTTTCCCGGTCGATGGCAAGGTTGACGCCCAGCCGCTCTATGTATCCAGCGTGCGCGCCCGCGGACGAATCCAGCCCGTGCTCTATGTCGCCACAGAAGCGGATCGACTCTACGCCTTCAACGCAGACACCGGGACTCTGCTCTGGAAGCGCACCCTCCTGAAGACGGGCGAGACCCCGAGTGACGACCGCCATTGCAGCCAGGTCGAACCCACAATCGGCGTGACGGCGACCCCGGTGATCGATCTCAGGGATGGGAGTCGGGGGACGATTTTTGCGGTCGCCATGTCCAAAAATCCGAGTGGACATTACTACCAGCGCCTCTACGCACTTGACCTCGCAACGGGTGCCCTGCGTCCGGGCAGCCCAGTCACGATCCGGGCCACCACTCCCGGCACTGGCGATGGCAGTCGCGATGGACGGGTCATTTTCAACCCGGCCCAGTACAAGGAACGCCCCGGCCTCCTTCTCCTCCGGGGTGTGGTATACACCTTCTGGTCTTCCAACTGCGATCACCGCCCCTATACCGGCTGGATCATCGGTTATACGGTCCACGGCCTGCGCGGCCCACGCATCCTCGATATCACGCCCAACGGACACGATGGCGGCATCTGGGCTTCCGGCGCCGGACCGGCAGCGGGCCCGGGTGGGCACATTTACTTTCTGGATGGCAACGGCAGTTTCGGGAGGAGACTCAATGCCCAAGGCTTCCCGATCGATCGGGATTTCGGCAATGCGTTCATTCGCCTGTCGGTGACCGGCGGCCGGATCCGGGTGAGTGACTACTTCAACATGGACAATACCCGGGCGGAATCGCGGGCCGATGAAGATCTGGGCTCGGGCGGTGCGCTGGTTCTGCCGACCTTCCGGGATGTACGCGGGCGGATCCTGCATCTTGCGGTGGGTGCGGGCAAGGATACCCATATTTATGTCGTCAACCGCGCCAACATGGGAAAATTCAACCCCTACCGCAATGCGATCTGGCAGGAACTCCCCCATGCGCTCGGGGGTCCCGAGTTCGGCATGCCCGCCTACTTCGGGCATGAAATTTATTTTGGCGCGGTGGGAGAGCCGATCCGCGCATTCCGGATTCAGGCAGGGAAACTGATCCCCAAACCCGTTTCGGTCACCCAGAACCGGTTCCCCTACCCGGGGACCACACCCGGCATTTCCTCGGATGGGGGGCGCGACGGGATCGTCTGGGCCGTCGCAAATACCGATCCCGCCGTGCTTTACGCCTATGCCGCACGGAATCTCGCGGATTTGCTATACAACAGCAATCAAGCTGGAAGTCGGGATCATTTCGGATCAGGGAACAAGTTCATCACCCCGACCATCGCCCAGGGACGGGTCTATGTCGGCACGCGCGATGGCGTTGCCGTCTTCGGCCGGCTCAACCACGCATCAGCGCTGCGTCACAAGATCCGGAGCGCACCTGCTGATCGCTTTTTCTAGAGATGCGCTGCTTGCGTAACCCTGCTCGTTCCGGTTCTTCAAGAGAATGGCGGCCAGGGGGTGATTCGCGTGAAATAGCAGAAATTATCCTTAGACTCTGTCTGTAACGCAGGCGGGAATACCCAGAAAGTTTGTCATCCAGAATCACAGCGACAGATCCTTAAGTCTCATAACCGGATTGCGCCTGTCTGCCGCCAGACAGCTCAATACCTGCAACATCGTTTTATAATCGATACCACACCCTTCCCGGAAATACTGAACGATCGGCAGACTTTCGCACAACTCACTCCAAACCCACCACTTCGAGGAAGGATATTTTATGGATCCAGTAACAAAAATCGTGGACTGCTGGCGTACCCAATACGTGGATGCAACGGATGATGCACTCCTGTTGACCGATGGCAGCATGATCATGGATTGCAACCGGCAGGCGGTAACAGTCTTTAATTGCGGAGACCGTACTGCGCTCGCGGGTTCCGCCCTATCGGTACTGACGCCGGATCGACATTCGATACTGACCGCATGTGATGATGACACAGCCGGAACCCTCACGGGTACGCATACCGACGGTTTGGTACGCCGGGATGGAGAGCGGTTCACGGCTATCGTCTCCGTAAGCGTCGTGTCCGTTGAAAACAGCTGCGCCTATGTCATCTGCCTGCGTGACATCACGTCACGACTTGCCGCACAGGAACCGGATAGCGAACTGGAGCATACCTACCTCAAAACCCTGTTTGAATACTCACCGGAAGCCATCGCAATTGTCGACCGGAATGGCTTGGTCCTTCAGATCAATAACCGTTTTGTGCACATGTTCGGGTATGACCGGCATGAAGTGATCGGCCAGGATATCGACGCACTGATCGTACCCGAATCGTTGAAGGTGGAGGCACGGGACCTCACTCAGACCGCTCTGACTGGCATGGAATCCGAATATCAGGCACTGAGACTGCGCAAAAACGGCTCTGTTTTTCCGGCCTCGATTCTCGCTGCACCCGTATCTTATAAGGGGAGCCTGGTTGCGCTGTATGTCATCTACCGCGATATCAGCTTGCTCAAGAAGACCGAACGGCAACTACAGCAAACACAACATCAGTTGGATGCTGTAATCAGTCAGGCTCCGATCGCGATTTTTACGCTCGACGGAAATGCCTGCTTTACTTTCTGTGCGGGCAAGGCCATGGAGTATGTGGGCCTGACGCAATCGGACCTTCTCGGAAAATCGGCCTTCGACTTATTCCCGGATCAACCCGATGTGCTCTCGGCACTGAACCAGGTATTGACCGGCAAAATGGCGCTGGCCGTGGCAGAGCTTCGCGGGGCCAGTTTCGAACTGCAGTGTACTCCTATCCCGGGTGATCGGGGTGCGGTGCAGAGCGTCATAGGTGTGATGCACGATGTGACGAACACAATTCTTGCCCGCAAGCAGCTCGAGTTTATGGCCCACCATGACTTACTGACCGGATTGCCGAACCGGGCCCTGTTCCAGGAACGCGTACGCGACGCGATCCGGCGGGCCAAACGAAACCAAAGTGTCCTGGCCGTACTCTTCATTGACCTGGACCGGTTCAAGACGATTAATGACACGCTGGGACATCAGATGGGCGACCGGGTTATCCAGCACGCGGCTGTGCAATGTGCGTCCGTGCTGCGGGAAGTCGATACGGTAGCCCGCCTCGGAGGAGATGAGTTTGCGGTATTGCTGGAGGACGCCGAAAGCGAGAAGCTGACACGAGTGATCGCAGAACGTCTTCTGTCGGCTCTCGCAGAGCCTTGTTTCGAAGACGACCGCGATCTCACCGTCAAGGGCAGCATCGGCATCAGCCTGTATCCCCGCGATGGCCTGGATGTGGATACCTTGGTCAAAAATGCTGATACGGCAATGTACAAGGCCAAAGAGTCCGGCCGGGGACGTGCCGAGCCTTATTCACCGGACCTGCAAGCCAACACTTCCGGCGAGTACGCAAAAACCGCACTGTTGCGGCGTGCTCTGGAACAGAATGATTTCGTCCTGCATTATCAGCCGAGCGTTCAAGTGGCCAATCTGGTCATCGCCGGGGTGGAGGCGCTGGTACGTCTGCGTCAACCCGATGGCCACCTGATGCCGCCGCTGGAGTTTATCGCGCTAGCAGAGGAAACCGGCCTGATCATCCCCATCGGGCACTGGGTTTTACAGGAAGCCTGCAGGCAGTTGAAGATCTGGATGACCGGCCAGGATCTGCAGATACGCATGGCGATCAACCTATCCGCCCGGCAATTCCGTGATCCGGATTTTTTGCGTACCATTGGCGACACGCTGGTACAGTTTGACATTCCTCCGGAGCTGTTCATGGTTGAAATCACGGAGAGCATGATGTTTCCGGATCCGCATGCCGCCAAGATGACCCTCTCTGAACTGCGCGCCATGCATATCGCCGTATCCCTCGACGATTTTGGGACAGGATTCTCCTCTTTAAGCTACCTCAAGGATTTTTCAGTCGATTACATCAAAATAGACCGTTCCTTCATCGCTGGCACGCCCCATGACAAGAAATCCTGCGGGATCACGCACACGATATTGACTCTCGCACGTAACCTGAACATGGGTGTGATCGCCGAAGGCGTTGAGACCGCCGGCCAGTTTCACTTCCTCTGTGAATCCAACTGCGACGAAGCACAAGGCTTCTACCTCGGTCGTCCAGTTGACAGTGAAACACTGATCACACGGTTCATGCAGTGCCCGATCTCGGGTCACCGGCCGGTGCTTGAGATGCCAGACGTCTGACCGCGCAGGAGGCGGATCCTGCTGGGCACGGTACTTTCGGGTTCGGAGGCAAACCGCATTCCCATCCGGTACGGTGCTGATCCCCCCGCTATCCGGATCCGGGTTACCGAAGTATCCGCTCAGGAATGGCCGGCCCACTCCGGCGTCGGCGTGGCGCTCGTCCCGGACAAATCGACGATCCGCCGCGCACGCCGTTTCCCGAAGCCAGTCAGGGCGAGGTAAATCACGGGCGTCGTGTAGAGCGTCATGGCCTGGCTCACGATGAGACCGCCAATCACGGCGATGCCGAGCGGGCGCCGGAGCTGGTAGCCTGTCCCCACGGCAAACGCAAGAGGCAACGCGCCCAGAATAGCCGCGAGTGTCGTCATCATGATCGGCCGGAAGCGGACCAGACAGGCGGTTCGGATCGCCTCCTTCGGTGCGGTTCCATCGCGGCGCTCGGTTTCGAGCGCGAAATCGACGAGCATGATGCCGTTTTTCTTTACAATCCCCATCAGGAGAAAGATGCCGATGACACCGATCACGGACAGAGGCGTCCCTGTCAGGAAAAACGCCAGCAGGGCACCCACACCGGCAGATGGGAGCGTCGACAAAATCGTGAGTGGTTGCGTGAGACTTTCATAGAGCACGCCCAGAACAATGTAGATCGCGAGAAGCGACGCCAGAATCAGGAGCGGGACATCCTCGATGGAGCGCAGAAAATATTTCGCATTCCCTCCGAATCGGATGCGCACACCCCCCGGAAGGCGCATCTGGGCGATCGCGCGCTGGACATCCGCAATGGCAGGTCCCAGTCCGACACCCGGCGCAACGTTGAAACTGATCGTTCCCTCCGGCACACCGTCGAAATGGATGACTTGTAGCGGCGCCGTACTGCGTGTGAGCCGCGCCACCTGGAAGAGCGGCACCGGACCCGAAAAGCCCGCAACATAAATCTTCCCGAGATCTGCCGGTGTGCGGGCCCGCGCGGCACCGACCGTGAGTACCACCTGATACTGATTTTGCGACTCGTAAATCCGGGAAATGGGGCGTTGACCGAATGCCTCGCCGAGTGCCGCATCAATCGCGGCCACGCTGACCCCAAGCCGTGCCGCCTCAACCCGATTGATATCCACCCGGATTTCGGTCTCCGCCCGGTTGAGATTCGTCGAAACCGTGTTGATGGATTTGAGTGTCTTCAAGCGCCGGACTATGCGCTGCGCCACTTGGTCGAGTGAGGAAAAGGATGGGTCCAGAACCGAGAAACTATATGCGCCTCCGTTGCTCTGACCGCCAAAGAATAGGTCCTGCGCAATTTGCAGATACACATTGATCCCGGGGATTTTGGCGAGCTTCCGCTCCAGATCGAGAATCACGACCTGGGCCGACTGCCTGCGCTCGGATGCCGGTTTGAGCCCGATGAACATCGTCCCGCGATTGGCACTCGAGAAGCCGTTGGTTACGCCTACGCTTGAACTGATGGTTGCGATAGCCGGGTCCGCACGAATGATTTTGACGACTTTGGCCTGCAGGTGTTTCATCCGGTCAAAGGAAACATTGGGCGCGGCCAACGTATGGCCGATCACGAGACCGGTATCCTCCTCCGGGAAAAACGTCTTGGGAACCTTGATGTAAAGAAAGATCGTGAATGCGAAGGTGAGTACGAACAATACGAGCATCATTCGCTGGTGCCCGAGCGCCCAGTCGAGGCTCCGCGCGTACGCGTCTACGGTTGACTGGTAGAGGCGCCCGACCCCCTTGACGAGACGCGGGGGCTCCCGCCTGCGCGAGCGCACCGGCTGGTGGTCTTTCATGAGGTGGGCGCAGATCATAGGCGTGACCGTGAGTGAAGCCAGACCCGAGACCGCAATGGCCACGACCAGGGTCGTCGCAAACTCGTGGAACAACCCCCCCACGATTCCGCCCATCAAAACCAGAGGTAGAAAGACCACCATGAGGGACACCGTGATGGAGAAGACCGTAAAACCGATCTGGCGGGCACCCCGCAGCGCGGACGTCATCACCGTCTGGCCCTGCTCATGATGGGCCACGATATTTTCAATCATGACGATCGCATCGTCGACCACGAAGGTAATCGAGATCGTGAGAGCCAAAAGCGAGAAATTGTCGAGCGAGAATCCAAGCGCCAGCATGGCGGCCAAGGTTCCGGCGATGGCCAGCGGAATCGTGACTCCTGCCGCGAGAATCGGCGCTGCGCGCCGCATGAAGCATGCCACCACGATCAAAACCAGCGCCATCGTGATCAGGAGCGTGATCTCGATGTCGGAGATACTGGCCCGGATCGTTGTCGTGCGGTTGGTCAGAATAGCCAGGTGGAGGGCGGGCGGGATGATGCGTTCGATCTTCGGCAGTTGTCGCTTGATTCCGCGAACCGTCTGGATCACGTTAGCGGATGGCGTCTTGGTCACGGCGATCATGATTCCGGGTGCCCGTCCATTGGTCGCGGCGAGTTGGGTGTTTGCAACGCTGTTGACCACAGAGGCGACCTGTCCCAAGCGCAGAATGGTTCCATTGGCGCTCCGGAGTGCCACCGCACGGTACTGGGCGGCATTTTGCAACTGACCATTGAGCGCGAGAATATAACCGTGGTGCCGTCCCTGGATGGTTCCAAGCGGTTCCAAGACATTGGCTGTGCGCACGGCATTGTAGATATCGTTCGGCGTGAGGCCGGCCGCAGCCAGGGCATGCGGGCTGAAACGGATCCGGACCGCAGGCGACTGGCCGCCATAGAGCGTCACCTGCGCGACTCCTTTCACCTGGGATAGTTTCTGGAGCAGGACCGTATTGGCGAAGTCATAGACGTTGCGCAAGGACATCGTGCGGGAAGACAGGAACATCGTGAGCACGGGTCTCGAAGCAGGATTGAACTCCCGGTAATAAGGGAGACTCGGCATGCCGGAAGGCAGATTGGGGAGTGCCGCATCGATACCGGCCTGGACCGCGTGCGCGTCCGAGCTGATCCGGGTGTTGGTTCTAAAAAGGAGAATGATCGAGGTCGACCCGAGAGAGCTGATCGAACGCACTTCATCGAGCCCCGGAATGAGACCCAGGGTGTGCTCGAGTGGCGCCGCGACCGTATTGGCCATAACCAGGGGGCTTGCCCCCGGCTCAGAGGCGAATACCACGATTCCCGGGATCGGTATACTGGGCACCGCCGCAACGGGTAACAGGCGATAAGCCATGACCCCTGCCAAGAGCACCCCGAGTGCGAGCAGGGTCGTTCCGACGGGCCGCCTGATGAAGGGTTCCGAAAGATTCACCGGCTACTCGGTCGCGGCCGACTCAACGTCCGGGAGCCATTCCGGATGCGCATGTAACCCATCGAGCGCGAGATAGATGACCGGCGTCGTGAAAAGGGTCAACACCTGGCTCACGAGGAGCCCTCCGATGATCGTAATACCGAGCGGTACACGCAACTCCCAACCGGATCCGCCCTCGAGCACGAGTGGCGCCGCTCCGAACAATGCCGCCATCGTCGTCATCATGATCGGGCGAAAGCGCAACATGGCGGCTTCCGTGATCGCATCGGTTGGCGAAAGACCGCGTTCCCGTTCCGCAGCAATGGCGAAGTCGACCATGATGATCCCGTTTTTCTTGACGATTCCCATGAGCAGAATAATGCCGACCAGTGCCACAATCGTGAACTGGGTTCCTGTGGCCATGAGAGCCAGGAGTGCGCCCACGCCTGCAGAAGGCAGGGTGGAAAGAATCGTAATCGGATGGATCGGGCTTTCATACAACACGCCCAAGACGATATAGATCACAACGATGGCGGCCAGAATGAGCCAGGGCTCGTCCGCGAGCGAGCTCTGGAACTCGGCAGCCGCTCCGGAAAACACGCCTTCGACCGATCCCGGCACATCGAGCCGGGATTCCGCCCGTCGGATCGCCGACTCGGCTGAACCAAGGGAGGTGCCCGAAGCGAGATTGAAACTGAGCGTCACAGACGGAAACTGGTTCTCACGAGTAATGACGAGCGGTCCATGACGGATGGTGATACGGGCAATATCACCCAGCGGAATCTCCGCAATCGGGCTCGCGGGAGTCGTGGCAATGCTCAAGGTGGAACTTCCGCTCACAGCGGATGCGGGACCCAGTTTTTCGCTTAGAGCACTCGGCGTCACTCCTGATGGAACATAGATCGCATCCAGTGCGGACGGAGAGGTCGCCCACTTCGGTCCCACTCCGAGCACGACCCGATATTGGGCATTACTGGTATAGATGGTCGAAATCTGGCGTTGGCCAAACGCATCGTAGAGGACATTTTCGATCGTGGACATGCTCACTCCGAGCCGTGCGGCCGCCAGACGATCGACATCAACGTAGGCTTCGAGCCCCTGGTCCTGCTGGTTGCTCGCCACATCGCGCAGTTGCGGCAGAGACTCCATGGCCGTTTCGATCCGGGTGGACCAGATGCGGAGTGGGCGGGAGTTGGTATCCGTCAGCGTATATTGGTATTCGGCAGGAGCGATCCGTGAAGAAAGGGTGATGTCCTGGACCGGCTGCATGTAGAAACGAAGCCCGGGAACCCGATTAAGCGACCGGCCGAGTTCACGCATGACGGTATGGATGGATGGTCTCTGGCCAATCGGCTGGAGCACGACGGTGAGCCGCCCGGTGTTTGGCGTCGGATTGGTGGCGCCGGATCCGATCAGGGAGGTGACTCCTGACACGGCCGGATTATGCAGGATGACCGCAACCGCCCGATTCTGAAGACGGGCCATGGCACCGAGCGAGATGCTTTGCGCGCCCTCCGTTACGGCAATGATTTCGCCAGTATCGACTTCGGGCAGGAGGGCCTTCGGAATGATATAGAAGAGAAACGCTGTGAGGGCAAGGGTTCCGGCAAAGACAGCCAGGAGCAACCGCTGGTGCCTGAGACACCAGGCGAGGCCGCCCCGGTAGGATTCGCGCATCCGGTCGAGCAATGACTCGGCCGCGGCTGACAGGCGGCTTGGCCGCATCTCACTTGCAGGTTTAAGCAGACGCGCCCCCATCATGGGTGTGAGGGTCAGCGAGATAATGGCTGAGACGACCACCGCGATGGAGAGTGTGACCGCAAACTCGGAAAAGAGCCGTCCGATCACTCCGGGCATGAAAAGCAACGGAATGAAAACCGCCACCAGTGAAACGGTCAGGGAGACGATCGTGAAACCGATTTGTTTGGCGCCGAGATAGGCTGCACGGAGCGGGGTCTCGCCCGCTTCCACAAAACGGACGATGTTCTCAATCATCACAATGGCATCGTCAACCACGAAACCTGCGGCAACGGTAAGCGCCATGAGCGAGAGGTTGTCGAGCTGATAGCCGAGCTCATACATCACGGCGAATGTAGCAATGACGGACAGCGGCAGGGCGACCGCGGGAATCAGCGTGGCGCGCGGATTGGGGAGAAAGAGGAAAATGACCAGCACCACGAGCAACATTGCGGTCAAGAGCGTGATTTGTACGTCCGAAACGGAGGCCTTGATGGCGCCCGTACGGTTGGCGACAATGTCGAGATGCACCCCCTGTGGCAAGGACCGCCGCAGGGTATGAAGCGTGCTTTCGATCCGGGCGACCGTACTGACGATATTCGCGCCCGGACGGCGGTGGATATCGAGCACGACCGCAGGAATATTGTTGTAACTGGCCAGCTCCTGATTGTTCTCGAGCCCGGAGGTCACGGTTCCCACCGAGGCAATCGTAACCGGCGCGTTGTTACGGTAAGCGACCAGCAGGTGTCGATACTGGCTCGCAAGCGCCAGTTGATCATTGGCTCCGATGGCATAGGCCTGGTGCAGCCCTTGCAATCCGCCGGTCGCGCCCGCCTGGTTGGCATTGGCAACTGCATTGCGGACATCTTCCAGGGACAATCCATACGCTGCGAGCTGGACGGGGTCGACATCGATCCGGATCGCCTTGCGGAGACCGCCCGCAATCGTGACCTGACCGACCCCGCTGATTTCCGAGAGTTTCTGCAGAAACATCGTCTGCGCGAGGTTGGCGATGGCGTAAAGCGGAATCGTCCGCGAAGTCAGCGCGAGAGTCAGAATGGGCGCATCGGCGGGATTCACTTCGCGGTAGACTGGCGGATATTGCAGATTGGGTGGCAACTCGCCCGATGCTGCGTTGATCGCCGCCTGCACATCCTGTGCCGCCGTTGACAGCGGAACGCTGAGTTCGAACCTGAGCGTGATGACGCTGGCTCCCTCGCTCGAGACCGAGCTCATCGCGGCCAATCCGGCGATTTCCCCGAACTGCCGTTCGAGTGGCGCCGTGATCAGCTTCGATACCGTGTCCGGGGATCCGCCCGGCAGCTTGGTCACAACCTCGATGGTCGGAAATGCAACCTGGGGCAGGGAAGAAACGGGCAACTCCAGATAGCCCAGCACACCCGCCAGAAAAACCGCTATCGCAAGCAGCGCGGTCGCGACCGGCCGGGCAATAAAGGGGCCGGATATGTTCACGGAGCGGCTTTCATCTGACCCACAATCTTGACCGGGGCACCCGTCCGCACTCGAGAGCTGCCCTCCGTGACGACTGCGTTGCCGGGAGCGAGCCCACTGCCGATCACGGCGCTCGATGCGCTCTCATAGGTCACCGTGACCGGGCGAACCACGACTTTCAATCCTCCCGGCGTCCGGGATCCCCCTTCGACGAGGTAGACGAAACGACCGGACGGACCTTCTTGAACCGACATCGATGGAATGACGACGACCTGAGACAGGGTTCTGATCTGGACCCGGACACTGACAAAAGAGCCGGGCCAGAGATCCAGATGCGGGTTCAGGAAGCGGCCTCTCAATGTGAGGGTGCCCGTGCTCGCATTGATCTGGTTATCCAGCACGGTGAGCACACCCTGATCCATGGTGCCATCGGTTGCCTGCTTGCCCTTGAGCGTTGCGAACAGGGGAACGGGTCCACTCGACATGGCCGTGTTGATTTCGGGGAGATCCTGCTGGGGAAGACTGAACTGGACGTAGATCGGCTGCAGCATGTTGATGGTTACGATGCCATTCGGGAGGTTCGGATTGACGACGTTGCCCGGATCGACCTGGAGAATTCCAGTTCGTCCGGAGATCGGGGCCAGAATCCGCGTATAGGCCAGATTGATTTGACTGGTCTGGATGCTGGCCTGATCCTGCCTCACCAGGGCTTTTGCGGAGAGCCAAGCTGACCGGGCCGCAACATACGCCTGTTTGGAAACGAAACCTTTTTTGACCAGAGCCTCATTCTGAGCGGCCTGCAGCTGGTCACTCGTGCGAGTGGCGCGATCCTCTGCGAGTTTGGCTTCGGCCTGTCCCAAGGCGGCTTCGAATGGTTGCGGATCAATTTCAGCAAGCAACTGCCCCTTGTGCACGAACTGCCCTTCGTGAAAGAAAACCCGTTCGAGAGGACCCGTCACCATGGGCTGAACGGTAACCGTTCGATAGGCTACGACCGTACCCAGGGCGTTGAGATAGACCGGGACGGTCGCAAGACGCGCCTGCGCCACCTCGATGGGAATCGGCGTCACGGCCTGTCGCACCTTCGATGCGCCGGATGAGAAGATCCGGATGGCAATCGCCGCAATGATGACCGCGGCTATGCCATAGCCGATGAGCCGTTTGACTCGTTTTTTCATGCTGTCAATCTCCTGAAACACCGGACACCAGTTTGAAAACAGGTGTTTCCACGCCTACTTCCGCCGCAGATACAACCCGCCTCCGAAGATGCCCAGCGTCTGCCTGCTCGAGGTCTCAGTTTAAGGCAAAACGGACGGGGCCCGATCGCTGTTCATGTAACAAATTGTAAGGGGGTATGAGGCTTCCTACTCCCAGAAACCGGGTCGGCGGCCGGATTTTCTTCTGACTGATCGGATCCCCTTCCGGGATGCAGTCAACCGCATAGCATCCATGCGGGATGGAATCGTGAGAAGCTGCTTCCTTCAAATCAAGACGTGTCCCTCATGCATGGGTGGCGCACCGCCACGGATGGCCTGCAAGCGCTCCGCACAGGTGACCAGCCCAGGGCGGTCTGCCCGACGCACATCGATGGAGCCAGCCTGTCAACGCGCCCGCTTGATGAAGTGATCAATGTGTTTTTTAAGAAGCGGCAACGCTACGGGGTTGAGATACAGCATGTGCCCGGAAGGGTAGTAGCGGAACTCGATGCGTCGCATGACCGATGGCGGAAGTCCCATGTGGTGAACGGTGTAAAGTGTCGCGAAAAACGGTGTGGCCATATCGAAGTAGCCATTATTGAACATCACGCGTAGCCCGGGATCATTCAGCATGGCCCGCGCGAGTGCCGGGGCAACATTGAGGTAGAACTGCCCCTCTCCGGTCAGGGATTCGACCGGCGGCTCGTACGTCCACTTCCAGTCGGCATTGACTTTGTAGTCGATCTGGCGGTAATGGAGCGGGCTCGCATAGTGCAGATTCCGCTCCAGATAATTATTGAAGCTTGCGGTGAGCGCACCCATGATTGCACTCGTTGCAGCACCCACAGCACTCTGCCCGGAAACCGGGAGCAAGGGTTCGAGTTCGGGCATGCTGAAGCGCCCATCGAATCGTCCAACCGAGCGGTCCGTCCGTCCGAGAAGCTTTTTCTGGAATACCGGCAACGAAATGCGCAGATCCGCTTTCTCCCAGAGTTTCGCAGACACTCCGGTATAGTGCGCAAGACGGACTGCGATGGATCGGAACTTTGCGGGCGCCAGAGCCGATCCCTGAAACAGGGCCGCCGCGTAGGAACCTTGGGCAAAACGCTCGACCTGCGCAATCCAGGTCGTGAGGCTCGCCGGCTCCGGATGTAGCCGGTGATGGTACCAGGCCACGGCTGCATACGAAGGGAGATAGAAGATGTAGGGGGCGTCATTGCCGGGTGCGAACGCAACGGTCGGGAAATCCAGCACAGTGGAACACATAATGACGCCATTGAGATCGATACCGTGCCGGGCAAGATCCGCAGCCAGAACCGCAGAACGGGTCGTGCCATAGCTTTCACCCAGAATAAACTTGGGCGAGTTCCAGCGTCGGGCCTGGGTGAGGTAGTGGGCAATGAACTGACGGAATGCGGAGGCGTCCTGATTGATTCCGTAAAACATCTTTGCGGAACCCGCTGGCAGGATACGGCTGAATCCCGTGCCAACCGCATCGACAAAAACGAGATCGGTTGCGCCGAGAAGGGTATCCGGATTGGGAACGATCCGGTAGGGCGGGCGGGTACCCTGATTCGAACCCGGAGACGGCCAGACGATGCGCCGCGGGCCGAATCCTCCGAAATCAACCAGGACGGAGGCCCCCCCAGGGCCGCCGTTATAGGCAAACGTGATCGGACGCCGGGATTCGTGGCGTACGCCGTTTTCACGGTAGGCGATGTAAAACATGCTGGCAGTGGGCTTGCCGGAACCGTTTTGCAGAATGATGGTACCGGCTGTGGCGGTATAGCGAATCCGCCGGCCATCAA
>JAJZBR010000075.1 GCA_021798795.1 Pseudomonadota bacterium
CATCGAGGTTCGCCAGGGTACCCCCTTGTCGTGACGGGTTGTTTGGGCAACGCCCATTCCTGGTAAAGACCGTGGCCTTTTCCAACTCCAAGCCATATCGGATTGAGAGATTTATATGGACTCAACCCATACACAGCATCTGATCGACTTTGATCAGGTTAGTTCTGATTATTTTTTATTTTATATTCAATATGTTATGTAATTTCTCCGTAGACCATTACAGGTTCTTGTCCCTGACTTGATATTTCCAGAGCGCACCCATATAATAGCAGTCATCAGTATCGAGTGCTAATAAGCAAGCGCCGACCTGGATTTCGTGTCAGTAAAACCATTGGTTCATTTTGAGGAGATACTGCAATGAAACTCCGCCCGTTACATGACCGTGTGATTATCAAGCGTTTGGAAGAGGAACGCACCTCGCCGGGAGGGATCGTGATCCCCGATACGGCTGCCGAGAAACCCATCCGCGGCAAAGTTTTGTCGGTTGGGAAAGGCAAGATTTTAGAAAACGGGGATGTTCGCCCCGTGGACCTCAAGGTAGGAGAGACTGTTTTGTTCGGCAAGTATTCTGGTACGGAAGTCAAAGTGGATGGAGAAGAACTTCTGGTGATGCGCGAAGAAGACATCATGGCCGTGATCGAAGGCAAGTAAATCTCTTGACCATGGTTTGAGCAACTCAATTTCAATCGAATTTAGATCAGAGAGGAAAATCAAATGGCTGCTAAAGAAGTGAAGTTTGGCGAAGAAGCCCGGGGTCGGATGGCCCGGGGTGTGAATATTCTCGCGAACGCGGTGAGAGTAACCTTGGGCCCGAAAGGGCGCAATGTGATTTTGGAAAAAAGCTTCGGAGCTCCGACCGTAACCAAAGATGGTGTTTCGGTTGCCAAGGAAATCGAGCTCAAAGACAAATATGAAAACATGGGTGCCCAGCTCGTTAAGGAAGTCGCATCCAAGACGTCGGATGTGGCAGGAGATGGAACCACAACGGCAACAGTTTTGGCCCAAGCCATTCTCCGCGAGGGTCTCAAATCTGTTGCGGCAGGGATGAATCCGATGGATCTCAAGCGGGGTATCGACAAAGCAGTTATTAGCGCGGTCGGTGAGCTCAAAAAAATCTCGAAGCCTTGCAGCGATGATCGCAGTATCGCCCAAGTTGGAACGATTTCCGCAAACAACGATCCCGCGATCGGAAATCTTATCGCTGAAGCGATGAAGAAAGTAGGCAAGGAAGGAGTCATTACGGTAGAGGAAGGTTCCGGACTGGAGAATGAGCTGGAAGTGGTCGAAGGCATGCAGTTCGACAGAGGCTACCTCTCTCCGTATTTCATCAACAATCAACAGAGTATGAGTGCGGAACTCGAGAATCCGTATATCCTTCTCCACGACAAAAAGATCTCGAACATTCGGGAGCTTCTGCCTGTATTGGAGGCAGTTGCCAAATCCGGGCGGCCGCTTCTCATGGTTGCTGAAGATGTTGAAGGAGAGGCACTGGCGACGCTTGTCGTGAATACGATTCGAGGCATTGTCAAAGTGGCCGCAGTCAAGGCGCCAGGCTTTGGAGATCGGCGCAAGGCGATGCTGGAGGATATGGCAGTCCTGACTGGTGGAACCGTGATTTCCGAGGAGGTGGGCTTGGCTCTTGAAAAAGCAACGCTTTCAGCCTTGGGGAGTGCCAAGAAGATTCTGGTTACCAAAGACGATACCACCATCATTGATGGCGCTGGAAAGAAAGCGGACATTGAGGGCCGTATCAAGCAGATCCGGAAGCAGATCGAGGAAACGACTTCCGATTACGACCGGGAGAAACTGCAGGAGCGGGTTGCCAAACTGGCCGGCGGAGTGGCCGTGATTAAAGTGGGTGCCGCTACCGAAATCGAGATGAAAGAAAAGAAGGCGCGGGTCGAGGATGCTCTCCACGCCACTCGCGCGGCGGTTGAGGAAGGCGTTCTCCCTGGCGGCGGGGTTGCACTGGTTCGCGCACATCAGGCCATTCAAAACCTTAAGGGGGAGAATACGGATCAGCAGTCTGGGATCCATGTGCTTCTCCACGCACTCGATGAGCCTCTTCGGCAGATCGTCGCTAACGCCGGCATGCCCGCGGAAGTGATCCTCGAGAAAGTGAGAGGCGGCAAAGGTAGTTATGGCTGCAATGCTGCTGACGGTGAGTTTGGCGACATGATCGAGATGGGTATTCTGGATCCCACCAAGGTAACGCGGACGGCTCTCCAGAATGCAGCATCAGTCGCGAGCCTTCTGATCACTACGGAAGCCATGATCGCCGAGTTGCCCAAGGAGGAGAAATCTACGCCCATGCCGGGTGGCCCGGGCGGAATGGGGGACATGGATCTCTGATCAGGTCTCACATTCTCTGCACGCACATGACCGATGGCCTCGGCCCACAGAGTGGACCGAGGCCATCGAATTTGTTGTCAGGGCTTTTTACCAAGCCGATGGACGGCGGGATCCTCGGGTAGTATAAAAGCATGTGTAGAATGCACGCATTTTACGAGCCTTCCTACATGGAAAAGTCAGTTGGAGTCCTGACACGATCCGTCTGACCGTCACAGCGCAAGGTTATCCTGGTTTTTGTCAGGGTATGAGTTGTGTAAGTGATGCAGGGCTTCTTGCATCAAAACTGACAGAACGGCAGCGCATGGAACTGCTAGTAACACACCAGCGAATCCGAACAACGTTCCACCTGCCAAAATTGCGAAGATGACTGCAACGGGATGCAGATGAGTTCGTCCGCCGATGAAAAAAGGTATATAGACGAAGCTTTCGAGGCATTCGCCGGCTGTAAAGACTACGATGACCCCGATCAGATCAAGAGCTCCTCCTCCTTGCAGGAACATCGCCAAGAGTGCCAGTACCAATCCACTGATAAAACCGAGATAGGGAACAAAACTCATCAGTCCGGCAAAGCACCCGATCAGAAGCGCAACATGCAGCCCTAGAAGGCTCAGGCCCAGCGTATAGCTAAAAGCCAGAGCCACCATGACGAATAGCTGGCCGCGGAAAAATGCGCCTAGGACTTTATTAACTTCTCTACCCAGGCGGATTGCAGTCGAACGATATTTTTCGGGAAATCCGGTTACAGCTCGATCCATGAGACGATCCCAATCTCTTAGCAGATAGAACGTGAGGATCGGGATCAGGATGATATCGAAGAGCAATCCAGCTAGAAACAGGCCGGAGCGGGTCACCCAGCCCAAGATTGGTGTAGTTATTCTGCGGATGGCGTGCAAGTGTAGTTTGAGGCCATGGATCAGGTGAGAGAATGTCGATACATCCACTCCGAAATGGTTACGTACCCACGGAACAGCTTGGGTATCCCAAAGCGGCAGGTAGTTCGCAAAGGCATGCACCAGCTGGATCCCTTCCTGTTCAACGAGGGGTACGATAAGCAGTACCATTCCGCCAGCGATCAAAAAAATCACGACGAAGCTACAACAGGTGGCTAACGTACGCGGGATGTGGTGTCTCACCATCCAGCGTACCCCAGGGTTGGCGAGAAAAGCCAGTAGCGCCGCGATGACAAACGGTATCAACATGCTACCCAGGTAGTGCAGGGCCAGAACAATCAAGGCTGTTGCCAGAAGTGGTAACCAGGGCCAGTTTCGGTCAGATGACACGCAAAAGCTCCCGCCGTTCACCGGAATGAATATGGCTCATAGCCTACCACCGCATGACCGTACGCGGTGTGGAATGGGGCGGTCAATCGGACAACTGTCTCTGGATGGCATCCATCACCATCGAAACCGGAAGATTGCGAAGACAATTGAGGTGACCCAAAGGACATTCTCGAGCAAAACAGGGGCTACAGTCGAGATGGAGGCTCAACGAAAGGGCTCGCTCTGATCCAGGCGGGGTATAGTCCATCGAAGACGAACCGTAGAGGCAAACCAGTCGGATACCCGTAGCAGCAGCGAGATGCATGAGGCCTGAATCATTGGTTACGGCCAAAGATACAGTTGAAAGCAGATCTGTGACTTCGGGCAGGGAAGTTCGCCCGCAAAGATTGACCACTCCTGGCGCAGCAGAGGCAATTGTGGCACCCGCGATTTGATCACGCGCCGATCCGAGGACCCAGACCGCATAACCCATTCCCTGGATGATTTTTGCCAGAGCGGCGAAGTGGTCGATTGGCCAGCGTTTGGCTGGTCCATACTCAGCTCCCGGCAGTAGTGCGATGATCGCACGGTCCCCGTTAATTGTGAGTCCAAGACGCTCTAGTGTCCGGGAGCGGTCAGGCGGTTCGACCAGGAGGCGTGGCATCGGGATGGGTTGAGGAAGAGGCTCGTCCTCATGTCTGCACAGGGAGAGCAACTGATCGCGATAGGGAATCGTATAACGGGGGGGATTGGGGAGAATATCATTGAGAAGACCATAGCGCATTTCTCCTAGGAAGCCTGTACGCCTGGGGATGCGTGCGAAAAAGGGCAAAAGTGCCGACTTCCAGGATCGGGGAAGCACAATCGCCTGGTCATAATTACGAGTGCGGAGATCTCGCGCGAGGCGCCATCGCTTTGATAAACCCAACTGACCGTGTCCAACGTCCAGCTCGTAGGCTTGATCCAATCCAGGAATGCGGGGGGCGAGCTCATATGTCCATCTGGGCAGGACACATTCCACGGACCGATCCGGGTAGCGTTCGTGTAGGCAAGAGAACAATACTTGACTCTGGACCAGATCGCCGATCCAGCTTGGCCCGATCACGAGTATCGGGGCAGGGTTTTTCAGTGATTGAGCCAAGCCAGATATTGCCGAACTCCGGCATGGAGGTCAAGAAATGGATCCTGGTAACCTACTGTTCGAAGTTGGCTCAGGTCAGCTTGTGTGTAGGTCTGATACCGGCCTATCAGTTCATCTGGAAAACGGATGAACTCGATCGTTCCCTTGCCGTGGAAGTCGAGTACGATCTGGGCCAGATCCGTGTAACTCCGGCTTTGTCCGGTTCCGACATTGTAAATTCCTCGTTTGTCCGGATGGTCGAAAAACCAGAGATTGATTTTGACAGCGTCGTCAACGTGAATGAAATCGCGGCGGAAATGTTGGCTATCTTCGAATAGCTTCAATTTTCCAGTAGATAATATTTGTTGGTTAAAATGCAGCACCACGCTTGCCATCTTGCCCTTATGTGCTTCTCTGGGGCCATAAACATTGAAATAGCGGAGCCCAACGACTTGCGATTGGATATCCGGCAAATGGTGGCGGACCAGATGATCGAAAATCATCTTCGAGTAGCCGTAAAGATTAAGCGGGGTTTCGTGTTCGCGGATTTCTTGGAAGACCTGTCCGGCTCCATATACTGATGCCGACGACGCATAGATCAGGGGAACCTTATGTTCCATGCAATAACGCAAGAGGCGCTTCGAGTATTCGAAGTTTTGTCTCATCATCCGTATGCCGTTCCACTCAGTTGTATCTGAGCAGGCCCCGAGATGAAAAATAGCATCGGGGATCTCGCTCAGCGTGTCGAGAATATCCGGAAAGTCGGAATAATGGGCGTAGTCCAGGATGTTGGCCTGGCTCAAATTCGTGAACTTGGTTCCATCCGACAGGTCGTCGACCACGAAAAGGTCAGAACGGCCTCGCTGATTTAATGCATAAACCAGATTGCTGCCGATGAATCCCATCCCGCCGGTGATGACGATCATGCAACTG
>JAJZBR010000076.1 GCA_021798795.1 Pseudomonadota bacterium
GTCGAGCGCGCCCACTCCGGCCACCCGGGCATGCCGATGGGGATGGCCGACATTGCGGAAGTTCTCTGGAACGACTTTCTACGCCACAATCCCGCCAACCCTCTCTGGTGTAACCGCGACCGCTTTCTCCTGTCGAACGGCCATGGCTGCATGCTGCTTTATGCGTTGCTCCATTTGTCCGGCTATGACCTCAGCATCGAGGATCTCAAACAATTTCGGCAGCTGGGATCGAAAACCCCGGGCCATCCCGAGCATGGTCTGACGCCTGGGGTCGAAGCCACTACCGGTCCTCTGGGACAGGGTTTCGCAATGGCTGTCGGCATGGCTCTCGCGGAAAAGCGCCTGGCTTCAGAGTTCAACCAGCCCGACGGCATTCTCGTCGAGCATCATACCTACGTCTTTGCCGGGGATGGCTGCTTGATGGAAGGTATTTCCCATGAAGCCGCATCGCTGGCTGGCACGCTCGGACTCGGGCGACTCATCGTCTTTTACGACGACAACGGGATTTCGATCGATGGAGATGTCGACGGCTGGTTCCGTGACGACACCCCCGCCCGTTTTCGGGCTTACGGGTGGCATGTCACCCCTACGATCGACGGCCACTTTGCGCCCGATATCCGGGCGGCCATTGAGGAAGCTCGCGCGGTTCCCGACCGTCCAAGCCTGATTCCCTGCCGTACCATCATCGGATTTGGCGCTCCGGACAAGGCCGGGACTGCCGCAGCGCACGGCTCGGCGCTTGGCGCAGAAGAAGTCGCCAAGGCGCGTCAGGTACTCGGTTGGGCGGCCGCACCATTCGTGATTCCCGATGATATTTATGCCGCTTACGATCGCCGTGTCCAGGGTGCGCGGTGGGAACGAGAGTGGCAGTCAGGATTTGAGGATTATCGTCGGCGTTATCCCGATCGGGCCCAAGAGTTCGAGCGGCGGATGCGCCGACGCCTCCCGGAAGGATTCGAGGCGCTTTTCTCCAAGCTGGTTGCAGCCTTCAAGTCCGACTCCAAAAAGATCGCAACCCGAAAGGCTTCAGAGGTCGTACTCGAGACACTCGCACCGGCTTTACCCGAAATGATCGGTGGGTCGGCCGATCTCAGCGAATCCAATGCCACGCTCTGGAGTCATGCGCGCGTCTTCAACCGGGAACACCCGGATGGAAACTATATCCACTGGGGCGTCCGGGAGTTTGGGATGACAGCAGCGCTCAATGGGGTCAGCCTCCATGGCGGGCTTTTGGCCTTCGGCGCCACATTCCTCATTTTTTCCGATTATGCCCGCAACGCCATCCGGTTGTCTGCGCTTATGAAACTGCCGACGATTCTGGTGTTGAGCCATGACTCGGTTGCCCTTGGCGAAGATGGGCCAACCCATCAACCGATTGAACAGCTTGCCAGCTTGAGGCTCATCCCCGGTCTCGTTTTGTGGAGGCCGGCTGACGGGATTGAAACCGCTTGTGCCTGGCAGGCCGCCATTCGGTCGGATGAGCATCCGACATTGATCGTACTGACACGACAGGGCTTGCCCCTCCTCCCGCGAACGGCGCAGGCGGAGTCCGAGATCCACCGGGGCGGGTACATACTCCATGAGCCGGATGGGACACCCGAGGTGATCCTCATCGCAACGGGTTCGGAAGTCGCCTTGGCGCTCGAGGCGGCCGGCCAGCTCATGCAAAGCGGGATCGGGGCACGAGTCGTGTCTATGCCATCGGTCGAGGTTTTCGAAACGCAGGATGCGGCCTACCGGGAAGCGGTATTGCCTCGCTCGATTGCGAGACGGCTCGTCATTGAAGCGGGTGCGACGGCACCCTGGTTCCGTTTCGCGGGCGCGCAGGGCGACGTGTTGGGTATCGACCGATTCGGACTGTCCGGACCCGGCGATGCGGTCTATCGGTTTCTCGGATTTACAGTCGATGCGATTGTCGAGCGCACCCGGGCACTTTGGGCGGATGGCCCACATCATCCAGTTCGATACGAGGGGTCTTGACGTGACTGAGCGACGTATTGCGATTAACGGGTATGGGCGGATTGGCCGGAACGTGCTCCGCGCATTTCATGAGAATTCCCGTTACCGAAAGGAGTTTTCCATTGTGGCGATCAACGACCTTGGCGACGCCCGGATCAATGCGCATCTCACCCGGCACGATTCCGTGCACGGACGCTTTCCGGGAACGGTCGAGGTGCTGGGTGATGCCCTTGTCGTGAATGGCGACCGGATTCAGGTCGTGGCGGAACGTGATCCGGGGCGACTGCCTTGGCGGTCACTCGGAATCGATCTCGTGCTCGAGTGCACAGGCCACTTCGCTTCACGCGCGAAGTCCGAAGCCCACCTTCAGGCTGGTGCACGGAAAGTTCTGATTTCAGCGCCGGCCGGAACCGATCTGCCAACCATCGTTTATGGAGTCAACCACGATATCCTGACCGCTCGGGACAACATCGTCTCGAATGCATCCTGCACGACCAACTGTCTGGCTCCTTTGGCGCACGTCCTGCATGCGGGCATCGGGATCGAGTGTGGCCTTATGAATACGGTCCATGCTTCAACGAACGATCAGGTATTGATTGACGTCTACCATCCGGACCTCCGTCGCGCACGCTCCGCACTCTTGTCGATGATCCCGACCAAGACCGGAGCCGCTGCCGCGATCGGTCAGGTCATTCCCGAACTCGCCGGACGCCTGGACGGATTTTCCATAAGAGTCCCTACGGCGAATGTTTCGATAGTCGATCTCACATTCCTCGCCGCGCGTGATACGACTCATGAGGAGGTTGATGCCCTCATGCGCCAGGCAGCGGGCGGGACGCTCCAGGGCATTCTGGCAATCAATGACGAACCCCTGGTATCCATTGATTTCAACCACAATCCCGCCTCCTCGACTTATGACGCGACTCTGACCAAGATCACGGGCCGGCTGGTCAAAGTCCTCGGTTGGTATGACAATGAATGGGGCTTTTCGAACCGCATGCTGGATACGGCATCGGTGATGTTGAAACTTGTCTGAACCCATGCTCCGGATGACCGACTGCAAGCTTGAGAGACAGCGGGTTCTCTTGCGGGAGGATCTGAATGTTCCCATGGATCAGGGCCGGATCATGAACGCTGAACGCCTGAAGGCGGCCCTGCCCACCATCCGCACACTCCTGGCTGCCAAGGCGCGACTCATGCTCTTGTCGCATCTCGGTCGCCCGCATCCGGGCGAGGTGGATCCAGCTCTCTCGCTCGCGCCGATTGCCGAGTGGCTGGCCAAGGAACTCGGTCAGCCGGTACCGCTCCAGTCCTGGACGGACGAGATCTGGCGGGAGCCTGCACCCTTGCCCGGTGCGGTCATTCTTTTCGAAAACGTACGCTTTCTCCCTGGTGAACGTGAGGATGACAAGGTCCTGGCCGAACGTTTCGCTTCGCTCTGTGATCTCTTCGTGATGGATGCCTTTGCAACCGCGCATCGGGCGGAGGCTTCGACCCATGGGGTGATCCTCAAGGCCCCCAAAGCCTGCGCGGGACCGCTTTTGATCCAGGAAGTCGAGGCCCTGACCCGGGTGCTGACCGCTCCGGAGCGCCCGCTTGTGGCGGTTGTGGGTGGCGCCAAGGTTTCAACGAAGATCGAACTCCTGAATGCGCTTCTGAGCCGGGTCGATGGCCTGATCCTCGGTGGGGGCATCTTGAATACCCTGCTTCTGGCGCAAGGTTTTCCGATCGGCCAGTCGCTTTGCGAGCCCGATGCACTGGATACGGCACAGAGTTTCCTCGCTGCAGCCCAAGCCAGTCGGACCGAGATTCCATTCCCGGTTGACCTGGTCGTGGGGCATCTGCCCATTGCCACTTCTGAGGCCGATATCCGCACACTCGACAAGATCGCCGCGGATGAGATGATTCTGGATATCGGTCCGATGACGGCCGGACGGTATGAGACATTGATCCGGAGCGCCAAGACCATTCTCTGGAACGGACCGTTGGGAGTATTCGAGTGTGACCAGTTCGCGCAGGGAACCCGGCGTGTGGCTGAAGCGATCGTGCAGAGCGGGGCATTCACCGTCGTGGGCGGAGGTGACAGTCTGGCTGCCCTTGACAAGTTCAAGCTGGCCGCTCGCGTTTCCTATCGCTCCACCGCGGGTGGAGCGTTTCTTGAGTTCGCAGAAGGGCGAAGCCTGCCGGCGCTTGAAGCGCTTGCTGAACGAGCCCGGGAGGCCTGACATGCGCCGGACCAAAATCATTGCAACCGTGGGCCCCGCAAGCTCAAGCGAAGAGATGCTGGGTGGACTCGTAACGGCTGGTGTCGATCTCTTCCGGCTCAACTTTTCGCACGCAGATACCGACACGCTCCGCGAGTGGGCGGGGCGTATTCGTCGCGTAGCGAGCGAGCACCGGATCGAAGTCGGGATTCTGGCCGATCTTGCCGGGCCCAAAATTCGCATCGGCCGCTTCCGCGACGGCCCAGTGGAGTTGCACAGCGGAGATGCGTTTGTGATTGACCCGAGCTGTCCGGAGACTCTCGGTACCGCAGAGCGGGTCGGGGTGAGTTACGCCAACCTTCCAGGCGATGTGTCGGCGGGCGATCGATTGCTGCTTGCAGATGGGCAGATTGCCTTTCGAGTCGAATCGGTATCGGGAACCGCGATTCACTGCCGGGTTGAAACAGGTGGCGTGCTGTCAGATCTCAAGGGGATCAACCGAGAGGGTGGGGGGTTGTCCGCTGAAGCGCTCACAGAGAAGGATCGCCTGGATATTGAGGTTGCGGCCCGTCTCGAAGTCGATTATCTCGCGGTCTCGTTTCCGCGCGATGCGGATGACATCAGTCGGGCACGCACCCTCCTTGAACGAGCAGGAGGCAAGGCGGGAGTGATCGCCAAGATTGAGCGTTCGGAGGCAGTGCAGAACATCGATTCGATTCTCAAAGTGGCCGATGCCATCATGGTGGCACGCGGCGATCTCGCGATCGAGATCGGCGATTGGGAGCTTGCGGGTGTCCAGAAGCGACTGACGCGTCTCGCTCATGAAGCGCGCAGCGTAGTGATCACGGCAACGCAGATGATGGAATCGATGGTACTCAATCCGGTTCCAACCCGTGCGGAGGTACTGGATGTCGCCAATGCCGTGATGGACGGGACGGACGCTGTCATGCTTTCGGCTGAAAGTGCCGTTGGGCATTATCCGGTCCGCGCCGTTGAGGCCATGGCGAGAATCTGTGTGGGTGCAGAAAAGGAGTGGATCACGAGCCATGAGCGAGGGTTCGAGGATGAACCCTTCGAATCCGTGAATGAGGCGATCGCCATGGCGGCCATGCATGTCGCGAACCGGTTCCAGATCCGGGCAGTCGCCACCCTGACTGAATCGGGAAACACGGCACTTCTCGCCTCGAGGCTGCGCTCCAATATCCCGATCTTTGCGCTCACACGTCATGAGTCGACCCGGCGCCGGGTTACGCTCTGGCGGGGTGTTTACCCTGTGGCGTTTGATGTGTTGCACGCGAATCCGGATCAGTTACTGGAAGAAGCACTGACCACGCTCAGGGGGATCAGCGCTGTGCAACCTGGTGATTACGTGCTATTCACCAAAGGGGACGCCGAGGGAATTGCTGGTGGGACCAACAGTCTCAAGGTGATTGAGGTGCCCGCCTGA
>JAJZBR010000077.1 GCA_021798795.1 Pseudomonadota bacterium
GCAGCGACCGCACGACCCGCACGGGTACTTCCGGTGAGGCTCACCCCACGCACTCGAAAATCGGCAATCACGCCTCCGGTTTGCTCCACCGAAATTCGCAGGCTCTGGAAGACGCCCTCCGGGAAACCCGCCATTCGGAACAACGCGTCGATTTCACGGGCAACCCCGGTCACGTTGGGGGCGTGTTTGAGAAGGATGACATTGCCTGCGGCAACGGCGGGCGTGGCAAAGCGAAAGACCTGCCAGTAGGGAAAATTCCAAGGCATGATGCCGAGTAGCGGACCCAGGGGCGCATAACGGACGTAACTCTTTTGGGCTTCGGTCGCGACCGGCTCGTCTGCGAGATCGGCCGGCATCTGCCGGGCAAGATGCCGACAAAGCGTGGCACACTTGTCGAGTTCCGCTTGAGCCTCGCCGAGCCGCTTTCCCATCTCCCGCGCGGCAAGATGGGCCAAGGGCTCGCGCCGGGTTTGCATAGCCCATGCCAACGCCTCAAGACGTTCGAGCCGCATCGCAAGCGGGGTGCGGGCCCAGGTCCCAAAAGCTTCCCCCGCGCGTTGCAAAGCCTGATCGAGTTCCTCCGCGGATTGTTCAGCATGGCGAGCCCACTCGGACCCGGTTGCAGGATTGATGGATAACAACATGGTCGATACCTCGGCGCATTCAGACCAGAGGGTGGATCCTTTCCACCGGGACTTTGAGTTTGGTGCGAAAATAGCGGCATGTCCAAACCAGCCCCCCTCATTGTACTGGCAGGCGGAAGCGGTTTCGTGGGACGCCATCTGGCCGCCAGACTGGCCTCGGCCGGTTACCGAATCCGGATTTTGACGCGCGATCCTGCCCGATCGCGCAACCTCCGGGTTTTGCCTACGCTCGAAATCCTGGGATCCCCTACCCTCTACTCCCAGGGGTCGATCCTCCGGGCAGTTTCGGGAGCCCAGGTTATCGTCAACCTGGTCGGCACACTCCAGGAAAAGAGGGATCGCACTCGATCGTTCGAACAGGTCCACGTCGATGTCACCCGAAACCTTTTGCAGGCTGCAGGTGCAGCCGGTATCGGGCGCTACATCCAGGTCAGCGCATTCGGGGTGGACGCGCCCGCGCGTGGAAGTCACTACCTCGCATCCAAAGCCCGGGCCGAGACCCTGGTTCAATCCTCGGCACTGGACTGGACGATTGTTCGGCCTTCTGTCATCTACGGGATGGACGATGGTTTTCTGAGCCGGTTTACCAACCTCTTGCGCTGGTCTCCGGGCATATTTCCCCTAGCCTGCCCGCACACCCCCCTCGCCCCAGTCGACATCGATGACGTTGTGACTGCATTGATCACCCTCATCGGGCGACGATCCAAAAGCCGGGAGATCTACTGCCTTTCCGGACCTGAGATCCGGACCCTCCGGGAAATCGTCCAGTCGATTGCTGATCTCAACCGTACCCGGCGTTGGATCGTGAATCTTCCGGACTGGGTATCCTGGCTCATGGGCGCTCTTCTGCAATGGGTGCCGCATCCACCGTTTACCTTGGACAACTACCGGACGCTCAAGGCCCAACGGATCCACCCGGGCGGGAATCCAGGCTCCGCCACACGTGGTTTCGGGGCACTTGGAATCGAGCCGCGGCCATTCCTCGACCGGGCCGCTGTTTACTGTCGCCGATTCCGGCCAGATGGAGATGGCGAGGAGGACCTTTCCAACCCTGGCATCACAAGACTCGCATGAGCGGGTGTCCTCTCGTATCCAGGACCCCTCAACCCGGCGGGAGCCGGAGGCGGCCCTGATTCCGCCGGTTCGGGATGCCATGGAAATCTACCTTGTCGGAGGCGCCGTCCGCGACCGCCTGCTTGGACTTCCCGTCCGTGAACGGGACTATGTGGTCGTGGGTGGAAGCCCCGAACAGCTGATCGAACGAGGCTTCCGCCCGGTTGGGCGGGACTTCCCGGTCTTCCTGCACCCGGAAACCGGGGAAGAGTATGCCTTGGCCCGCACGGAACGCAAGCAAGGGCGGGGCTACCATGGTTTCAGCTTCGCAACCGGGACCGGCGTCAGCCTGGTAGAGGATCTGGCCCGGCGTGATCTCACAATCAACGCGATCGCCGAAAATGCGCAAGGGGAACTCATCGACCCCTATGGCGGCCAGGCGGATCTCGCCGCCCGGATTCTGCGTCATGTCTCTCCGGCATTTGTCGAGGATCCATTGCGGGTCCTCCGGGTTGCCCGTTTCGCAGCCCGTTTCCATGACCATAGCTTCAAACTGGCACCTGAAACCCGGGCGCTCATGACCGAAATCGGACGCAGAGGTGAACTCGAGACCTTGCCGCCAGAACGGATCTGGCAGGAAACCAGACGCGCGCTGGCCACGACCCATCCCGAAATCTTCTTCGCCACCCTGCGTCAGGTCAGCGCATTGGGAACGCTCTTCCCCGAGATTGAGGTCCTCTTCGGCATCCCGCAGGAAGATGCCATCCACCCCGAGATCGATACCGGCGAACATCTACTACTGGCCCTCGCCCAATCCGCGCGGATCGCGCCCGATCCCGTTGCGGCCTATGCCGTATTGACTCACGATCTCGGCAAGGCGCAAACGCCACGCACGCTCTGGCCCAGCCATCCCGATCATGCCCTGGCGGGAGCCGTCCTCTCGCGCAGCCTGAGTGCGCGCCTGCGGGTGTCTCACGACTACCGTCTCCCCGCCGAGCTCACTGCACGCTGGCATCTCGAGATTCATGCTTGCCTGGATCAGTCCATAGACCACCTGGCCAGCTGGATCGGAGAGCTGCCCTACCGCACACGAGGCGCAAGCCTGAATCAGGTTCTCCAGGCGTGCGAGGCCGATTTCCGTGGGCGTTTGGGCTTTGATGCAGCCCCCTACCCCCAGCGACCGTTTCTCGAGCAACTCTTCGAAACCCTGCGGTCCATCCGCCTCGACCCGGCTGATTATGACCGGTCACCCGATGAGAAAAAGAGACTCCTCGCCGTGCGCCTTTACGAAACCGTCCGACAGGCGCGGATACAGAGCGCGTGTGGTCAGAAATAGAGGCTTGCCGTTGACCGATCATCTACAGCCCGAGGCTACGCGGACGCCCGCTTCCGCGGGTGGATCACGACTGGCGGCGCGCCTCGCCGAGCCCAGGCTCGATGGGGTATCGATCTACTGGCTTGAGTCGACACCCGAAGACGAGACCCGCATGGCCGTTTTTGGAATCCGGGACCACGCCCTCACGCGGTGGACCCCTCCCGGCTACGGCGTCCGCAGCAGGGTCCATGAATACGGAGGCGGCGCGTATGTTCCCACTGCGCAGGGAATCGTTTTCGTGGGTGACCGGGATCAGCGTCTCTACCGGCTCAGTGGAGATGGCCGGGTCAAGACGGTCGGGGGACAGGAATCAGACCGCTATGGAGATCTGTCTGCACACCCGGATCCCGATCGGATCGTGGCGGTTTTAGAACGCCAGATCGGTGGGGGAGAACCCCGGAACCTGATCGGGCTCTGCAACCTTCGGGACCAAACGTGTTCCATCCTCTGCCAGGGGGCAGATTTTTATCTCGCGCCACGATTCGATGCGGACGGGAGACGACTCTGCTGGATTGAATGGGATCATCCGGACATGCCCTGGCAGGGCACGCGACTCCGCGTCGGGCGGTGGGACGGCACGGGGCGGCTGACGGAAGTCGTGACCGTGGCTGGCAGCCGTGCCGAATCCGTTCTCGAACCGTTCTGGGGACCCGAGGGTTGGCTTTATTTCCTCTCTGATCGTAGCGGCTACTCGAACCTCTACCGGTGGTGCCCGGGTCGCGGGGCGGAACCCCTGTGTCGTAAACACGCCGAACTCGGCCGTCCACCCTGGAATCTTGGTCAGTCGAGTTATGGGTTCTCCGGAGCGAACACGGCCTGGGCTGCTTTCGTCCGCAGGGGCCGTAACGAGCTTTGGCGACTCAACCTGATCAATGGATCATCCTGTCGGATACCCTTGCCTTTGGGTGATCTGTCTCACCTTTGCGTGTCCAAGCGCTCTGTCGTGGCGTTGTTCCACTCGGCGAAACACTCGCCCGCAGTCATCACGTGGCCAGGGGGTCGCGCCACACGCCCGCGCATCCTCCGTGGCGGCGCTTCGCTTTCCGGTTTTCAAGCAATACCGCAATCCATCGAGTTTCCCGGACCTCTGGGGCTCAGGATCCAGGCCTTTTTCTATCGCCCACCTGGGCGGACCCCCCCCTTTCCCCTGCTCACCCGCTGTCATGGCGGGCCAACGGCCATGGCAACTCCCGCCCATGACCCCCGCATCCAAAACTGGATGAGTCTCGGACTGGCCGTCCTGGACGTGAACTATCGTGGCAGCAGTGGATTCGGGCGCGCCTACCGGGAGGCGCTGGCAGGCGCCTGGGGTATCCGCGAGGTAGATGATATTGAATGGGGTATTCGTTACCTCATCCTGAAAGGACTGGCTCAAAAGTCGCGCCTCTACCTCACCGGAAGCAGCGCTGGCGGATTCACCGCCTTGGGGGCGCTCATGCGCTATCCACATTTCCAGGCGGCAAGCCTCTTCTATCCGGTGACGGATCTTTTGGCACTGGAACAATCTTCGCCCAAGTTCGAATCCCACTACGGACGGTTCCTGATCGGCGAAACCACTCCACAAACCGAACGTTATCTGTTACGTTCGCCACTTCATCAGGCCGCCAGTCTGCCGCATATCCCGCTTCTCATCTTCCAGGGGCTCGAGGATCGAGTGGTTCCGGCACAAGACACCCGGCGCTTTGTATCACGACTCGAATGCCTGGGTCTTCCGGTCCGACTCGTTGAGTTTGCCGATGAAGGGCACGGATTCAGACGCAGTGAAAACCTCTCACGCGTTTTTCAACTCGAAGCCGAGCTTTTCAGCCGGAGTGCGCCGATAGGGTAATCGGGCGATTCACCATGACGAGGAAGCGGAACCCCGGCCGGACGACCAAGGTCGGCGGGACTCGCTCGTTCCGGGCGAGGATGGCCTGGGAAGTCCCAACCAGCGCTTCACCTGCTGCCGAACCGACCAGCGTGCCCGCGGAGACGCCAGGGGTGAGGATGATACTCGATTGGTCCGCGGGCAGAAACGCAGAAAGCGCAGCGATGAGGAAAGAGGATCCAAATACCTTCCAAAAGTGTGTGTGAACCTCATCTTTCAGGCCCGAGGCGCCATACGCATCGGCGGCCGCCATGCCTGCCAGGGGGACCCTGCGTCCATCGGGGAAAATAATCTCATTGAACGAGGCCAGCACGCGTGTCTGTCCCTGATTGACATCCGAGGAGTAATACCCGACCAGGGTCGAACCCATGGGAATCATGGTTTGCCGTTCGTGGACCGAATCGTCGATGGCCTGGGTCACACGGGCCACGATCATGCCTGGCAGGTCACTGTCGATTTCGCTTTCGAGAACCGCCGGAATGACCGAACCGGGCATGAGTGTCGGGCGCCGGGGTGAGGGCAAAATCAACTCGGGCCTGAGGAGCGGCTGCCGGTTCTGTCTTTGCAACCAGAGCCGGTCATGGGCATGCTGTGACAGCCCCCTGGTACGCTCAAGATGTTTGGACCAGTGCTTCAGCAACCCGCTCAACGATCCGGATGGAACCTCC
>JAJZBR010000078.1 GCA_021798795.1 Pseudomonadota bacterium
CCATGCTGAATGGCACCACGATCCGGCTGGATGGGGCCATCCGCATGCAACCCAAGTGATCCGGAATCGTGTCGGACGAGGGTAGCCTCCGCTACGATACGCTCGTGATCGGCGCGGGACCGGCCGGACTCGCCTTTGCGATCACGCTCAAGCGGGCCTGTCCCGAGCGCTCGGTCGCGGTGCTCGAGAAAGCCGCGAGTCTCGGCGCCCATTCACTCTCCGGTGCGGTCATCGAGCCCGCTTTCGTGGATCAGCTCGTGCCCGGCTGGCGCGACGATCCACTCGACATTCAGGTTCCCGTCACGGTGGACCGGTTCGCCTATCTCACGCCTGGACGGAAGTTATGGCTTCCCACTCCACCCGCCATGCGCAATCACGGGAACTTCATCATTTCCCTGGGTGCTCTGGTCCGGAGGCTTGGGTCTGTAGCCGAGGCGCTTGGGGTTGAAATCTTCCCGGGGTTTGCGGGCGCCGAACCCATCTTTGGCGAGGATGGGGCCTTGGCGGGCGTCCGGGTGGGGGATGCCGGGCGCCTGCGTGACGGATTCGAGGGACCCCAGTTCGCGCGCGGCATCGAAGTGCGCGCGGGTCTCACGGTCGTGGCCGAGGGTTGCCGCGGCAGTCTCGCGAAGGAGCTCATCCGTCGCTTTGAACTCGATCGGGGCAAGGAACCCCAGACCTTTGGGCTCGGTCTCAAGGAACTCTGGCAACTGCCGGGGGGCCGGACGCAGGCGGGAACGGTGCTCCATACGATCGGCTGGCCGCTGCCGGCTGAGACCTATGGGGGCGGGTTCGTCTATCACCTGGACCAAAACCGGCTCGCGGTGGGATTTGTCGTGGGGCTCGACTATCATGATCCCGATTTTTCACCCTTCGAGGCGTTCCAGGAGTTCAAAAACCACCCGAGTCTCAAGGGACTCTTCGAAGGGGGCGAGATTCTCTCGGCGGGCGCCCGGAGTCTCATCGAGGGGGGGTTCGGCGCACTCCCCACGCTCGAGATGCCGGGTGGGATCCTCGTGGGCGATGCGGCGGGAACGCTCAATGTGCCCAAGATCAAGGGCGTGCACCTGGCGCTCGGCTCGGGCATCCTCGCGGCCGAGCATATCGCCCGAGAGGGCTCGCCCGCAGGCTTCGATCGGGCGTTCCGGCGCTCGGCGCTCGGGCGCGAGCTCCACCGGGTGCGCAACATCCGGCCGGGCTTCCGCTCCGGGCTCGCCCGGGGTCTCGCGAACGCCGCCTTCGAAACCTTGACCCGGGGACTCGCCCCCTGGACGCTTGCGAACGGTACCGACTGGAAGAGCCTGAGATCCCGGAGATCCGCCGGGCACCAGGCTCCGAAAACCCTCCCGCGTACCCTTCCTCCGCGCGACCGGCTTGCATTTGTCGATTTCGCCTCGAACCGGCACGAGGAGAGACAGCCGGTCCATCTGCACGTAAGTGATCCCGAGATCTGCATCAGCCGGTGTACCGAAGCGTTCGGCAATCCCTGTACCCGTTTCTGCCCGGCTGCCGTCTACGAGATCGTGACCGACGCAGCCGGGGCGAGACTTCAGATCAACGCGGCGAACTGCGTCCACTGCAAGGCCTGCGATATCAAGGATCCGTACGAACTCATCACCTGGGTCCCGCCCGAGGGCGGATCCGGCCCGAACTACGCCAATCTCTGAGGGCGCATCATGAAAATCCTGGTTGCCGTCAAACGGGTCATCGACTACAGCGTGCGCGTTAGGCTCAAGCCCGACCGTTCGGGTGTCGTGACGGATGGAGTCAAGCTGTCGATCAATCCTTTCGACGAGATCGCGCTTGAGGAAGCACTCCGGATCCGCGAGCGGGGAGAGGCTTCAGAGGTTGTGGTCGCAACCGTGGGTCCGAGAGACGTCCAGACCCAGCTCCGGAGCGCGCTCGCGATGGGTGCCGATCGGGCGATTCATATCGAAAGCACGGATCCCGTGGAGCCCCTCTCGGTGGCCCATGTGCTCCACGCGCTCGTCCTGGAAATCGAACCCGGGCTCGTAATTTTGGGCAAGCAGGCGATCGATGACGACCTCGGTCAGACCGGTCCCATGCTGGCCGCGCTCTGGGGACGGCCCCAGGCCACCTTCGTCTCGAAACTCACGCTCAAAGATGGAGTCGCTCTGGCCGTACGCGAGGTCGATCACGGGCTCGAGACCCTCGCGCTCGATCTGCCTTTGGTCGTCACGACCGATCTCAGGCTCAATACCCCGCGTTTCATCAAGATGCCCGACATCATGAAGGCGCGCCAGAAGCCGATTGTCACCCGGCCCTTCGCCTCCTTCGGTCTCGATCTTCCGGGACTTGTGCTCGAGCGACTCGAGGGGCCGCCCGAGCGCAAGAGTGGCATCCGGGTCGAGAGTGTGGCCGCGCTCGTGACCCAACTTCGTGAACGGGGGGTCGTCTGATGGAGGGCGTGCTCGTCATCGCGGAAGCACAGGCGGGCGATGCGCCCATTTCCGAGGCCACGTTGAAGACGCTCGCTGTCGCACAAAAAATCGGCGGGGCGGCTTTGGACGTGCTCTGGGTGGGATCCGATCTCGCCCCGCTTCTCGCCAGGGCTCAAGCGCTCGCAAAGGTGCGAACGTTTCTCACTTTCGACGATCCGCGGCTTGCGCATCCCACGGCAACCCTGGTGGCCGGGCTCGTCGCCGAACGGGCACGGCGCTACGCGCATGTCCTCATGCCGGGAACGAGCTATGGTCGGGACGTCCTGCCGCGACTCGCGGGGCTCCTCAAGACTCCCATGGTGAGTGATGTGCTCGAGGTGATGGGTGCCCGCACCTTCAAACGCGGCATCTACGCTGGCAACATCCATACCGTGGTTACGGTGCCGGATGGGATGCCCGTCCTTTTGACCGTGCGGCTCGCCTCCTGGCAGGCGGTGGCACCCGGGGCCGGTGGCGGGATTCCGGTCGAGCCGTGCCCGATTCCCGAAACCCTTCCCGAGACCGCGCGTTTTGTGGCGCTCGCGGTCGATCCGAGCGACCGGCCCGATCTCCAGTCCGCCCGCCGGGTCGTCTCAGGGGGGCGCGCGCTCGGGAGCCGCGAGAACTTCGCCCTCCTCGAACGTCTGGCCGAGCGCCTTCATGCGGCGATCGGGGCTTCGCGCGCGGCGGTGGATGCGGGCTATGCGCCGAATGATCTCCAGGTCGGGCAGACCGGCAAGATCATCGCACCCGAGCTTTATCTGGCCTTTGGCATCTCCGGCGCGATCCAGCATTTGACGGGTATCCGGGATGCGCGGACCATCGTGGCCGTGAACAAGGATCCCGAGGCACCGATCTTCAAGGTCGCCGATATCGGGCTCGTGGGTGATCTCTTCGAGGTGATCCCCGAACTTCTGGCTGAACTCGACCGGCAGGGCGCGGAGCCGTGAGCGAAATTCTCTGGGAGCCGGGTCCCGGAGAGCGCACACAAAGTCTCATGGCCCGCTTCGAGAAACGGATGCGGGATCAGGGCGAGTCCATGGGAGCGGGCTATGAAGGGCTCTGGGAGTGGTCGATTGCCCACCCCGACCGGTTCTGGCCCGCCCTGGCCGATTTCTTCCAAGTCCGCTTCGAAACTCCCGCGAGCCAGGTGTTCGAGGGGCCGATGCCCAAGACGCGCTGGTTCCCGGGAGCAACGCTCAACTATGCCGCCCACCTGATCCAGGTCCCACCGCCCGATGGGCTCGCGATCATCTTCCGGAACGAGGAGGGGCACCGGAGCACGCTCACGAACCGCGAGCTCGCCCATGCGGTCGGCGCCCTCGCCCGGGATCTCGAAGCAGCTGGGATCGGGGTAGGCGACCGGGTCGCCGCCTATCTTCCGAATCATCCCGCAGCCGTGATCACGCTTCTTGCCGCATCCAGCCTGGGCGCCGTCTTCTCGAGCGCCTCGCCTGACTTCGGAGTGGAGGGGGTGATCGACCGTTTCGGCCAGATCGAGCCCAAGGCACTGGTCGCGATCGACGGCTATCCCTATGCCGGCAAGCGCCACGACGTCCGCGACCGGGTGCGCGCGATCGCCGGGAGGCTGCCTTCCCTCAAGCGTACGATCGTCGTGCCCTACCTCAATCCGGATGCGGATCTCACAGGCTTGCCGAACTCGATCGACTACCGCGATGTCCTCCAGGACACGCAAGGCATGCCCTCGACCCGGCCCCTGCCCTTCGACCATCCGCTCTACATCCTCTATTCCTCGGGCACGACCGGGAAACCGAAGTGCATGATTCACCGCCAGGGGGGGGTGCTCCTCCAGCATCTCAAGGAGCAGGGGCTCCATACCGGCATCGGTTCCGGGGACCGGGTGTTTTACTACACGACCACCGGCTGGATGATGTGGAACTGGCTCGTCTCCGCCCGCGCCCTCGGGGCGACCTTGGTCCTCTATGACGGCTCGCCCACCCATCCCACTCCAACCGTGCTGCTCGAGATGGCGGATGAAGAAGGCATCCGGATCTTCGGGACGAGTGCGCGCTATCTTCTCGCGCTCGAGAAGAGCGGCGTCTCGCGCGGAAGAGGGCATACTCTCGCCTCCGTTTCCACGATCCTCTCGACCGGTTCTCCGCTCGCCCCCGGACAGTTCGATTACGTCTACGAGAAACTGCGGCCCGGGGTGCGGCTCTGTTCGATTTCGGGGGGGACCGACATCGTTTCTTGCTTCGCACTCGGCAATCCGACTGTTCCCATCCGGCGGGGCGAGATCCAGTCGCGCGGGCTCGGCATGCGGGTCGAGATCTACGACCCCACGGGCCATCCTCTCACGGATGCGACGGGTGAACTCGTCTGTACCCTTCCTTTTCCCACGATGCCGCTCGGATTCTGGAATGATCCCGGAGGAGCGCGCTACCGGGCGGCCTATTTCGAGCGTTTCCCGGGGATCTGGTGCCACGGTGATTTCGCAAGGCTCACCCCCGCTCACGGGATCGTGATCGAGGGACGTTCCGACACGGTCCTCAACCCGGGCGGGGTCCGCATCGGGACGGCCGAACTCTACCGCCAAGTCGAGACTTTCGAAGAGATCGCGGAGGCGGTGGCCGTGGGCCAGCCCTCCGAAGGCACCGAGCGGATCCTCCTCTTCGTCGTCATGCGGCCCGGACGCAGGCTCGATCCGGATCTCGAGCATCGCATCCGGACCCGGATCCGTGATGCGCTCTCGCCCCGTCACGTGCCAGCCAGGATTCTCGCGGTGCCGGATATTCCGAGGACTCGGAGCGGCAAGATCAGCGAGATGGCCGTGCGCCAGGTGATCCGGGGGGAGGCGGTGACGAATACCGGGGCCCTCGCCAACCCCGATGCGCTCGAGGCGTTCCGGAACTGGATGTGATGGCGGGGGAGCTGGCTCAGGCCGCACGAATAGGAGGGTCGACGATGACCCCGGCGATCCTTGTTGGGGTGGGTCGTTCCTCCGTGTTCCC
>JAJZBR010000079.1 GCA_021798795.1 Pseudomonadota bacterium
CATCTCGCCTCTCGCGTCCACCGCTCGCACCAAACGGGAGTCACCGCATCAGGCGGAGGACTCGAACCGCTCTATGTGACGCATCCTGAGGAACCCGGCTAGGGCGGATCGTCGGGATCGGGCCTTGACATCCCGGTCAATGCGAATAGCCGCTCCCGGTCGTGATCTTGCCCCGAAAGACCAGATACTGGTAACCGTTGTAGACCATCATGATCGGAAGCAGGAGACCGATGCCGGCCAGCATGAACACCAGTGTCAGGGGCGATGCGGCTGCCTCAAAGACCGTGAGGTCTGGGGGGACCAGATACGGGTGCAGGCTCACGGCCAATCCGGCAAACGAGGTCAGGAAAATCGCCACGGTGGCGGCGAACGGGAGAACCTCCCGGTGCCGCCTCAAGGCCGAGATCAGGATCCAGAAAGCTCCGAGCGCAAGAAGCGGCAGGGGAGCGATCAGGTAGAGCGTGGGGATCGCAAACCACTTTGCCGCGACCGCGGGGTAGAGAAAAGGAGTCCAGATGGTCACGATTGCAGCCACGAGGAAGGTTATGGCGGCAAGTCCGAAGCTTGCCCGGCGCGCCCGTTCCTGTATGATCCCGTCGGTTCGGAGAACGAGATAGGTGGATCCGAGCAGGCCATAGCCTGCTGCGACCCCTGCGGCGACCGCGAGGGGGAAGGGTGCGATCCATCCCAGAATCGACCCCGTAAAGTGATCGTTGCGGGAGGGGATGCCCTGAAGCACGGTACCCAATGCGAGTCCCTGGGCGAGTGCGATCGCAAAACTGGCGAGCGCAAAGAACAGGTTCCAGAGCCGTTTGTCACGGGCGTGCTCCCTGAACTCGAAGGAGGACGCGCGGAGCACCATTCCGAACAGCATGAGTGCGATGGGGATATAGAGGGCATGGAGCAGGAGTGCATACGCGGCAGGGAAGGCGCCGAAGAGCGCACCGCCAAGAAGGACGAGCCAGGTCTCGTTCGCATCCCAGACGCTTCCAAGCGTTCCCATGAGAATGCCGCGGCGCTCGTCGGTCGGAGAGAAGAGCGACAGCATGCCCACGCCGAGCGTGAATCCATCCAGAACGACATAGAGTGCAAGGATGAGACCGATCAGTCCGAACCATATGTTTCCGAGCAGGTGGGCGGCTGCGGACATGGAACTCAGGATTCATCCAAGGGATGCGGAGGAGCGTCTCGGCGTTCGATGCCGAGGGGTATCTCAGATGCAAGGGGAGGCGGATTCAGTGTGAGGTCGGGACCTTGGCGGATGATCCGGCGGAAAAAAAGCACGAAGGTGACGAAAAGAATTGTGTAGAGAATGAGGTAGCCCAGCGATGAAAAAACGACCACCGCCGGGTTGAGGTGGGAAACCCCCTGGGCCGTCCGCATGATTCCCTGCACGATCCAGGGCTGGCGGCCGACCTCGCGCACGATCCAGCCGCATTCGACAGCCACATATCCCAAAGGCAGTGCACTCATCCAGGCTTTGAGCCACAGCCGGTTGGTCCGGATTCGGTCCGGGCGGAGTCGCTTGCGCCACCAGAGCCAGAGGCTCCAGAGCATGAGTCCAAAGACGTAAAACCCGATCGCGACCATGAGACGGAATGCGTAGAAAAGAAGAGGGAGCGCGGGAGGTTGATCGCGGCGCGGGAAGGCGCGGAGGCCCTTTACGCGACCCGTCAGCCGATGGGTGGCGAGCAGACTCAGGACATCTGGAATTTTCAAGGCCCAGATGTTTTTCTGTTCTTGGGCGCTCGGCCAGGCCACGAGAGCCCAGGCTGCGGAGGTTCCGGGTGGATTGGTTGCCCAGTGGCCTTCGATCGCTGCGCCCTTGGTCGGTTGATACTGGAAGATCACACGTCCGCTCCCGTCTCCCAGAAAAATCTGCATGGGAGCGACCACAATCCCGGCGATGATTGCGAGTTTCAGCGATTTCAGGAAAAAGGCTGGTGCCCGCCCACGCCAGATGTAATAAGCAGAGATCGCGCCGATGACGAGCAGTGAGGTTTCAAGACAGGCAAACCACATGTGCCCGATGGACCAGAGCGCATAGGGATTGAAAATGGCGCGGGTATAGCTCGTCACGATAAACCGTCCATCCCGCATCACGCCCCCTGCAGGCGACTGCATCCAGCTGTTTGCGACCATGATCCAGAATGCGGAAAGCGAAGCGCCGAGTGCAACCATGGCGGTTGCAAAGAGGTGGATCCTGGGTGCGACCCGGCGCCAGCCGAACAGCATGATGCCCAGAAATCCCGCTTCGAGCATGAAGGCCATGGCGCCTTCGAAGCCCAGGATATTGCCGAAGAAGTTTCCCATGGCCCGGGAAAAAGGTGCCCAGTTCGTGCCAAACTCGAACTCCAGTGGAACTCCCGTCGCGACCCCGATTCCGAAGTTCAGGATGAACAGTTTGGTCCAGAAACGTGCATGGCGGTAGTAGTCGGGATCCCGGGTTTTGATCCAAAGCGCTTCGTTCAGCACGAGAAATAGAGACAGACCGATGGTCAAAACCGGCCAGAGAATGTGAAACAGGGCTGTCAACGCGAACTGGAGACGTGAAAGAATGAGGGTATTCACGGTGTTCCTATCCACCCGACCGGTAACGGAAGGCGGTGGATCTGCTTGTCATCCGCGTCGGATCCGCATCCCGGCACGCCCCGACGCGGGATCGCGCCAGGTTGGGCGGTCGGGTGTATCAGCCTGTGGGGGAAAGGGTGCCCATCGATTGCGCTCCCGCATGCCATCCCCGGCGAGTCTCACTTCGGGCGCATCATGCCGCAGCGAGAGCAGGTTGTGCATCGCATGATTCCGAGGGATCCAATCAGCTGCCCCATTCAGTATACGCTCGATGACGCTTGGATCTTCTATCGTCTGGTACGGAGATTCTTGTGCGAAATCCAGCTTGAATCCCCATCAAATGCTTCGGATGGTTGCCCCAGGTGAAGCGTGGAGTGGGTTTCCCGGTCCCTCCGGTACGCCTGTCTCAATCAGTTTCAACGTTCCATGAATGATAGCCATCGTTCGCCAGTCGATGTTGTTTGGGGGATAGCACAGCCGGAATAGTTCATTCGAGCAGCAAGATCGTGAAACCGTGCGTCGGTATAATCACAGTTTGCTCAAACCGAGCGAGGATCTTAGGTGAACGCCGAACCTGTCTCCCATCAGGAGGATCAGGAAGCGGCTGTTGTTCACGATCCGGTGAAGATAAGGGGACCGCTCCGAAGCGTTCCAGTGCGTCCAGTCGTCCCGGGACCGGAGTTTTTGGGCCGGTTGGGAAAACGGAGAGGGCGGCGACCACCTGACCGCCCAGACGGGCCAGATATTTGATCTGATGTCCGAACAGGCGACCGAAACCCAAGTAGTGATGGGCCTTGACCACCCGGGACCAGAGATCCTTCTCGTCGTCATTCTGGAACGGCTCGACAACCAGGGAGCCCAAGGAGCCCCGATCGCCCTTGACCGGTGTTCGGTTCTGGATGGTTTCCAATAAGAAAGGGGCTGGTTGCATATGGTTTGGGCCCCCGGAAGAAGCTGGTCGACCTGTTCGAAGACAGAGAAAGCGTTCCAACCGTATCAGGTTCGAATGGATTTGTTCAGTACTTTTTCATGTCGCTGGAGTGGTCACTCAGTTTCTGAATAGAATCTAGACCATAGCGCGAACTAGGCGCACCCTGCGTGATGCTCTTGTAATGGATTCCATTACAGTGTAATATTCGGATATGGCTACCGCTGCTGCAAGGAAATCGAAGGTCTATACGATCAGCTTGCCGCCCGAACTGGCGCAAAAGGCCGAGGCGCTGGCTCAAAGGGACAGCCGCACCATGAGCGAACTATTCCGGGAAGCCTTTCGCACCTATTCTGCGCAGCAAGCGCGAACGACGCTGAATGAGCTGGGCGAATATGCGGCAGGCCGCAACCCGAAGAGCTACACCGAGGCTGATGTACCCCGGCTCATTAAAGAAGTACGTGTCGAGAAGCCGCGCCGCAGAAGGGTACGGTCTAACGGGTGATCCTCGTTATCGACACAAATGTCTGGGTTTCCGCGCTTCAGTTTGCGAAACACCGCGGCACGCCGACTTTGGCGCTCGAACAAGCGATGAGCGAAGACGTAATTGCCACCTGCGATGAGATTGACACGGAGATTGTGCGTGTCCTCACGGAAAAGTTCTCTTGGGAAAGGCACAGGGCGACATCGGCATTGCAAGCGATTCTGGCGCGTGGCGTCCGTGTAAAGATTCAGTGCACGGTAAAGGTATGCCGTGATCCTCGCGACGATATGTTTCTGGAGTGCGCCGCTCTTGCGAAAGCGGATCTGCTGGTTGCAGGCGACAAGGATTTATTGACTCTCGGCGCGCACAAGGGAACGCGCATGGTCACGCCTGCGGAGTACCTGAGAACAAGATAAGCATCCCGGTCACTGCTCAGAGATGAGCATGGCCGTAGATCGCTGGAGCGATATTCATCGCAACAGCTGCGGGGATGCCACTGACAACGGCATCCGCGACGCAACTCACAAGCGAAGCGTTCCTGGGGGTTCTAGAGCTCCATCCAATTGCCATCGGCATGGACGGCAAGGGACGCTGGCGGGACAAGGCGTTCGCCAAACACCACTGGCGCAGCGTCAAATACGAGGAGGTGTATCTCAAGGCCTATGAATCAATTCGTGAAGCCCGAGTCTCTCTTGCCCCATACTTCGATGTCTACAATAATGACAGACGTCATCCGGCACTCGACCGACAAACCCCATGGCAGGCTGATGCTGGGGTGTCTCTCGGACAAGCCGCCGGATCAACCCGGCGGACAATCCACTTAAAGATCCGGAGGTTCTGTCCAAGGGTTGGGGTCCACCTCACTGCGCGGCTGTCTCGCTCGGGTGAAATCCTGCCTTGCCCATGCGTGCATCTGGTAGTGTCGCTCCCGGGTGAGTTGAAGTTGCGCTTCATGGTTGAATCCGCTCCTTTCTCATCGCTCGTTCATTATTACTTCTGGAGATAACGCCTCGCAACGCCAGCTGGTCGACCAATCCAGTAAATTTCACGGAGGGTATTTTTAGAGATGCCCAGATGAAGGAGCCAGATCGTGAAACCGTCCGTCGGTATAATCACAGTTTGCCCACCCCGGCCGAGGATCTCAGATGAACGCCGAACCCGTCTCCCATGAGGAGATCCACACCAGGCGATTTTGGGTCTCGGGTCGGGTGCAGGGCGTGGGATTCCGTTTTTTCGTCGAGCGTTGTGCCGAGACGCTCAAAATACGGGGCTGGGTGCGCAACCTGTCGGATGGTCGTGTCGAGGTAGTGGCCTCAGGCTCGCCGGATGCGCTGATCCGGCTCGAAACCGCGCTTCATTCCGGCCCTCCGGG
>JAJZBR010000021.1 GCA_021798795.1 Pseudomonadota bacterium
GCAATCGGGCGCTCGCAGAGGTTGGGCTGGGCCAGAAAACGGATGAACAGCCGGTGCCGGTTGGCGCTGACTTCGGGAAAGCAATCGCAGTCAGGCTCGAGAGCAATCCGGATGAGACTCATCGCGGCGAGCGGGGTGAGATCCTCCTCGAATCCCCCGGTGGGCGAGGTCCGTTCCGTGAATGTGGCACTTTCGCGCAGCAATTTGAGATAGAAGAGTACAGCGGTTTCGATCGGTGCAAGTTCGCCGTACCAGGCATCCAGTGCCGCCTGGCGTGCGGCCGGGTCGATCTGTATGAAACGACCGTAGGCCGGAACATCGAAGTCAGTGGCTCCTCCGGGCAGGACCGATTTGCTTTTCACGAGATTGAGGAGTTCACAGTTTTTCAAGCCTTCCCCCAGACGCTCCTTGGGGTCGAGCAGTGCACGGGTTTTCTCGGAGAACTCGGCGAGCAGGTGGTCGAGCCGTTCGGGATCGAGGTGGGGAAGTGTGCGAAGCTGATTCCAAGTGAGCTGGACGCGTTCGAACTCGCGCAGGATCTCCTTGCGGATGTCGCCGCGCTGGAGCAGGGTTCCAAGATCGAGGAGATGACCGATCCGTGCATGGCAGGCGCCCGCTCCCGCCACCTGGCTGAGATCCCGGTTGTGCAGGAACAGCCACTCGAGGCGCAGAAAAAGACGGATCCGCTCATTCAGGGGATGTTCGTATATGCAGCGCCTGCCCGATTCGGGTCCGGTTGTGAAAATCGACTTGCTCACGAGGGGCATCCGGCCTGCGGGATCTGCGTGCGCCCCTTTGCAGCATAGTCACGGGCAAGGATGCGGGCGAAATCGGGTAATGCATCCAGGGCCCCTTCGTTGACCACAAGATCGTCAGCCAAGGCGAGCCGCTCCGTCCGCGATGTCTGAAGCGCGAGCAGGCCCCGCGCATCTTCCGGAGACAATCCATCACGGGTCAGGAGACGTTGGATCTGGGTCTCTACCCGGCAGTCAATCACGAGGATCCGGTCGATCGGGATGTGCCAGGTGCCGGCCGATTCGGCCAGAAGCGGAATCACGGCGATGATCGACTCCGCCCCCGAGGTCGTGACCGCCTCTGCGAGCGCCACCCAGATTCTCGGATGGAGAAGGGTTTCGAGGCGATGCCGGATCTCCGGATCATGGACGAGGGCCATCCGCACGCGTCCGCGATCCATTGCGCCATCTGCCCCGAAATAGCGATCGCCGAGGATCCCTCGCATCGTGTCGTGGAGCGTGGTGCCGGGCTCCGTCAGATTCCGGCTGATCCGGTCGGCGTCGATGACAAATGCTCCGGCGTCGGCCAAAGATCGGGCAAGAACGGTTTTCCCGCTTGCAATACCTCCAGTCAGGGCAACCGTATAGGGTCGGATCATGAAGCGTGAAGGCCGGTGAGCCAGAGTGCGATCAGGTGCGGCCCGAAGGCCAGCGCAAGGATTCCGGCGCCCGCGAGAAAGGGCCCGAAGGGCAGGGGCTCTTCTCGCTTATGCCGGCCGGTCGCGATGAGTCCGATTCCGGTCAACGCCCCGATGGCGGATGCTGCGAGGATGATCAGTACGAGACTCATGGCTCCAAGCCAGGCGCCGAGAAGAGCCAGGAGCTTGAAGTCACCGTACCCCAAACCCTCTTTTCCGGTCAGGAGCCGGAAGGCCTGATACACGGCCCAGAGAAAGAGATAGCCTGCGATTGCCCCCCAGAGCGCCGACCTCAGCGTGACAAACGTATCGAAACTGTTCAGGACGAGTCCCAGCCAGAGTCCCGGAAGTGTGATGCTGTCCGGCAGGACTTGGTGATCGAAATCGATGAGAGCAAGGGCGATCAGCATCCAGACGAGCACCATGGCGCCAATCGCCTGGAGCGGGTGGTCGAACCCGAAAGCGCAGAGGAAGGCTCCAATTCCGGCCGCGAGTTCAACCAAGGGATAGCGCACGCTGATTGCCTGGTGGCAGAAATGGCAGCGGCCGCGCAGGAGCATCCAGCTCAGGACGGGCACATTGGCCCAGGGTGGGATGGGGTGCGCACATCTCGGACAGTGCGAGCCGGGGTAGGCGAGATTGAAGACCGGGCCGGTCTCGGTCGCCGCACCCCCGAGCTCGGCGCAGTCACGACGCCAACGGGTTTCGAGCATGCGTGGCAGGCGATAGATCACGACATTCAGAAAACTGCCCACCACAAGACCCAGAATCCCGGCGGTGACGAGATACCACGCAGTGAGCCGGGCCGGTACGTCGATCACGGAGCCGTCTTGAGGTTGGGAACCTCGGGGTGTGTCATCGAAGCGTTGGAAATGGCCCTAGCCCACCACGGAACCCAGCTTGAAGATCGGAAGGTACATGGCTACCACGAGACTACCGACGATAATGCCCAAGACCACGATGATGATCGGTTCAAGGAGGGTGCTCAGGGTCTCGACCGCGTTGTCGACCTCGGTCTCGTAGATCACCGCGACCTTGTTGGCCATGTCCTGGATTTTTCCGGACTGCTCGCCGATCGCGATCATCTGGACCACCGAGTTCGGGAAGAGATCAGCCTGTTTCATGGTTTCCTGAAGGCTGCGTCCGGTAGCCACCTGGTCGCGGATTTGCCGGATCCCGATTTCATAGACGCGGTTACCGGCCGTTCCGGCGATGATTTCCAGGCCTTCGACCATGGGTACGCCCGCCCCGTACATGGTAGCGAGCGAGCGCGCAAACCGGGCAATGATGGCTTTCTTGAGAATCGCTCCGATGATTGGAATCCGGAGCAAGGTCTGGTCGGCGCGGAGACGGAACGCGGGCGACCGACGGTACAGCCAGGTGATGGTGGATATCAGGGCAGCCACGACGAGAACGTAGACCAGCGCGTAGTCGCGGACACTTTTCGACAGGTCGATGACCATCCGGGTGTAAGCCGGCAGGGAGGCGCCGAAGCCGTTGAAGAGTTTCTGGAACTCCGGGATAACCCAGATCAGCATGACAGTCATGACGAGCACGGCTACGGCGATGACCGATGCCGGATAAAACATCGCCTTTTTGATCTTCGACTTGATGTACTCCATTTTTTCCTTGTAGGTCGCGATCTTCTCGAGCAGCTGTTCGAGCTGTCCCGAGTGTTCGCCGGCTTGCACCAGATTGACGAAGAGCGGATCGAAGTACTTGGGATACTCGGACAGTGCCTTGGACAGAGCGGTTCCGCTTTCCACGTTGGTCTTGAGGCGACCGACCAGGTTTTGCATGCGCGGATTGCTGTCACTCGTCCCGATGATATCGAGCGCCTGGACGATCGGCACGCCGGCGCCCGTGAGGGTCGCGAGCTGTCTGGTGAGGCTGGCGATGTCGCGGGGGCGAATCCGCCGCCCACGCGCCGATTTGAAGCGTTCGCGCCGGACCCGGGTCACTGTGATCCCCTGGCCGCGGAGCTGGTTACGCAGGAGTGCTTCGGCGACCGAAGGCTCGCGCCCGCGTACCCGGTTGCCCCGGCGATCCCGCCCCTCCCACTGGAAAGTCATGATCCGCGTTTTTGCTTTGGTTGCCATGTTTGACCCGCCTGCTAAATGGAGATCACCCGATCGATCTCTTCAAGAGAGGTGACCCCATGCGCCACCTTTTCGAGACCGGCGCGCCTGAGATCCCAGATGCCCTCGCTTTTGCCCTGAGCTGCGATCTGGATGGCGTTTCCACGGTTCATCATGAGCTCAGACATCGCATCCGAAACCGGGAACACCTGATAGATGCCGACCCGTCCCCGGTATCCCTGCTGGCATTGGGCGCAACCGTCAGGGTTCGCGTGGAAGAGCCGGAGTGATTGAGTAATGAGTTCCGGCGGAAAACCAGCCTCACCCAGTGCCTGAGGAGTCAGATTGGCGCGCTGTTTGCAGTGTTCACAGAGTTTGCGTGCAAGCCTTTGGGAGATGATGAGGTGAATCGAATCCGCGACCGAATAAGCCGGCACGCCGATGTCGAGCAGGCGGGTGAGAGTCTGGGGCGCATCGTTCGTGTGCAGGGTCGACAGGACCAGATGTCCGGTTTGCGCGGCTTTGACGGCAATCTCGGCTGTCGGAAGATCCCGGATTTCGCCCACGAGTATGACGTCGGGGTCCTGCCTGAGGAAAGCCCGGAGCGCCTCGGCGAATCCGAGTCCGATCGCGGGGTGGACATTGACCTGGTTCACGCCTTGAAGCTGGATTTCGACTGGGTCCTCGGCGGTGCTGATGTTGCGCTCGTTCGTGTTGAGGTGATTGATCCCGGCGTACATGGTCACGGTCTTGCCGCTTCCGGTCGGGCCCGTGACCAGGATCATGCCATGCGACTGGTTGAGCGCATGGAGATAGACATCCTTTTGAGCCGGCTCGAATCCGAGCGACTCGATGCCCATCTGGGACATGCTGGCGTCGAGAAGCCGGAGTACGATCTTCTCCCCGTAGACGGCCGGAATGCTGCTTACGCGGAAGTCGATTGCCCGCTGTTTGCCGAGGTTGACCCGCAGTTTGCCATCCTGGGGCAGGCGGCGTTCCGCGATATTGAGGCGGGCGAGCACCTTGATACGGGCTGCGATACGTTCCTTGAACTGGACCGACGGGTGGCTGTAATCGCGCAGCATGCCGTCGATCCGCATGCGCACGCGGTAGAACTTTTCGTACGGTTCGAAATGGATGTCCGAGGCTTCTTTCTGGATAGCGTGCAGAATGGTGTTCTTGACGAAGCGGATGATCGGTTGTTCGTCATCCTGACTTGCGCCCACCTCGATGCTCGGACTCGCGGCTTCGGCACTCGAGTCGAGATCGACCTCGTTGAGGAGGTTTGCCTCGTCGCTGCCCGCACCCGGCATGATCCCATTGATGCTTTCAACCTGGTCCGAGATGGCGCGCTGGAGCTTGTCGTGCTCGACCAGGACGGTCTCGATCGCCCGTCCGGTCTTGAATCGGATCTCGTCGAGTACCTGGGTCTGGCCGATATCGGAAACCGCAATGTAGAGCGTGGTCCCGCGTTCAAAGAACGGCAGGACGCGGTGGGTCTGGATCAGTTTCTCGTCGATCTTTTTGATGCATTCAGGGTCGATCACGGCCGCACTGAGATCCATGAGTGGCCTGCCGAAGCAATTCGATGCAACGAGCCCCAGATCGCGTGCGGACAGGCTCGCGTGTTCGACGAGGTAGGCGATCAGCGGGGTGTTGGTCGCGCGGGCTTCCTGATCGAGCTGACGGGCACGGGCATCCGCGAGCAACCCCTGTGCCACCAGGGCCTGTATCAGGGATCCCGGTGCACTCCGGCCTGGGGGGGTTGCGGCCGCCTGGGTTGCCATGGACTCCGACCTCCGCGGCGCACCGCGGCTTGGCTGAAATTCTTTGGGCAATCATAGCATGGACACTGCACAAGGGGTTGCCTCCGGGCCACGCGATCGGGTCCGGCCGGATGCTGCTCCATCCGGCTTCCCCGATCTTCCTCTTTGCCCTATGATGCAGTGATACATCCGAAAGGCTCACCCATGCCCCAATCCGGCCCCGCCCTCAGCATTATTCTTCCTGCCAAGGATGAGGCATCGATTCTGCCCGCGCTTCTCCCCAGGATCCGGACGCTCCACCCGGAGGCGGAACTTATTGTGGTCGACGATGGATCGACTGATGAGACAGCCCGGGTGGCGCGGGAGGCGGGGGCACGCGTGGTGTCCCACCCCTACTCGCTCGGTAACGGCGCGGCCGTGAAGAGTGGAGCGCGTGCGGCCGTGGGTGAGATCCTCGTTTTCCTCGACGCCGACGGGCAGCACCTGCCGGAAGACATTGACCGACTGGTGGCCCCGCTTGCGGCGGGTTACGCGATGGTGGTCGGTGCGCGCGATTGCGGATCCCAGACCAATCGTCTGCGTGCGTTCGCAAACGCGTTTTACAACCACCTTTCGAGCTGGGTGGTGGGACACCGGGTGCTGGATCTCACTTGCGGGTTTCGTGCCGTGCGCGCGGATCTTTTCCGGCGCTTCCTTTACCTTCTGCCCAACGGATTTTCGTATCCCACCACCATCACCATGGCTTTTTTCCGGGTCGGCTACCCCATCTGCTATGTTCCCTTTCATGCGCCCCCACGGCTTGCAAACCAAAGTCACCTGCATCCGATGAAAGATGGTGTCAAGTTTCTCCTGATCATCTTCCGGATCGGAGTTCTCTATTCCCCGCTCAAAATATTTTTCCCGATCAGCCTGTCCCTCTTTTTGCTGGGACTTCTGCGCTATGGCTATACCTACTGGACGGCGGATCTCCTCACCAACATGAGTGTCCTGCTCTGGATCACGGCGGTTCTCACGTTTTTGATCGGACTCGTCTCGGAACAGGTCACAACGCTGCTCTATCGTGAATCCGGATCGTGAGACCAAAGGAGGCGCATCGCCGCCTCATGCCCACCTCCTCGTTTTGACACGCAACTTCCCGCCTACGATCGGCGGGATCGAACGGGTGGTTGCGGAGGCCGTTCGGGCACTCTCTTTGGACTTCGAGGTAAACGTGATCGGACCGAAGGGGGCGGGCAGGCAGGGAGACGGCTTCGATTACCGTGGCATCGCCCCACAACCCAAAAGTGCCTTTTTCGCGGTGTCGGCCATTCAGGCGGTTCAGACTGCCGGACGACTCCGGCCTGCCTGGGTGCTTGCGGGCAGCGGGGCGATGGCACCTGCCGCGTTTGGTGCGGCGCGAAGAGCCGGCTGCCCGGCCTGGGCATTCGTACACGGACTCGATGTCGCCACCCGCCACCCGGTGTATCGCTCTTTTTTCGTCCCAGCCCTCCGTCGCCTGGACGGTGTCATCGCAAACAGCCGCGCCACCGCCTTGGCGGCCGGGCGGCTCGGTGCGGCAGGCGGGAACATCGTTTGCATCCACCCGGGGGTCGATCTTCCCGTGTTACCGGCCTCGGAGGAACGGATTCGGTTCCGGCGCACCCACGGGTTGCCGGAAGATGCACGCATTCTTTTGTTCGTGGGGCGGCTCACCTCCCGCAAGGGTCTCGCGCCGTTCATCGAGCAGGCGCTGGCGCCACTCGTCGCCGCAGAGCCGCGCGCCCATCTCGTGATTGTGGGTGCTCCCCCCGTCCTCGCCCTCGGCAAAGGAGCAGAAACCCAGGCGGATCTCCTGCAGCGCGCCGTCCGTCAGGGTTTTGCCGGGCGCGTGCATTTCCTGGGAACACTCACGGGCGTCCCCTTGAGCCTGGCGTATGCGGCGGCCGATGTCCACATCTTTCCGGCTATCGAGCGTCCCGGGGATCTCGAAGGGTTCGGCTTGGTGGCACTCGAGGCGGCCGCACACGGATTGTTGACCGTTGCCTTTGCCACAGGTGGCATCCCGGATGCCGTCTCCGTTCCCGCAAGCGGACGGCTCGTCCCGCCAGGGGATTACGATGGCCTCGTTCACGAGATTCTCGAAGTCTTGTCTCAACCTTTGGGAAGCAGCATGACCGCCTGCCGGAAGTTTGCCGAGGCGCATTCCTGGGCGCGGTTCCGCTCTGAGGTTGCCGACCTGGCGGCCGCTCACTCCCGGCTTTCGGGTTGAGGCCGAAGACCGTCTGTGCCCTTCTCATCCGTTTGATCCAGCCGTTTCGCGAGTGCCATCCAGGCGGGTTTGAGGGCAGGGGCGTGAGACAGCCTCAGGCGACCCCGTTCGAGCCAGCGCCGGGCCCGTGCTGGCTTACCGCCTTGGAGGAGCCAGCGCGCCCCGAGGATCCAAGGCAGGGGCGATCCCGCGCGCGCGATTGAGGCCATCTCAAGTGCGTTTAATGCCGGGATGAGGCGGCCCAGTCGTTCGTTTTCGTAACCGAGATAGATGGAGAGCAAAAACCGGTTATGCGGGCGCAGACTCCGGACGGATTGTGCCCGCTCGATGAGCGCAAGAAAGAGATGGCGGGAGTACGCGCAGCGTCCCGTGAGACCTAAGATGGCGAGTTGGTTAAGGGTCGTGATCGGATAGGCGGAAAAATGCGCCGCGCGAGCCGGGATCAGGGTTGGACTGAGTTCGCGAGCCGTAAGCCGGCCACGTATCCTGCAACGATAGACATCCGCCTGCAATCCGGCGCCCACGATCCCGGATCTCCCGAGGAGTCTCATGGCTGAACGCGGCTCACCCCGATCAAACTCCACCTGTGCGAGCCCCGAAACCGCGGTTGCCGAGAGCGGGTGGGTTTGGACGCCCAGACGGTAGAATCGGAACGGATGGCTCCAAAGGCTCGCCTGATAGAGAGAGAGGACTGCGAAGAGCATCCAGATCGGCAGTGGAGCGAGGCGTGCGAGCCAGCTACCGGAGCTTCCGGACGAACGGTTGCGGAGTGCGCGCAGGGCAATCGGTACGATCGCACGGAGTCCGTCTGCGGCCGCCACGAGGAGCCCGAATACGGGCAGGTAGTTCCGATGCACAAACATGATCTCGAGCGGGATGAAGGTGGATTCGAGGAGTTGTCCAATGAAAAACCAGGCGATCCCGAAGGTGACGAGCGGACGTCGTTTCCAAAGCGCCAAGGCGAGTGCCAGAAGGAGGGTGAGGGCCAGGCACGCGAATGCGGTCGAGAGCGGACGCACGAGGCTATGCGAGAGGGCAAGATCATCATGGAAGAAACTGATTCGGGATGCGGTGGGAAGGAATGGCATGAGGAGGTAGCGGATGAGTACCCGCGATTCGGTGAGCAGTCGCTCGCCGAGCGTGAACCCGCGTCCGGCAAATCCCGCCAGGATAAAGCTCCGCTCGACGATCGCACGCCCGATGAGGACCAGAGCCAGGACGCTGAGGGCGCCGAAATAAACGATGAGCAGCCGCTGAATCCGCTTCGGTCCGTGAAAGTGGAAGAAAATGAGTTCCGCAGCCAGGGCCAGGACGGGTGCGAGGGCTCCATTTTCTTTGCTGAAGACGGCCAAAAGCGGGCAGAGCAGGAGTGCGAGGAGAAACCAGGACGCGGCGGGTTGGCCTTTTTGACTGCGGGTGCGGGCCTCAAAATAGCACCAGAGGCCGGAGAAAGTGAACAGGGCGGCCAGAATCGCCATGCGCTGAACCGTGTAGAGGACCGTCGCGACTTGCATGGGTTCGATGAGAAAGAAAGCACCGATCCAAAAGCCCGCCCAGCGGCTGGTGGATTCCCGGGTTTGGGCCTGTCGGAAGATGGCGTGCGCGAGAAGGCAGGCGAAGGTTCCTGTGATCAGGTGGAAAAAGACGTTTGTGAGATTCATGGCGAAGAGACTGTGCGGCCACAGTTGCCGATCGAGCCAGAAACTGGCCATGCTGACTGGTCGGCCGAGCGGTCCGGCCGAACTCCAGAATGGATGATGCAGGGCGCCGGTTCGGAGATAGGGCCCGAGGACCGGCGCATCATCGAAAACGAGGAGGCCGGGAAGCCCCGGCCAATAGGCGAGGGTGGTGAGGGTACAGACGAGCCCCCAGAGCGTGATCCACCATCCGAGACGGCTGGTGCGTCCGGACACCGGCTTCTCCGGGGGGCGCAAGGGCGTGTGCGAGGCGCTGATTTCCGGAGTCAGGGTGTGGAACGCGCGGTCGGCTGGAGTGTCCGGCTCGCCTGTTCGATCTCGCGGAGCAGGCTCGAGGTCTTCTGGACGAGGAGGCGTGTGTCTGCCCGGGCTTCCAGGTTGATGCGGAGGAGCGGTTCGGTGTTCGATGCGCGGACGTTGAAACGCCAGTGGTCATATTCGACTGAAAGGCCGTCCAGACGATCGATTGCGAGCGTATCGGCCGCGCGGTGCAGCTTGGCCAATGTATCGAGAATGGCTCCCGGATGCTCCACCGAACGGTTGATTTCCCCGCTGATCGGATAACGCGCCATGCGCTCCTCGACGAGCTGAGACAGGGGCATCCCGGATTCGGCCATGAGCCGTGTCACGACGAGCCAGGGGATCATGCCGCTGTCGCAGTAGGAAAAGTCGCGGAAGTAATGGTGCCCGCTCATCTCGCCGCCGTAGAGTGCATCGTTGGTCCGCATGGCTTCCTTGATGAAGGCGTGCCCGGATTTGCAAACCAGCGGTTGTCCGCCGGACGCCGTGACGAGTTCGCGTGTGTTCCAGACCAGTCGCGGGTCATGCACGATCGTGGCACCCGGATGCTCGGTCAGGAGGAATGCCGCGATCAGGCCGACCAGGTAATAGCTTTCGATGAAGCGTCCGGTTTCATCATAGAAGAAACAGCGGTCAGCATCCCCATCCCAGGCGAGACCGAGATCAGCTCCAGTCGCGTGGACGAGTTGGGCGGTCTCGCTCCGGCTTTCCGGCAGGAGCGGATTCGGCACGCCGTGGGGAAATCGTCCGTCCGGCACTTCATGGAGCCAGATCCATTCGAACGGCAGATGACGTGCGAGTTCCTGGATGAGGGGTCCGGCCATGCCGTTTCCGGCGTTCGCGACAATTCGGAAGGAGCGACTCTGCCGCGGCCCGAAATGCTCGATCAGATGTTGAGCGAGCTTGGGCCGAATGTCGACCCGCTCGAGGCGGCCGGTTCGGGTTTTGTGCTCGGGGGGTGGATCCAGGGTCGAGATCCCGATCTCGTGAAGACCCGTATCCGCACTGATCGGGCGCGCCTCACTCCGGACAAGCTTGAATCCGTTGTCCCCAGCCGGATTGTGGCTGGCTGTAACCATGATTCCGCCGTCGAGCCCGAGCGACGCGGTTGCGAAATACAACTCCTCGGTGGCGACTGCCCCGAGCGCCAGGACATCTACACCGTTTTGCGTGAGTGTCGTTTCGGCGGCTCGAGCCAACTCCGGACCGGTCTGACGGGCATCGTACCCGATGGCAACCCGCTTGGGTTTCAGAAACTCGATATAGGCCCGGGTGATTCGCGAGGTCAGCGCGGCGTCGATCTCGGACGGCACGGCACCGCGGATGTCATAGGCCTTGAAGCAGGCCGGAGGTTTTCGATCAGAGGGCGAGTTCACGCGTCGGGGTCTCGAAGTCAGGGTCTTCTGTCCCGTTTAATCTAGCACAGGATCGACCGTTCCCACGGATCCCCATCGGTGTCTCAAGGTGGAGGGGGGGTTGTCCGGGTATCTTGCGGATCCACCCGTTCTCAGGTCGGGGTGTTCCAGATCTCGCCCGGGTGAAGCCAGATACTCTCTCTGGGCACCCGGGCCAGCCGGCTGACCGGCGGCCGGCCGAGTATCCGGTCTACATGTGCTCCCGCCGCGAGCAGTGCGGGGAGATTGACGCCGGTTGGACAACCCAGTCCCTCGAGCAGGTAGACCACCTCCTCCGTTGCGACATTGCCGCTCGCGCCGGGCGCGAACGGACAGCCTCCGAGTCCGTTGACGGACGAGTCGATGATATGGACCCCCCGTTCCAGGGAGGCCAATACATTGGCCAGAGCCTGGCCGTAGGTATCGTGGAAGTGAACCGCAATCCGCGTCACGGGCACGCGCTGGACCACATGATCGAGCAGGCGATGGACTTGGGCTGGCGTGCCGACACCGATCGTATCCCCGAGCGAGATTTCATCGACTCCGATCAGCATGAACCGTTCCGCGAGTTCAGCGACTTTTCCCGGATCGACGACGCCTTCGTACGGGCAGCCGATCACGGTTGAAAGGTAACCCCGGATGGGAAGTCCCGCCTCCTGGGCGCCCCGGATCACGGGGACAAATCGCGCAAAGGATTCTTCTATGCCGACACCGATGTTGCGCAGATTGAAGGTCTCAGATGCCGCAGTGAACAGCGCAATCGCATCCGGGCGGTGAATGAGTGCCCGCTCAAGTCCCTGAAGGTTCGGAACGAGTGCGCCGTAGGCGACACCCGGGGTGCGATCGATTCGAGCGAGGACGGTCTCGGCGTCCGCAAGCTGTGGAATCCGGTCGGAACGGACGAAACTCGTGACCTCGATCCGCTTGAGACCCGAGCGGCTCAAGGCGTTGATCCAGGCTATCTTGACATCCGTCGGGACAATACGGGGCTCGTTCTGCAGTCCGTCCCGGGGAGCCACTTCGACGATCGAGATCTCACCGTCCGCCTTCGTGTTCATGGCACCATCGGATCCGGATCAAGTTCGATGAGCGACTGGTCCATGGCCACTGCCGTGCCTTCCTCGCAGGTCAGAGCCCGGATGCGTCCCGGATGGGGAGCCCGGAGGGTGTATTCCATCTTCATTCCCTCGATGATCACGAGTGGGGCACCGGTGTCGACCCGTTGATCCACCTCGACTGGAATTTTGACGACACGGCCCGGGAAGGGGCTCACGAGGCGATCTCGCCCCGATTCAGCGCGACGTTCCGGCGATGCGCAATCGATTGGGGTTGCGAAGTTCACGGCCCCCGTTTCGAAATCAATCCTGAGCCGATTGTGTGCTCTGCGTACGCGACCCGTCCGGGAGATGCCATCGACCGCAATCCAAAGGGTTTCGGGGGCAAGCCAGCGGGCTTCCACCCGATGCTCCGCGTCATCCAGAATGAGATGCAAGGATCGCGGATCCCGCGAGGATGCGACCTCGAGTTTGAACGCTCCGGTGGGCCCTTCGAAACGCAAGGTTATGGGAAGTAGTCCCATGCGGAACGCATCCCGGACTCCCCACGGCGAGGGATCGCTCGACTCAGTTGTCCGGGTCGTCGCCCAGGCGAGGGCGGCATAGTGGTGGAGGGTCGGTGGGGGTTCTGCGATGAGCTCGGCGAGATGGGTCGCGATGAAACCCGTATCGACCACCCCGGCTGCTACATCGGGATGCCGCGCGAGCCCTTCGAGTAGGGGAAGGTTCGTTTCAAGAGGAGTAACCCAGGTCGCCTGGAGCGCCTGGGTGAGAGTGGCAAGAGAAGCCGCGCGTGTGGTTCCGTGTGCGATGAGCTTGGCGATGAGGGCGTCGTAGTCGGTGCCGATCTCATCTCCGGCCCGGTAACCCGTATCCACCCGGATGGCATCAGGCAGGTCGAGGCGAGCCAGGCGGCCTGCCGTCGGGAGAAAATCTTTTTGCGGGTTCTCCGCATAAAGCCGCACTTCAATCGCGTGTCCGAGGCACCGGATCTCCTCCTGGCGGAACGGGATGGGGCGTCCAGAGGCGATTTCGAGCTGGAGTGCGACGAGATCGAGTCCGGTCACAAGTTCCGTTACGGGATGTTCCACCTGGAGGCGGGTATTCATTTCGAGAAAGTGGAACTCCCCGGTTCGACCCACCACAAACTCGACTGTGCCGGCTCCGACGTAGTGAACGGCATGCGCCGCGCGGAGAGCGGCCTCGAGGAGTGCTTCGCGTGATTCGCCCGGTGCCAGGGAAGAGGGACATTCTTCCCATACTTTCTGGTAGCGGCGTTGCAGGGTGCATTCTCTCTCAAAAAGGTGCACGATCCGGCCGTGCCGGTCGCCCAGAACCTGCACTTCGATGTGGCGGGGATTTTCGATATAGCGTTCGAGCAAAACGGATCCGTCCCCGAAACTCGCAAGTGATTCGCGCTGCGCGCTTTCGAGCGCTGCGGCAAACTCCCCGGCTTCCCGCACGAGGCGCATGCCGCGTCCCCCTCCGCCGTGCACGGCTTTGATGAGGAGCGGAAATCCGATCGACCGGGCCTGATCCATGAGATGGGCCGGATCCTGATCTGCACCCGCATATCCCGGTACGACGGGAACTCCAACGGTTTCCATCAGCGCTTTGGCGGCACGCTTCGAACCCATCTGTTCGATCGTCTCCGGATCCGGTCCGACAAATACGAGTCCGGCCCGGATGACCTGCCGCGCGAAATCCGCCTGTTCGGACAGGAACCCATATCCCGGATGGACGGCTTCCGCGCCGCTCGCACGCGCAGCAGCCAGAATGGCATCGATGGCGAGGTAGGATTCGCGGGGTTGTGACCCCCCGATCGGCCAGGCGGTATCCGCGAGTTCGGCATGAAGGGCGTTTCGGTCCGATTCGGAATAAACGGCAATCGGGGAGAGACCAAGTCTGCGGCAGCTCTGGATGATGCGGCAGGCGATCTCGCCCCGATTCGCGATCAATACTTTTTTGAACATGAGGTGAATCTCTGCCTACTCCGGATCAGGTGCCGGATCCCGCCAGACGGGTCTGCGTTTTTCGAGGAAAGCGCTCAATCCTTCCCGACCTTCCGAGCTTGCGCGCAGGCGGGTGATCAAGGCGAGGGTTTCGTCCGCGAGGCGAACCTCATCGTGAAAGCTAGGCTGCAGGCGGCGGAGGAGGGCTTTGGCCGCCCGAATCGCCTCGGGACCACCTTTGAGGAGTTCACCGAGGAGATCCGCGAGGCAGGTTTCGATCCGGTTGGCGGGTGCGACGATCTGGATGAGTCCCATGGCCTGTGCCTGTCCGGCATCGAAGAGTTCACCACTCAGCATGTAGCGTCTGAGATTGCGGAAACCCATGGCGCGTGCCAGATAGGGCGAGATGATTGCCGGTATGAGTCCAAGTCGTACTTCGCTCAGGGCAAAATGCGCAGTGTCTACCGCAAGAGCGATGTCGCAGGCGGCGATGAGGCCCAGGGCGCCTCCGAATGCCGGCCCCTGGACGAGTGCCAGGGTCGGGGTCGGGAACTGGTTGAGCTGGGCGATCAGAGAGAGCAGCCGACGGGCATCCTCCAGGTTTTCACTCGCATCAGCATCTGCCATGTGCCGCATGGTCGCGAGATCTGCGCCCGATGAAAAGGTCGAGCCGGAACCCCGGAGGACGAGCGCGCGGAGCGAAGCATCCTCGGCCAGGTGTTCGAGGCGTTTGAGTAGCGTCTCGACCAGCGCCCCATCGATCGCATTGCGTACCGCCGGGCGGTTCAGGGTCAGCGTGACCACACCCGGATCGGTGCGCCGTTCGATGAGGGTCGTCTCCATCGTCACATCCTGAAGATACCGAAATGTCCAGTGGGACGGGGCTTCGGTTCTTCGCTCACGAGTGCGAGCGCAAGCGCCAGCACGCGACGGGTATCGGCGGGATCCAGTATCCCGTCATCCCAGAGCCGGGCTGTCGCATAGTAGGGATCCCCCTGGTTTTCGTACTGTTGGCGTATGGCGGACCGGAACGCGGCTTCCTCGGAATCGGGCCACGAACCCCCGCGTTGGAGCAGTGTATCGCGCCGGACCGATGCCAGCACCTCGGCCGCCTGCTCACCCCCCATCACGGAGATTCGCGCGTTGGGCCAACTCCAGAGGAATCGCCCTCCATAGGCCCGCCCTCCCATGGCATAGTTGCCGGCGCCAAACGAACCACCGATCAGGATCGTGAGCTTGGGAACGCTTGAGGTGGCAACCGCGTTGACCATCTTGGCGCCATCCTTGGCGATCCCGGATTGCTCGTATTTCTGGCCGACCATGAATCCCGTGATGTTCTGGAGAAAGAGCAGCGGGATGCCACGTTGCTCGCACAGTTCGATGAAATGTGTACCTTTGAGGGCGGATTCCGAAAAGAGGATGCCGTTGTTGGCGAGGATCCCGACGGGATATCCGGCAATCCCGGCGAAGGCGGTCACGAGCGTTTTTCCATAGAGCGGTTTGAACTCGTCAAATGCCGACTCATCGACCAGGCGGGCAATAATTTCCCGTACTTCGTAGGGATAGCGCACATCGACGGGCAGGATGCCGTAGAGTTCTTCGGCCGGGTAACGGGGCTCACGGAAGGCGCGCGCGCGCGATTCATGTACTTCGGGGAGGCGGGCAACCAGGTTCCGGGCCAGCAGGAGGGCATGCTCGTCATTTTCAGCGAGATCGTCGATCACACCGGATTGGCGGGTATGCACATCTCCGCCGCCCAGGGTCTCGGCATCGACGATTTCACCCGTGGCCGCCCGTACGAGCGGGGGGCCGCCGAGAAAGACCGTGCCCTGGTTCCGAACAATGATCGCCTCATCGCACATGGCGGGAACATAGGCGCCGCCTGCCGTGCAGGATCCCATGACGATCGCAATTTGTGCGAGCCCGCGCGCAGACAGATGGGCCTGGTTATAGAAGATGCGTCCAAAGTGCTCGCGATCCGGGAAGACCTCGTCTTGGAGCGGAAGGAATGCGCCACCGGAATCGACCAGATACAGGCAGGGCAATCCATTCTCCAGGGCCACTGCCTGAGCGCGCAGGTGTTTCTTTACGGTCAGCGGAAAGTAGCTGCCACCCTTCACCGTGGCATCGTTTGCCACGATCATGACGCGTCGCCCCGAGACGGTTCCGATGCCGGCGACGAGCCCTGCTGCCGGGGCTTCGCCGCCGTAGAGCGACTGCGCCGCGAGCGGGGCGAGTTCGAGAAAAGGGCTGCCCGGATCCAGGAGACAATCGATCCGCCTGCGGACAAAGAGCTTGCCCCGTTCCTCGTGTTTTCTGCGCGCTTCGGTTCCGCCGCCCTGGGCGGCCAGTGCCAGGTTCGCGCGCAGGGCCCGGGCGAGTGATTCGTGGTGCCGGTGGCGCGCTCGGTACTCTTTGTCGTGGCTGAGGGCCGTCGTCCAGGGGGTCATGGCCGCGCGGGTCTCTCTGAGTGGCCGTTTCGGGCTTGCCTGCCGGAGGGATCCCGTGTCAAGCGCGGAGCCGCTCGATGGCGACGGCAGTGGCTTCGCCCCCGCCGATACAAAGCGCCGCGATTCCACGCTTGAGTCCCCGTCTTGCGAGGGCGTGTATCAGGGTTACGATCAGGCGCGCGCCGCTTGCGCCGATCGGGTGTCCGAGCGCGCAGGCGCCGCCTTGGACATTGACTCTTTCGGGATCCAGTCCAAGATCGTGAATGGCAGCCATCGTGACGACGGCGAATGCTTCATTGATTTCGAAAAGATCAACCTGATGGATATCCCAGCCGATCTTCCGGCATAGATTCTGGATTGCCCCGATCGGCGCGGTCGTGAACCACTCAGGTGCCTGGGCATGGCTTGCGACACCGACAAGATGGGCCAGGGGGGGGAGTTTGAGCCTTTCCGCCTCCGCCCGGGTCGCAAGGAGAAGCGCGGCGGCGCCGTCCGAGATTGACGAAGAGCTCGCAGCCGTCACGGTTCCATCCTTTTTAAACGCCGGTTTCAGTGTTGGGATCCGGTCGATATCGACGCGACCCGGGCCCTCATCTGTGTCGACTTCGATCGTTTTGCTCCGGTTTGTGACACTTAACGGAGTGATCTCTGCGCGAAAAGCTCCCTCTGCCTGGGCGGTTTGGGCCCGTTGTGCGGAACGGATGGCGTAGGCATCCTGGCTGGCCCGGTCGAAGGCATAGTGTTCGGCGCAACGTTCGGCGAATGCGCCCATGCTCTGGTGGTCCGAGGCATTCTCGAGCCCGTCATAGAGCATATGATCGAGTACCCGTTCGTGGCCCATCCGATAACCGGAGCGTGCTCGCGGAAGGAGATAGGGGGCCTGGCTCATCGATTCCATCCCGCCCGCGATCACGATCCGGGCCTGCTCAGCGCGGATGATGGCATCGGCCAGTAGAACCGCCTTCATTCCCGATCCGCAGACCTTGTTGAGGGTCGTGGCGCCGGTCGAATCCGGCAAGCCCGCCAGGCGGGTCGCCTGGCGGGCGGGTGCCTGACCCACTCCCGCTGGCAGCACACAGCCGATCAGGGCTTCGTCGATTGCCTCGCAGAGATCAGGTCGCGACAAGAAAAGCGAGCGGATGACGGGAGCCAGGATCTCCGGTGCCGGAAGGGGTGCGAGTACCCCTTGGAACGAACCGATCGGGCTGCGCCGGGCGTCGAGGATGACGATGTCGGAGGGGCTACTCATGACGGGGGATCCTTGGGACGGTGATTCTGGCAAAGCTCCCGCCCGATCAGCATGCGCCGGATTTCATTGGTGCCTGCCCCAATTTCGTAAAGCTTGGCATCGCGCAAAAGGCGGCCGGTTGGGTAATCGTTGATATAACCATTGCCGCCAAGGCATTGGATCGCTTCCAGGGCGACGGCTACCGCGCTTTCGGCGGCCATGAGGAGCGCAGCCGCGGCATCGATCCGGCTCGGGTGGCCCAGGTCGAACGCTTCGGCCACCCGGTAGCTCAGACTCCGGGAGGCCTCGAGTTTGGTATACATGTCGGCCAACTTGCCCTGCATGAGTTCGAACTCCCCGATGGGCCGGCCGAACTGTCTGCGTTGGACGAGATAGGGCAGGGCGACATCCAGGCAGGCCTGCATGATGCCGAGCGGTCCGCCCGACAAGACGAGCCGCTCGCTGTCGAGGCCGCCCATGAGAATCTCGACCCCCTCGTCGACGGTTCCGAGAACCTGATCGTCGCGAAGTTCGCAGGCCTCGAACAGGAGTTCGCAGGTACTGGATCCCCGCATGCCGAGCTTGTCGAGCTTTTGTGCGGTCGAGAACCCCTTTTGTCCGCGCTCGACGACGAAAGCGGTCAGCGAGCGGGAGCCCGCTTGGGCGTAATCACGGGTCCTGAGGTAGACGATCAAAACGTCCGCGTCCGGTCCGTTCGTGATCCACATCTTCGTGCCGTTCGCGATCCAGCCACCCATCCGGCGTTCAGCCCGGCACTGAATTGAGCCCACTACGTCAGAGCCGGCTCCGGATTCAGACATGGCGAGCGCGCCGACCCATTCCCCGCTGATCAGTTTGGGGAGATAGCGCTGTTTCTGTTCGCGGGTTCCATGGTGTGCGAGATTGTGCAGACAAAGGTTGGAGTGGGCTCCGTAGGACAGGCCGACCGATGCGGAAGCCCGTGACAGCTCTTCCATTGCGATCACATGCGCCAGAAACCCCATGCCGCTGCCGCCGTCAGCCTCGGGCAGATTGAGTCCCAAAAACCCGAGTTCCCCCATCTGCCGCCAGAGCGTTCGGGGAAACCCCCCCATCCGGTCGAACGCGTCCGCCTGGGGAGCCACTTCTGCCTCGGCGAATCGCCGCGCGGACTCTCGGAGGAGTTCGAGATCAGCTCTTGCGGCATCAGGCTTCGGGGCGGCCATGGCGTCTTCAGCGGCTGACGGAAGCCCGTTCGATATGGCGGATGCTTCGCATCGGAGGGTTCTCAAGGTATCGTCCCCGGGCCGGGCGCAACGCCGCAATTCTTTCCTCGGCGATGGCATCGGCTGCCTGCCAGGTCGGAATCCCGCGCGTCTCGGCCTGTTCAAAAATCCTCCTGATGATGTCGTAGACGGCATTGACCCGCCGCTCGGCGAGTTCCCGGTGATAGCCTTCGATCTCGAGGGCCACGTTGATGAGTCCGCCCGCGTTCAGGGCATAGTCAGGGGTGTAGAGGATTCCGCGGCGGTCGAGTTCAGTCCCGCATTCGGGGGTGGCCAGTTGGTTGTTCGCGCTGCCTGCCACGATCTTGCAGCGTAGGCGCGGAAGGGTCTCGGGGTTGATGGATCCACCGAGCGCGCAGGGGGCGAAGACGTCGACCTTGAGGTCGTAGATCTGTTCACCGGATACGGCTTCGCAACCGTATTCCTCGACCGCGCGCTGAACGCGGTCTGCGTGGATGTCCGTCACGAAGACCCGCGCCTTCTCCTTGCGCAGGAGACGGGCGAGATGCATGCCCACATGTCCCACACCCTGGATCGCGATGCTGCGGGAGGCCCAATCCGCCTGCCCGAAAGTTTTCTCGAGTGCGGCGCGCATCCCCTGGAAGGCACCCCAGGCGGTAAACGGTGACGGATCCCCGCTCCCGCCGTGTTCGGGGTGGATGCCCACGGCATACTCGGTTTCCTGGTGGATGAACTCGATGTCCTCGACATTGATGTTGACATCTTCAGCCGTGATGTAGCGTCCGGCCAGCCCCTGGATATAGCGGCCGAAACTCCGGAACAGGGGTTCGCTTTTGATGGCCGGATCGCCCATGATGACGGATTTGCCGCCACCCAGGTTGAGGCCTGCGATGGCTGCTTTATAAGTCATGCCACGTGACAGACGCAAGACGTCGGTCAGGGCTTCGTCCTCGTTGGCATAAGGCCAGAGTCGGAGCCCGCCGAGCGCGGGTCCGAGGGTCGTGTCGTGGATCGCAATGATGGCGCGGAGGCCAGCTGAGTCATCGTGAACGAAGACGACCTCTTCGTGGTCCGAGAAGAACGGATTTGAAAACACGCTCATGCACACATCTCCGGTCGGGAAGGGGTGGTTCGGTGGGGCCATTCGCCAGACGGCGTATCAGTCAGGTTTCACGGGCCCTCGGTTGAACCCGTATTATAACTTGCCCGGGTACGCCTGAATGAAACGGAAAGCCTATAATCGAATGTCATGAGGTCCATCCCGGTTGCTGAGCCTTGGCCATAAGTCGTCCCGCTGCATTGGAAACCCGCGCGGAACCGGTTCCTTCGAAACCGGTCCGTCTCGTGACGGCCACATCGCTTTTCGACGGTCACGATGCCGCAATCAACCTGATCCGGCGTCTCCTGCTTGCCCAAGGCGCGGAAGTGGTGCATCTCGGACACAACCGCTCGGTTGCGGAGCTCGTTCAAACCGCCCTTTCGGAGGATGCACAGGCGATTGCGGTGAGCTCCTACCAGGGTGGTCACATGGAGTATTTCAAATATCTTGTGGATGAGCTGGCCCGAGAACGCGCGGAGGACATCGCGGTCGTGGTCGGGGGGGGCGGGACGATCGCCCCGGATGAGGTTTCTGAACTCGAAGCCTACGGGATTGAACGGATCTACCGACCCGAGGATGGGCAACGCTTGGGCCTGGATGGCATGATCGACGATATTCTGAAAAGAGTCCGGAACCGGCAGCCCCCCCCCTGGATTCCAAAGCCGGGTCCCACCCGGGATCGCCGGGCGCTTGCGCGAACCATCAGCTGGATCGAGTGTCACCCGGACGCTGCGTCGCGTACCCCATTTCTCCGGAGCCTCAAGCCCGGTGGGCATCCGGCGTCGGTTATCGGTTTGACCGGTAGCGGAGGAGCAGGCAAAAGCAGTCTCACCGATGAACTGGTTCGGCGGTTCATCGAGGCGTTCCCCACTCTTGAGATCGCCGTGGTGGCGGTGGATCCGACGCGCAACCGGACCGGCGGGGCGCTACTCGGGGATCGCATCCGGATGAACAGTCTCGCGCATCCAAGGGTTTTTATGCGCTCGCTCGCGACCGGACGAGGCGGAGGGTCGCTTCATGCGGATCTTGGCGAGATCATCTGCTACCTCAAGGCACAGGGATTCGGTCTCATCCTGGTTGAGTCCGCAGGCAGCGGGCAGGGTGATACCGCGATCAGCGAACAGGTCGATCTCAGTCTCTATGTCATGACTTCGGATTACGGCGGTCCGCTCCAGCTCGAGAAGCTCGGCATGCTCGATTACGCCGACTTGATCGTACTGAACAAATACGAGAAGCGCGGTGCGGATGACGCCCTGCGGGACATCCGCAGGCAGTGGCGGCGTAACCATGTGGAGTTCAAGCGCAGCGATGAGGAAGTGCCGGTCTTTGCGACCATCGCGAGCCAATTCCAGAACTCCGGTGTGGATCGGCTGTTTACCGCGCTTTGCCGAGCGCTGGCCGCCCGGAGTCCGGGTGACTCTGAACGCTGGATGCCGGCCCATGCGCTCAGCAACGATCCGCCCGCCGGTCACGTTCTCATTCATCCATCCCGTGAACGCTATCTCGCAGAGATCGCAGAAGTGATCCGCGCCACCCGGGAGCAGCATCGGATTGCGGCCGAGGCAGCTTCCCGGGCCCAGAGCCTATATGACGCACTGGGCTGCCTCCCGGACGAGCCGCGCCCGGAACCCCTCGACCGATATCCGGTCCATGCGCTCGAAGGCAGCGAGGACCGGGCCCGCCTGCGTCAGGCTTACCAGGGTGCACTCGATGCGGTCGGAGAGGAGGGCATCGCCTGTCTCAAGGAATGGCCCGCCCGTCTGGCCTCCGCGCGCGCGGAGGCCTATGCCTATCCGGTTCGTGACCAGTGGGTCAAGGGCACGAACTACACCGAGACGCTTTCCGGCCTGCGGATTCCGAAAATCGCGCTCCCAAACTGGCGGGATTGGGGTGAGATCCTGACTTTTATCCAGTCGGAGAATCTCCCCGGCGCCTATCCGTATACGGCCGGTGTCTATCCCTATCGGCGCACAGAAGAGGATCCCACCCGCATGTTTGCGGGGGAGGGCACGCCCGAGCGGACCAACCGCCGGTTTCACTATCTCGCCCGCGGGCAGAATGCCACCCGGCTCTCCACCGCATTTGATTCAGTCACGCTCTACGGTGAGGATCCCGATCAGCGCCCCGACATCTATGGCCGGATCGGCAACTCGGGTGTGTCGATCGCGACTTTGGATGACATGAAAAAACTCTATTCCGGATTCGATCTGCTTTCGTCCAATACTTCGGTTTCGATGACGATCAACGGCCCGGCGCCCATTCTGCTCGCCCTGTTCTTCAACGCCGCAATCGACCAGGCCATCGAGCGCCATCTCATCGACTCCGGCGGATTCGAATCCGCCCAGGCCCGGGTTCGTGCGAAACAGGGGGCATCGCTACCGCACTACGCGGGTGCGCTTCCCGAAGGGCACTCGGGACTCGGTTTGGGATTCCTCGGGGTGAGTGGCGATCGCCTGGTCGAACCCGAGACGTATGCCCGGATCCGCGCCGATGCCCTGAAACGCGTCCGTGGCACGGTTCAGGCGGACATCCTCAAGGAGGATCAGGCCCAGAACACATGCATCTTTTCGGTCGAGTTCGCTCTCAAGCTCATGGGAGATGTAGCCGCCTATTTTGTCGAACACGATATCCGGAATTTCTACAGCGTTTCGGTGAGCGGTTATCACATCGCAGAAGCCGGAGCCAATCCGATCACCCAGCTCGCCTTCACGCTCGCGAACGGGTTCACACTGGTCGAATACTATCTTGCACGCGGGCTTTCGATCGATACGTTTGCTCCGAACCTGAGTTTCTTCTTCTCGAATGGCATGGACTCGGAATACGCCGTCATTGGTCGGGTGGCCCGGAGAATCTGGGCGCGGGCATTACGCGAACGATATGGGGCTTCGCCCCGCAGCCAGATGCTCAAATATCACATCCAGACCTCGGGTCGGAGTCTTCATGCCCGCGAGATCCAGTTCAACGATATCCGGACGACCCTCCAGGCGCTCTATGCGATCTACGACAACTGCCAGAGCCTTCATACCAACGCCTACGATGAGGCGCTCACGACTCCGACCGAGGAGTCCGTCCGGCGCGCGATGGCGATCCAGCTCATCATCAACCGGGAACTCGGGCTCGCGAGGAATGAAAACCCTCTTCAGGGTTCCTTCATTATCGAAACGCTGACCGATCTCGTTGAAGAGGCGGTTCTTGCGGAGTTCGATCGGATCTCGGCCCGCGGCGGTGTGTTGGGTGCCATGGAGACCATGTATCAGCGTAACAAGATTCAGGAAGAAAGCCTCCTCTATGAGCGGCTCAAGCATGACGGGCGTTTGCCCATCGTTGGCGTGAACTGTTTTCTGCCCGAGAACGGGGCGGCGGAACCGGAGGCGCCTCCCGCGCTCATCCGTTCGACTGAAGAGGAGAAGCGCGAGCAACTCGATGAACTCCATTTGTTCCAGAGTCTCCACCATGCCGAGCGGCCCGAGGCGCTGGCCCGGCTCCGCGATGCGGCACGCCAGGGTAGCAATCTCTTTGCGGTTCTGATGGACGCCGTGCGCGTCTGTTCGCTCGGAGAAATCACGCACGAACTCTATGGCCAGGGTGGAAAATACCGGCGTGCCATCTAGGGGGAGACCGATCGCCCGCCAGAATGCGTCTCATCCGGAGGCTGCTCCGCATCTCACGGCATTTCTCGACAGCCTGGTCCTCGAAGATGGACTCGCGGCCAATACGCGCATCGCCTATGCACGCGATATCAGCCAATTCTGGTCCTGGTTTGAATCCGCCGGTGGCGGGGATCCCACGCGGGAGACAATTCTGGCTTATCTCGCCCACGGCCAGAAAAGCAAGCTGCGTGCGACCACGCGGGCCCGTATCCTCTCGAGCCTCAGGCGCTACTACCGTTTTCTCATGCGCCGGCGCCTCGTCAGGACCGATCCGACCAGTGAGGTCGAGTCCCCGAAAATCGGCCGAAAACTGCCTATGGTGCTTACGGAAGACGAGGTTCTGCGCCTCCTCGAGTCGGCCGATGACTCGACACCGAGAGGATTGCGGGACCGTACCCTCCTCGAGGTGCTCTATGCGACGGGGCTCCGGGTATCCGAGCTGGTTTCGCTCCGGACCGATTCCATCAATCCGCGCCAGGGAATCGTCCGGGTTGTGGGCAAGGGGCGCAAGGAGCGGATTGTTCCGCTTGGTGAAGAGGCGCTCGACTGGCTCGAACGGTATCTCGACTCGGGACGGCCGCACTTGATCGGTTCGACGCATGACAAGGGAACCCTGTTTCCGGGGCGCGGGGGGCGCGCGCTCACGCGTCAGGCATTCTGGATGCTGATCAAGCGTTATGCGAGGCGCGCAGGTCTACGCTTTGAGCCCTCTCCGCATGTTTTGCGCCACGCGTTTGCGACCCATCTTGTCAATCGGGGCGCGGATCTTAGGGTCGTGCAACTCCTGCTCGGTCACAGCGATCTTGGAACCACCCAGATCTATACCCATGTGGCCCGCGAGCGGCTCAAGACCTTTCACAAAACCCATCATCCCCGCGGTTGAAGGGGACCGAGCGCGTCAGCGCTCCAGGTATTTCAGCTTGTCTGCAACCCCGTCCCATTCCTTTGCGTCGGGTGGCGAGGGCTTTTTCCGGGTGAGCGTCGGCCAAAGCTTGGCCAGTTCGGCGTTGAGCTTGAGAAAGACCTGCTGATCCGAGGGCAGGTCGTCTTCCGAGACAATCGCCTTGGCAGGACACTCGGATTCGCAAAGCGTGCAGTCGATGCATTCATCGGGGTCGATGGCCAGGAAATTCGGTCCTTCATGGAAACAATCAACCGGGCAGACTTCAACGCAGTCCGTGTATTTGCACTTGATGCAATTTTCGAGGACGACAAAGGTCATGACGGATTTCCAGGCTGGAGACGGGATTATTCTGCCACAGGTTGGAGGGAGCGCTCGATCCGGAGGTCGTGGATGCGGAACGGAAATCCCCGTCCTTCCCGGCGCTTCTGATAGTAGTACTCCAAGGTCAGCCGGACGCTCGGAAACGCGAGTGCCTGCCAAGGGAGATCCGTTTCGCTGAAAACCCCGACCTCAAGAGTCTCGTGACCCGGGCCAGCAGGCAGTTTCTCAAGCCGGCCGAGATAAAAAAGGTGGATCTGGTAAATGCGTGGCAGGTTGACGAGGATCAGGGGTGCGCCGATCGTGACGGGGGCTCCCACCTCTTCCTCGCTTTCGCGTCCGGCGCCTTCGGCGGTCGTTTCACCGTTTTCGAGAAATCCGGCCGGCAGGGTCCAAAGTCCGAGGCGCGGTTCAATGGCCCGGCGACAGAGCAGGAGCCGTCCATCCCACTCCGGGACCGATCCCACGATCATGCGGGGGTTCTCGTAGAATACCTCTCCGCACTGCGTGCAGATCATGCGTTCGCGGCTGTCTCCCGGCGGGATGCGGCGGGTGATGGATCCGCCGCAGCGGCTGCAATACTTCATGGTTTCTCCCAGCCGATGCTCCCGGTATTGTTGCACACTCGCGTGTGGGGCGGCCGGGCGTATTCCGGATCCGGTCTCGCGATCCCAGGATTCGAGTTGATACGGTATGCTGAGACATTGAGTTCGTGAGGGGCTTGGCGTCATGGGAATTCCGCGTGTGCATGCGATCGAAATTGCCGGACTCCGGCGCGAACTGCCGGTGGTTCAGGTAGGTCCTGGGCTTGCGATCGCAGTCCTCAATATCCTGGGTGACACGGCACTCATCCAGGCCGCTGCTCGCGCACTCGCACTCCGTCTGGTATCGGTGGCCTACGACGTCATCATGACTGCTGAGGCCAAAAGCATCCCTTTGGCGCATGCGGTGTCGGTCGAGACCAGCCGTCCCTACATTGTGCTCCGGAAGAGCTACAAGAGTTATATGGGCGATGCCCTCAAGGTAACGACCCGCTCGATCACAACCGATCACGAACAGACCCTGTTCCTCGACGCCAAGGACCGGTCGCTGCTTACTGGGAGACGCGTGGTGCTGCTGGATGACGTGATCAGCACCGGATCGACGCTTCAGGGGCTGCGGTCAATCGCCGATCGCGCAGGCGCCACGATCGCGACCGTGATGGCGATCTGCACGGAGGGTGATCCGGACCAGTGGGAGGGGATCCTTGCGCTCGCGCACCTGCCGCTCTTCCGGGATGATTCGGATGCCAATCCGCGTGCATGAAATGGTGAGACGGGTTGCCTGCTTCGGGCCGATGCGCTCCTTGTCTCAATCACCGTAAAGCCCGCGTCTTCGGTCGCGGGTTATTCACTCAAACATCAGTTATTTGCCCAAGGCTGATCCTTGATCTTCTAGCGCTGCCTTCCGCTCAAGTCCAAAACAGGTCGGGCGGGATCTCGCCAGGGGTGAAGAGCTCTCGGCTTGCCGGCCCGCTACTCTCTGGCAGATTCCCGCACGGGTTCCGCAAGCGGGATGCTTGCCTTTTTCCTGAGCTTTTCGAAGATGAAAAGTCCGAGCCGGGCGAATCCGTAGCCGATCAGCCCCCCGCAGATCACATCCAGCGGGAAATGCTCACCATTGTAGACCCGAGAGAATCCGACGAGGGCGGCGAGCGTGTAAAATACGGCCCTTTTTTTCGGGACGAAATAGGAAAGTGCAACGGCAAGGGCGAACGCGGTCTCGGTATGTCCGGATGGAAACGAATACGCCGTGAGATGGCGGCCGAGCACGATGACATGAGCCGATCCTGCCGCAATCTCGTGGGCCAATGCGACGATAGGTCTTGGGCGGTTGACCAGCCGCTTGATGGTGGCGACGACGGCACCCGGTATGGCCTGGGTCAGCAACAGGATGGAGAATGATTCACGGAACCGGCGGCGACCCCATAAATAAAGGGAGACGCATGTGATCCAGTAGACGACCCACCCGTTTCCGAGATAGGTAAGCGCCCGCATATTGTCGTTGAGAATGCGGAAGTGGAAGTGGTTGTTGATGAGAAGGAAAAGCGCCGTATCAGCATTTACGACGTGCGCAAGAAGGTGCATCGGGGATGGCTCTCAAACACACGAGTTCGTTCACCGTAGGCTAATCCATGATCGAATGTCAAGAGTGAGCCTTGTCCGATGGTAACCCAAAGCAGTCATGTCCCCTTTTGGGTTCAGGGGGGGTATGACCGAGGGGGGTATCACGATGAGTCGGAGGGAAGTAGACCGGCTGGGGGTGATCCAGGCGATCCAGAGCAAAGCGCTTCGTCAGCGCGAGGCGGCTAGGCAGATGGGGCTCACTTTGCGGCACGTCAAACGCCTGGTGCGTCGGTATCGGGATCAAGGGGCCCTCGGGCTGGTCTCGGGACATCGGGGTCAGTGTCCCAACAATACAATTGGCGCCGCGGTACACGCTGAAATCATGGATCGGGTGCGGACCCGTTATGTTGACTTCGGTCCGACGTTGGCGTGCAAGAAACTGGTGGAGGTTCACCGGTACAGCCTTTCGGTCGAGACCCTGCGCCAGTGGATGATCGCCGAGGGCGACAAGCTGATCTACAAATACGACTTCGGCGACGGCTGGCAACATGAACTGAAAATCGGGATGGTGCTTGCACCCGAACCGGGCGCGCGTTACCCGCGCTGCCTTAAAGGCAAACGCGCCTGTTCGCCCGAGGACTGCGGCGAGCTGTGGGGTTACGAGAACCTGATCCAGATCCTCGCCAACTCCAAACACGAGGAATACGAGGAGATGCGCGAATGGATCGGTGATGAAATCGACCCCGAGGCCTTCGACCTCGATGAAGTCAATCAGATGCCGAAGCGTATGCGATAAACAACCCCTCGCGCGTTCAAGATGCTGCGGACAAGAGATCCAGAACCT
>JAJZBR010000080.1 GCA_021798795.1 Pseudomonadota bacterium
CTGGAGCGTCGGATGGATTATCACGATCGCCGCTTTCTGCAAACCTTCACCATCTTCATCGCCCTACTTGCGCTCCTCGCAGTGGGTTTCCTGTTTCTCGCGAGTCAGCTTGCGAGCCGGTCAGGGGATGAGAACTTCAAGCGCTCGAAAATCGCAGAAGAGCGGGCCTATGCCAGGCTCGAGCCAGTCGGGGTCGTTCGTCTTCAGGGCACCGCATCGGGCACGTCGCCGGTCGCTGCCAGAGCCGCACAGGCTCCCGCGAGAACCCTCGCCGCACTCACTACCCCACAGGCGGTTCACCACCTCATGGTCGGCCAAGGTTGCTTTGCCTGTCATGCGATCGACAGCAAGATCGTGGGCCCGGCTTACGCCTGGGTCGCCTATCACTACCGCGCCCAGGTCAAGCGAGCCGTCTTGACACTCGCGCACAAAATCATCTCGGGTGGAACCGGTTACTGGAACCCCTGGACTGGTGGGATCGCGATGCCAGCTCACCCGACGCTCACGCTCGCTCAAGCAGAAGCCATGGCCCGCTGGGTGCTGGCCCGTCATCCGCTGGCCCCTCCCAAGCCCTGAGGCCGACTCCGTCTAGCTTCTCGAGGATTTTCGGGTGGATCCCCTGTCGGCTGCGCCCGCAGGGGGCGTTTTCCCGGCCGCCTCGATTTGCGCGGCCAGTGATTCGATCCGCTCGGTGAGGCGGGAGACGAGTTCGCGTTGCACCTCAAACTCTTCCCGGGTGACGAGATCGAGACGGGTCAGTGCGCCATCCACGCGGGCCCGGAGATTTTTTTTGAGATCCTGACCGAGTTCCTCGAGGTCGTCCGGAAGGGCTTCGCGGATTTTGCGGGCCATTGTATCCAGTGAATCAGGGAGGATCGACATGAGCTGCTCCGGTTGGGCGACTGCGATTTGAGATCCGCCTAGTTTAGCGCGATCGGGTCACAGGTCGCATCGCATTGCCCCGACCCCGGTCATCTGCGATGGAAGATGGGGCGTAGCTACCTTTGCATCCGTTCGGCTTTTGCCTTTGGGATCAAAACTCCGGGCGGGGGCTGCGCTCGTTTGGGGCAAGCCGGCTGGGCGATCCCAACTCAATGATTTGCAAAGAAATCATATGAGGACTATACTCATCGCATGAACTCAACCCGGCCATCCCGGGCGCGTTCCGTCACTTTGGATCCGGCAAAACCGGGCGCACCGCCTCACCTCCAGGCGGTACCCTGTGCTTTTTTCCTGGACGTCGATGGAACCCTTCTGCCCCTCTCCGCGCACCCGCGCGAGGTCCACGTCCCAAGCCCGCTCCTTGAAATCCTGAAGTCGCTCCGCGATCGCTCCTTTGGAGCCCTCGCTCTCGTGAGCGGCCGGAGCCTCGCGGCGCTGGATGCGTGCTTTACCCCCGAACGGTTTGCCCTGGCCGGGCAGCACGGCGCCGAACGCCGCGATGCGGCGGGGGAGCTGCATGTCGATTGTGCCCATACCGGCGCCCTCGGAGAGATCCGTCCACTGGTTCTTGAGCTCGCGAGCGGGATTCCGGGCTCCTTCATCGAAGACAAGAAACTCTCGATCGCGATTCACATCCGGGATGCCCCCGGAGCGCTCGCCGGGCTCCACGAGAGACTCGCGGAGGTGCTTTGTGCCTACCCGGCACTCGGCCTGCTCAAAGGCAAGGCCGTTCTCGAGATCCGCGCGCGCCTCGCCGAGAAGGGCCGGGCGCTGCGGGCCTTTCTCGAGGAGACTCCTTTCCGGGGGCGGCTCCCCGTCTGTCTCGGGGACGATGTGACCGACGAATCGGCTTTTGAGACGGTCAACCGCGCGGGGGGGGTGAGCATCAAGGTGGGCGCCGGTTTGAGCTGTGCCCGCTTTCGGCTCACCTCTCCCGCAAAGGCCGTCTCCTGGCTCGCGCGGCAGACCCGCACGCAGGATGGGTCATGAAACGCAGCCTCGAACTCGGACTCATCGGCAACTGTTCGACGTGCGCGCTCATCGACGAGCGGGCCGAGTTCGTCTGGACCTGCCTGCCCCGCTTCGATGGGGATCCTGTTTTCTCTTCGCTCCTCGAGTCCGAGGACCGGGTCGAACGCGGATTCATGAACGTGACCCTTCGAGGCGCACGCGGCGGGAGGCAGCGCTACGAAACCAATACGGCGATCTTGGTCACGACCCTTGAAGACGATCGCGGCGGCTGTCTCGATGTCATCGACTTCATGCCGCGCTTCAAGCGCTACGAACGCATCTACCGCCCCCCGCTTTTCGTCAGGATTCTCCGTCCCCGGTCGGGTCGACCGGAACTGACCCTCCGGGTCCGGCCCAGCGGGAACTATGGAGCGAACTCGCCCGAGGTGACGCTCGGGAGCCATCACATCCGCTACGTCTTTCCAGGACAGTCGCACCGGCTTACGACCGACGTGTCGCTCACCGCCATCCTCGACGAAACCCCGTTCGTTTTGGACCGTGAGCAGGTCCTCCTCTTTGGCCCGGACGAGAGCCTGACCCGCCCGCTCGAAACGCTCGCGCGCGAGTTTCTCGCGGAAACCACGAAGTACTGGCAGGAGTGGGTGCGCTATCTCGCGATCCCCCTCGAATGGCAGGATGCCGTGATTCGCGCGGCGATCACCCTCAAGCTCTCGACCTTTGAGGATACGGGTGCCGTGCTGGCCGCTGTCACGACCTCGATCCCCGAAAGCGCAAACTCCGGAAGGAACTGGGATTATCGCTACTGCTGGTTGCGTGACAGCTACTTCGTGATCCGAGCCTTAAATCGCCTGGGCGCGACGCGCACCATGGAGGACTATCTCCGCTTTGTCATCAATCTCGGTGTCCGCAAGGGGTACGAACACCTCCAGCCGGTCTACGCGATCAGCGGCAACCCCGATCTCTCCGAACGCGAGATCCAGAGCCTGGGCGGCTACCGGGGCATGGGACCGGTCCGGATCGGCAATGCCGCCTATCAGCAGAGTCAGCATGACGTCTATGGCGCGGTCGTCGCCGCCGCGAGCCAGGCGTTCTGGGATCGAAGGCTCGATCAAAGCGGCGATCCCGCGCTCTTCGCGCACCTCGAAGCCTTGGGGGAGTCAGCCGCGCGCGTGGCTGGCAAGCCGGATTCCGGGCTTTGGGAGATCCGGGGCAAACAGGCGGTCCACACGTACTCGGCCGTGCTCTGCTGGTGTGCCTTGGATCGTCTGGCCCGGATCGCGAGGCGCCTCGATATCCCCGATCGCGCAAGCTACTGGGCGGGGCAGGCAGAGAGCCTCCGTACGAGCCTCCTCGAGCGGGCCTGGAATCCCGGGCGCCAAAGTTTCACGGCGACCCTCGATGGGGCGGGCCTCGATGCCAGCGTTCTCCTCTTAGCCGATCTCGGATTCGTCTCCGCGGAGGATCCCCGCTTTCGGGATTCGGTTCGCGCAATCGAGCAGGAACTCAAACACGGCGACTATGTCTTCCGGTACCGCGAACCCGATGATTTCGGTGTGCCTGAAAATGCGTTCACGCTCTGTTCGTTCTGGTATATCAAGGCACTTGCGAGACTCGGACGCAAGGAGGAGGCGCATGAACTGTTCGCCTCCCTTCTCGAGCGGCGCACCCGTCTCGGGTTGCTCTCCGAGCATATCGACCCGACCTCCGGGGAACTCTGGGGCAACTTCCCGCAAACCTACAGCATGGTCGGCATCATCGAGTCCGCTCTCCTTCTGAGTGCGCCCTGGGAGGGAGCGTTTTGAAACGGCTCGTGATCGTATCCAATCGCGTGGCCATACCCGGGCGCCGGAGCGGGGATCAGGGTGGGCTCGCCACGGGACTCGCCGAAGCGTTGGCCGATCGGGGCGGACTCTGGTTCGGCTGGAGCGGTCGGCTGTCCGATGCACCCGGCACACCCCACCTCGTAACCGATCCGCCCATCACCTACGCGTTGGTCTCGCTCAGTCACCGGGAGTTCGAGGGCTATTACCTCGGATTTGCGAACCGCTGCCTCTGGCCCGTCTTCCATGCCGAACTCCACCTCATGCATTACGATGCCGCCTCTCTCGCAATCTATTTCGAGGTGAGCCAGCGCTGGACGGAACTCCTGATTCCCCTTCTTGAGGATGGGGATGTGATCTGGATACACGACTATCATCTGATTCCGATGGGCCTTTCTCTCCGCAAGAGGGCGGTGCAGTCTCCGATCGGTTTTTTTCTGCACACGCCCTTTCCGGGTGTCGATCTCCTGCGGGCGCTGCCCGGCCAGATCCGGCTCCTCGAAGAGCTTCTGGCCTACGACCTGGTCGGATTCCAGACGCCGCTCGACTGCCAGTCCTTCTACCGGGCACTCGGTTTTTTCCTTCCTGAGGCACGCCGCGAGCCAGGCGGGATCCGCCATGCGGGCCATTTCACAGGGATCGAGAGTTTCCCGATCGGGATTGATGTTGAGGCGGTCACGCATCTCGCGCGGAGCGGACGGAACAATCGCCACGGCCAAAGGCTCGGGGCGAGCCTGACCGGCCGGAGACTCATCCTCGGTATCGACCGGCTCGATTACAGCAAGGGGCTCGCGAACCGCTTTCGGGCCTATGCACGGCTCCTCGAACGTTGGCCCGAGTTTCGCAGGCAGGTGGTCTTCCTCCAGATTGCCCCGCTCTCGCGGATCGAGGTGCCGGAGTACGACGCGATCCGCCAGAAACTCAATGCGATCGTGGGTGACATCCACGCCCGTTACGCCGAATACGACTGGATGCCCTTGCGCTACATGACCCGGGGATTTCCGCGCAGTACCATTCTCGGGTTCCTGAGGCAGGCCGAGGTGGGCTTCATCACCCCGTTGCGCGACGGCATGAATCTCGTGGCCAAGGAATACGTTGCCGCCCAGGATCCCGAAACGCCGGGTGTCCTGGTACTGTCCTGTCTCGCCGGGGCTGCCCAGGAACTCGAGGAGGCGCTCATCGTGAATCCCTATGACATCGAAGAGATGGCGAAGGCCTTGGCGGCGGCATTGGCCATGGGAGTCGAGGAACGTCGCGTGCGGTTTCGAGCCCTGATGGAGCGCCTCAGGCGTAACGATATCCATCGTTGGGTCACCTCGTTTCTGGGCGCACTCGCTTGCTCCGCCGAGACCGCTCCGGAGGCCTGAACCGGTGCTAACCCGAATCATCTCCGGTCTCCCGCCCGTATGGCTCGCCTCTCTCATCGCAACGGTCGGGGTCCTCACGAGCGGGATCGCCGTCCGGGTGGGTTTCGCCCTCCTCGGGAAGACACGGATCCCATTCCTGCGAGCCCTCGCCCAAAGGCTCGCCCGTCCGGCCCTGCTCCTGGTGCCGGTCGCGGTGGCCCGGCTGCTGGTCCCAACCCTGCCTGTGAACCCGTCGCTACGGGGAGC
>JAJZBR010000081.1 GCA_021798795.1 Pseudomonadota bacterium
GGCTCGTCATCCTAGGTGGATCTGGCCCCTTGGGCCGGGAAGTGATCCGTCTTTTGGCCGCCGGGGAATCCTATGTCGCCCTGGGACGGCATCCGCCGCCGGATCCTGCCATACCTTGGCAACCATTCGATCCCGCAGTGGACACGCTCGGATCCCGTCTCGATGAGGCACGGATTCTCATCCATCTCGCGCCCTTGCCGTTGCTCCCCCGGCTCATCGAGGCGGAGCTTCCCGCCGGGCTCGAGCGCATCGTGGCCTTGGGTACGACTTCTGTGTTGTTCAAGAAGGAATCCGGATCGCCTCGCGAGAGGAGGATCGCACACGAACAACTCAGAGCGGAAGCGGCCCTGGCTCATCTGGCCGATTTACGCGGGCTCACCTGGACGCTGCTTCGCCCGACCCTGACCTACGGCCCGGGTGACCGGAACGTCTCCCGCATCGCGGGTTTTATCCGGCGCTTCCGCTTCTTCCCGATCGTGGGTAGCGGATCTGGGCTGCGCCAGCCGCTTTTGGCGCGCGATCTCGCGCGCGCCAGTCTCGCTGTCCTCGACTACCCGAAAACCCTGGGCCAAAGCTATGATCTTGGCGGAGGGGAAACCCTCACCTATCGCGCCATGGTTGTGCGCATCTTCGGGGCACTCGGGCTTACCCCACGGATCGTTCCGGTTCCGCTCGCCGCGATGCGCTCTGGGCTGGCTGTGGCGGCCAGGTTTCCGGGCTGGCATTTCCTGGATCCGGAAATGGCGGAACGCATGATGCGCGATCTCGTGGTCGAGAGCGCGCGCGCCAGAGCTGATTTCGGTTTCGATCCGGGATCGTTTTCTCCCGCCGAATGTCTCGGCGGGGGTCGTGAGGAGCGCTCGGCCAGATGATCGGGCTGATCGGTTTTGTCTTCCTGGCGAGTTTCTTTTTGACTCTTCTACTGACTCGGCTGCCTGGAGCCTTCTGGCCCATCGATCGACCCAATCGACGCTCGCTCCACGCCGTGCCGGTCCGGCGGGTGGGCGGGATCGCGATCCTTCTTGCAATCCTCCTCGGGGTGTTAGGCGCATATGCCGCATACGGCGCAACCGCCATCCGGATGGCAGTTCTCGTCCCGGCCGGGGTGGGTTTGATCCTGGTCTTCGCCGTCTCGCTCTGGGACGATTTTCACGGAGCACCCGTCTCGCTCCGTCTCGGGATCCAGCTTTTGGCCACTGTGCCGCTCGTCCTCAGTGGGTTCGTTCTCCGATCGCTCGCGCTTCCCGGCGTCGTGATCGCGCTCCCGGGTCCGGTCGCAATCGGATTGACCGTGCTCTGGATCGTCTGGATGGCAAATCTTTACAACTTCATGGATGGGTCCGACGGGCTCGCGGCTGCCATGGCCGCGATCGGCTTCGGCGCCTTCGCCCTGATCGGGTTTTCTCAAGGTCACGACCGCTTCGGTGGGGCCGCCTCGCTGATCGCGGCGAGCGCGCTCGGCTTTTTGGCGTTAAACTTACCACCGGCAAGGGTTTTTATGGGAGACGGGGGGTCTGTGGTGATCGGTTATCTGGTGGCGGCGTTCGCTCTCTGGGCAGATCGCAGAGGGATATTCCCGCTCTGGGTCGGAGCGCTCGTTTTCTCGCCCTTCATCGCGGATGCGACACTCACTCTGATCGCCCGCCTGATCCGAGGGCGGTCGCTTGCCCAGGCGCACCGCGATCACGCCTATCAGAGACTCGTGCGAGCCGGATGGAGCAAACCCCGGGTGCTCATCACAAGCGCGCTCTATATGGTGGCAGCGGGACTTCTGGGCACGCTCGCAGCCCTGGATCCTGATCCGACCATGCGGATCGCACTCTTCGCAGGCTGGGTTGTGACACTCGTTTCGAGCCTGACCCTGGTTTACGGGCGGAAGATCCCGCCCCCGGATGGGGGACGGATGGCATGAACCGGAATCGCATCCAGACGCTCGAGAAACGGGCGCTCGTGGTGTTCCATGACCTTCTTTGGGTTCCGCTTGCAATCGGCCTCGCCTATTGGGTCGATTCAGGTCTTAGGGTGAGTGTTCCCTTGGCAACTCCGGGCTACCTGGGTCTGGTCGGTCTGGCGCTGCCTGTCTATGCCCTCACCTTCTGGTTCTTCGGCTGTTACCGGGGCGTGTGGCGGTTCGCTTCGCTCCCCGATCTCATGAGGATTGTGAAGGCCGTTGCGATCGGTACGCTTGCCACGGATCTCCTTCTGGTCATCCTGGGCCATCTTACGGTGATCCCGCGCGTGACCCTGATTCTGGCGCCGGTGCTCCTCGTCGTCGGCACGGGCGGCGGGCGCATGATCTACCGGGTGGTCAAGGAGGAATGGAGTCACCACGGTCGCGAGAGCCGCAAACGGGCGCTGATTGTGGGCGCGGGACGCGCCGGCGAACAGCTCGTTCGCGAGCTTCTCCGTCACCGGGAGTTCGCCCCGATCGCATTCGTCGATGATCAGTCCGACCTTCTGGGGCACGAGATCCATGGCGTCCGCGTCCTGGGGTCGCTCGCGAATCTGCCCGCGCTGCTCGCACAACTCGACATCGATATGGTGCTGATCGCCATCCGGTTGATCCCGCGCGAGAAACTCGATCAGATCCTCAGGAGCTGTGCCGAGCGGCGCGTTCCCTGCCGGACGATTCCCTCCGGCGTGGAACTCGCGCTCGGTCGGGTCGAGGGCATCCCCTTGAGGCCGCTCACCGTGACCGATCTCATCGGTCGTGACCCGGTCACGATGGATCAGACGGAAGTCTCCCGGTGGATCCAGGGCAAGCGAGTGTTCGTCACGGGCGGAGGCGGCTCCATCGGTTCCGAACTCTGCCGGCAGGTCGCGCGTCATCTTCCCGCGCTCCTCACGATCGTCGACCACTCCGAATACAACCTCTACCGGATCGACCAGCAGCTTGCACGGGAGTATCCCGGACTCATATTCAACACGCTCCTCGAAGACGTGACGAATCGTGAGCGGATGGACTGGCTCTTCGAAAAGGCTCAGCCGGAAATCGTCCTCCATTCGGCAGCCTACAAGCACGTTCCGCTCGTCGAGGACAATCCCGTCTCATCCGTCTGGAACAATGTGTTCGGCACGAAAGTCGTGGCCGACTGCGCCGTGGCGCATGGCGTCTCGCATTTCGTCTTCATCTCGACCGACAAGACCGTGAACCCGACGAACATCATGGGGACGACCAAACGGCTCGGCGAACTCTACTGCCAGGCGCTCAAGGCTTCCGCGCCAACGCGGTTCGTCATCGTCCGCTTCGGCAACGTTCTGGCCTCGGTCGGATCGGTGGTGCCGCTTTTCGAGGAACAGATCATCCGCGGCGGACCCGTGACCGTGACCCACCCTGAGGTGACCCGGTACTTCATGACCATCGTGGAGGCGACCAACCTCATCCTCCAGGCTGGCGCACTCGGCCGGGAGGGAGATGTCTTCGTTCTCGACATGGGCCCCCCGATCCGCATCCAGGATCTGGCCGAGAGCATGATCCGTCTTTCGGGGTTTGTTCCCGGCCGCGACATCCGGATCGAGCACATCGGGCTCCGGCCCGGAGAGAAACTCCACGAAGAACTCTTCTACCAGGATGAGAAACTCCGCCAGAGCTCGCACCCGAAGCTCCTCTTGGCTCGGGGCAACGTGCTCGATCTCGAGGTTCTGGAACGCGGTCTCGATCACCTGCGCGAAACCCTGCTCGCAGGAGACCAGGAAGGCGTGATCCGGCTCCTCAAAACTCTGGTCCCGAGTTATACCCCCCGCGTGGATGCAGAGGGATCCGAAACCATCCCTCACCTATCCCCTTGAGGTTGCGACCCGGTATCCGGCAAGGCCTTGGGGCTGAGAGCGGGTCCTTGCCGCTACCCCGTCTCCCGCCTCGCGGAAGCCCTGGCACGGTGCTCCGGGCACTGCTCCTCTGTGCGATCCTGGTCTTCCCCATGGTGACACTCATCGTCCCGAATGCGGAGAGTGTGATCTATGGACTGCTCCTGCTCTACGGGCTGGGTTCCGGCTGGGGACAAGGCGCCTGGCGCGCGCTCGACCGGCATGAACGATGGATGGCGCTCGCCTGGATGGGCATGTGCGGGGTCGCCTATGTCTCCTTCCTCCTCGGCAAGGACACGAGTCTTGGCTTCCACATTCTGGGTCGGGATCTCAGGTGGGCGGTTTTCGTGCCCGTCTATCTTGCCGTGCGCAGACTGCGTCCTTCAGCGAGACTCCTCAAGTGGGCGTTCTTCCTGGGCGCGGCCGCTGCGGGGAGCGTCGCCATCGTAGCGGTGGCCGAGCGGGGATGGAATTACCGGCCACGTGGGGTGGTCGGGGTTCCGATCGTCTTCGGGGATCTCGCGCTTCTGGCCGGTTTTCTGGCTGCGCCGTTTTTTGTTGCCGACCGGAATCTGGCGCGGCCACTCCGGGTCTTCGGAGCCGGATGTGCCATCGTCTTGGGTCTTGTGGCGAGTGTCCTCTCGCAAAGTCGCGGGGGGTGGCTTGCCATTCCGGCACTTGTGGCGCTTCTCGCGTATGCGTGGCTTCCCAAAAGACGGCTCAAGTCCGCCCTGTTTGCCGGCGGCGCACTCGCGGCCGTCTTTCTCGTGCTGGTTGGGCTTACCCCGGTCGGAGTACGTATCGAGCATGCCGTGACGGATGTCACATCAGCCATCGAGGCCCGAGCGGACCGGTCGGGAGTGCTCGGTTGCATGGATTCGAGGCACTACCTCTCGGGCCTGGCTCAGGCACTTACGGTGGTCTCCGCCCGGGAGGCGGTCGCGATCCATGTGGTTTCCGCTCGTAACGCACTCGCGGCCGCGGGATGGGGCAGCCGATGCCGGGGTGGCTACGCCATCGCCTTGGACAATGCGTCCCGTAAGGAAACCGCGCGCATCGCAATACCCCAGCTTGAGCCGGTCGGCGAGGCGACTTGGCCCATCGAGATGCTGGTTCGAGGCCGGGGGATACTCTCTGCGGGCTTTGGCCCCAAAGCCATCCGGAGATTTCGGGATGGGTCGTTCGCCCCGGTCTGGGTGGCGCTCAACAATCCTGGAGTGCGCCCGGCGATCGAGCTCCCGCCCAAAAGCCGCCTTTTGGCCATCCCCATCCAGCTCTATCCGGGGCAGTTTTCCGACTATCCGCTTTTGACTTCGCTCGGTCTTCGACTCGACATGTGGCGGGCGGCTTTTCGGATGTTTCTCGAGCATCCCCTCCTCGGAGTCGGGACGGGTGCCTACCGGGACACGGCTGCGGGTTGGACACGCACGGGCTACCTGATC
>JAJZBR010000022.1 GCA_021798795.1 Pseudomonadota bacterium
GAATGCTGCTCTAGCCAACTCTGCATAGGTAGTATCGGCCGCATGGCTTGAATCGCTCGCCATTTTCAGACGGCGCAGTCAAATCACTCCGGATCTAAGTGGAGAGAGTCGCGATGCCTCATTCCAAGGCCAGTCAGCGATTTTCAGGCAGGTTCCCTCTGCGCTTGGATGGCGAGCTCCGGCGAACCATCGCAGCAATCCAGCCTTTAAAAACGGACGGTCGGTTGGGGCAGGGGGAGAAGATCCGAGCTCTTTACGGGAGGGGTGAACCCTGTCCGATAATGGCTAGCGGTTGAGCGGGAGAGTCCATATGATAGCTTGTCCTTAAAGCTTGGGGTCTGGCTTGGAACTTGAAGAAGCGATCTGTGAGCAGGCGCGTCTCGCTCGTGATCCGCGTTTCGACGGGCGTTTTTTTATCGGCGTCACCTCAACCGGTGTCTACTGCCGGCCGATTTGCCCGTCTCCCCATGCCAAACGCTCACACGTGTGTTACTTCCCAACCGCCGCCGCCGCCGCAGATGCGGGATTCAGGCCCTGTTTGCGCTGCCGTCCGGAGGTTGCACCCGGCACCTCCGCCTGGCTCGGTACCTCGGATACCGTACAGCATGCGCTGCGCCTGATATCGGATGGAACACTGGATCAGGGTGATGTAGACTCGCTTGCAGCGCGGGTCGGCGTGAGCGCACGTCATTTATCGCGTCTGTTCATGCAACATCTCGGGACTCGTCCCATCGCGGTGGCACAAACCCGCAGACTGCATTTTGCCAAGCAACTCATCAGCGATACCGATTTACCCATGAGTCAGGTCGCGTTGATTTCAGGCTTTCAGAGCATCCGGCGTTTCAACGATCTCATCCGCAAGGTCTACGGGCGCTCGCCATCTCAACTGCGCAAGCTGACGGAAGCAGTCAAGCCCAGCCTCAAGGCTGAAGAGTATGTGTTTCAGTTGGGTTATCGCCCGCCGTATGACTGGGAGTCACTCCTGGTGTTTTTGAGCGCACGGGCAACACCGGGTGTCGAATCCGTACAAGATGGCCGGTATTACCGGAGCATCCGACTCGATGGTCATTGTGGAACCATCGAAGTGTGCCCGGTCCCAGACAGACACGCGCTTCAAATCCGGATTCGCTTTCCCGAACCTTCTTATTTGCTGACCATCATCACCCGACTGCGATCGATGTTCGATCTGGCCGCTGATCCGGAGATTGTTGCCGCGCATCTTGTACGTGATCCGCTCCTCGAACCATTCGTGAAACACTTTCCGGGCTTGCGATTGCCCGGATCGTGGGATGGGTTTGAAATGACGGTCCGGGCAATCCTCGGGCAACAGATCCGCGTACAAAGTGCAACGCTGCTGGCAGGTCGTCTGGCCCGCGAGTTCGGGACTCCCTTGAAAACGAGTGCCGCACCCGGAATCACGCATGCATTCCCCGATGCGAACAGTCTGGCCCAAGCTGAAATCAAGGGGTTGCCTGAAACCCGAAAGCGTGCGATTCAATCGCTGGCACGTGCGGTTGCCGGTGGTCGGTTAATTTTTGATGCGACCCTGACTGGGGGAGACCTGCCCGAATGCTTCAAAAACATCAATGGGATCGGAGATTGGACCATTCAATACGTGGCGATGCGCGTGTTGAACGACCCCAACGCATTCCCTGCACCGGATCGGGTATTACGCAGAGCTGCAGGGCAAGATGAACTGCTCACGCCGCATGCCTTACACAGACGTGCGGAAGCCTGGAAACCGTGGCGTGCCTATGCGGCCATGTACCTCTGGCGGGGTGCGACAAACTGATGAGACGTGAGCGCTCTACTCCCAACCTACCTTGATGAGGTGAACCGATGTTTTACTGCTATATGCCAAGCCCAGTGGGTCAACTGCTTCTTGCAGGCGATGAGGGTGGTTTGCGGATGATCGATTTCAGGATGGGGCGTACACCCGAACAGCCGCGGAGGGAATGGGTGCGAGATCCCGCTCCATTCAGGCGCGTGATGACGCTATTGGAACGCTATTTCGCCGGACAACGACCGGTGTTTGATGTTCCCATGGTGATGTCCGGTACACCTTTCCAGCTGAGTGTATGGTCTCAACTGAAAGGAATCCCGTATGGTGAAACCCGATCCTACGGCGACATCGCACGGCGGATCAAAAAACCGAAGGCGGCGCGAGCCGTCGGTGGCGCTGTCGGGCGTAACCCGATTCCGATTCTGATCCCCTGTCACCGGGTGATCGGTTCCTCCGGATCACTCACAGGGTTCGGCGGCGGGCTCGATGCCAAACGGATCCTTCTTGCGATTGAGGCTCGGTGAGGAGAGTGCATCGGCTGGCTGAGTGCGGACCAGGAGCCGCGTGATAAAGTTACAGTCTGGTTTCCAGGATACGCTGGAATATGAGCAAGCGAGTCAACTGTCCAAATGGTTCGGAGCCGGATCCGATTCCGGTGCCGCCGCACCCCAAAAAGCGTCGGATTCCCTTGCCGAACATGGTACCCAAATCAGTCTCCGAGGATCCCGATGCGCCCGAGCGCCTCGCCGCCATTCTCGAAAGCGGGACATACCGGGAAGCCCAACGAGATACAGATTTTCTATCCGGTCCGGATATGCGCGGTGTCCGGCTGCTTCTCGATTATGAAAAGACGGAAGCCTGCTTGCGGGCCAAGCATATCGAAGGCACAATCGTCGTGTTTGGGAGTACCCGCCTGCGGGAACCAGCCGTCGCGGAGCACAATCTCAAGGCCGTTCGTTGTGCGCTGGAACAGGATCCGGATAACGAGATCCTGCGCAGCCAGGTCGAGATCACAGAACGCCTCTGCCAGAAAAGCAGATATTATGAGGTCGCACGCGAGTTCGCACGACTGGTCAATCAATCACAGGAACAGCTCCGGACCCATCGACTGCGGATCATGACCGGAGGGGGCCCCGGCATCATGGAGGCGGCCAATCGCGGCAGTTTTGATGTGGGTGCCGAATCGATTGGGCTCAATATCACGCTTCCTCACGAACAATATCCCAACCCCTACATCACTCCTGATCTTTGTTATTTATTCCATTATTTTTCGATCCGGAAGCTTCATTTCCTGCAGCGCGCCAAGGCACTTGTGGCGTTCCCGGGCGGGTATGGAACGTTCGACGAGCTTTTCGAGACCCTGACCCTGATCCAGACTCGCGTCATGTCTCCGGTGCCGGTGATCCTGGTGGGTGAGACCTATTGGCGCCAGGCCGTCAATATCGATTTCCTTGTTGCGGAAGGAGTGATCGATCCGGAGGATCGCGAACTGTTCTGGTATGCCGAAACAGCAGTCGAGATCTGGAAAGGAATTGCAGCGTGGCACCGGTTGAATGGGACACCGCTTGAAACCCTATAAAACCTGCGACGAGCCGGCTCCATCAGGTGGGCGCATGGGGCGCGAATCACCGCAACCGTGAAGAACGGCGCAGGGTTTGTTCCCAGAAGCGGTTCATGGCGCGAAAGAGTTCGAGTCGACTCCGATGTCCTGACAGCACATGGGTATTGTTCGGAAAAATGAGGAGCCGGTAGGGGCGGTCTGCATGGATGAGGGCCTGTATGAACTGGAGCGTGTTTTGCCAGTGCACATTGTCGTCACCCGTTCCGGCCACCAGGAGGAGAGATGCGCGGAGGTGAGCGGCTTGGCGGACATCTGAACTCGCATGGTAGCCTTCAGCATTGGTCTTTGGCGTTCCCATGTACCGCTCCGTATAGATCGAGTCATAGTCCTGCCAACGCGTCACGGGTGCCACCGCAATCCCTGCGTGCCAGACGCTGGGTGCGTGGGTGAGTTCGTAAAGCGTCATATAACCCCCGTAACTCCAGCCCCAGATGCCGATCCGATTCGATGCCACGTAGGACTGTTTCTTGAGCCAGTCCACCGCGGCCTGTTGATCCGCGAGTTCGATACGGCCCAGATGATCCTTGACGAGACCTTGTTGGGTATGGCTGAAGGTGCTCGCCGCGCGATTGTCAGCCTCAAATACGAGAAACCCTTCGCAGTTCAGACGCAGGTCATAAACGATCCACGGGTTCCAGCTGCGGCTCACGAGTGCGGGGACATCCGGGCCGCCATATTGATACATGACGACGGGATATCGGCGGCGTGGATTGAAGTGCGAGGGGTAGTAGAGTTCTGCATTGATCCGAATCCTGGGATCCGCAGATGGGATCTGGATGAAATGCGGGGCTTCGAGGTGCAGATCCGCGGGCAGGCGGCTACGTGCAAGCATCCAGTGCGTATGACCCCTCACCGCTCGTACGGTCAGGACTGGTGGATGTGTGGGTCCGGATTGGGTCAGGAGCAGGTAACGTGCATGCGGTGAAAAAACGGCATTTTCATCGTTCCGGGAGGGGACGAGACGATGTCGATGGCTCCCGGTGAACGAAACAGATACGATACGGTTGGTGCGAGGACCGGATCCGGGAGAGACAAGATAGTAAATCCGTTTTCGGCGTACGCTGACAGCGAGGAGATGAGCGACATTCGCGGGACCCGGTGTCAACGATGCGACTTTTTGCCCTTCGCGATTGAAGCGGTCAAGATGGTGCCACCCGCTCTGATCGGTGCCAAAGATGAATCCACCGTGGGGAAGAAAGGCAAGATCATTGTGCACATCGATCCACTCCGGATCATGCAGGGTCAAAAGGTTCCGGACCTTCCCGGTTCCTGGCGTGATCTGATCGAGGCGCAGGAGGGTCTGGGCACGGTTCAGGGTTTCGGCGTACAGATACTGGCCTCGAGCATACCAGCCAAAACGGGCCAGATAGCCCTGTGCCAGTCCAGGAATGGGAATCCAGTGAACCTTGCCGGTTTGGGTGTCGTAAAGACCGAGTCTCGCCCTTGGGTTTTGGGCTCCGGGCTCCGGGTAACGTTGCCAGTAGATCGACGGATCTTGGCGGACATTGTTGAGAAGGGGAAATCGGAGTACCCCCCGTTCATCAAACTCCACAAATGCGAGTTCGTGACCGCGCGGAGACCATGCATAACCCGAACGCAGGCCGAGCTCCTCCCGGTACGTCCAGTCCAAGGCCCCGATCCGTATCCCCCGCCTGACGGTACGGATGGGAAACGGTTTGCTCACCGTGCCTCGCTTGACCAGCTCGATCGTATGGTGAAAAACAAAGCTCAACCAGTGCCCATCTGGTGAGAGCGTGAACTGCTCAGGCCATCCGGGGACCCGAGCGAGTGTCTCGACTCGCCCGTTTTTGAGTCCGATCCAGTCAATCGCCTGTCCATTGACGAAGAGCAGGTGATGGCCGCCCGGCGACCAATGATAACTGATCAGCCCATAGCGGCCGACCCATTCACGCGTCCGGTCGTTATGGATCCAGGATGCCGGGCGAAGTGCCGCGCCCAGTCGATGCATACCCGCGCGCAGAATCGTCCGGCCGGTACGGGCATCGACAACCATGAGTGTATTGGGTCCCTTGACTGCACTTCGAACGAGATAGGCCAGATCGCGGCCGTTCGGGCTCCAGGCGAATGCATGGGGTAGGAAGCCACCCAGCGGTGGAGAACCCGTGAAACTCGATATCGGAAATTGATTCCGGCACGAGTCAGGCGGTTTTGCAGCAGATGGGGTGAGGCAGGCGGCGGCTACGATACCGACACCCGCAATGAGATAGAGGGTAAACGGGGAAAACGCGGCGGTCAGGGGGTGCGGAGATTTCTGCATGGCGGGCTCCGATGGATGGTGAGGGGGGCTCCTAACTCGATCCGGCTCATGGATTGGCCCCATGATAAACTTATCGTTACGCGTAATGTTTCAGAGCACGCGATTTGAAGCTTGCGTGGTTGTTCATCAAGTCGATAACAGGATACCCATCGAATCATGAATTATCGCGCACCGATTGCTGATTTCCAGTTTCTCTTTCGCGAAGTGTTTCCGATCGACCGGCTGTTCGCCCTGGCGCCCTTTTCTGATTTTGACCGAGCGCTCACGGATGCGGTTTTGGAAGAAGGCGGGCGTTTTGCGTCCGAAGTGCTTGCACCCATTAACCAGCCGGGTGACCGGGAAGGCGCACACTTGAGTGATGCGGGCGTGGTTGTGCCCGCATCATTCAAAGATGCCTATCGTCGCTTCGTGGCGGATGGCTGGAACGGCGTTTCGGCTGACCGGGCTTATGGCGGGCAGGGGTTGCCCGAAGTGATCGGTGCGGCGCTCAATGAAATGTGGCAGTCAGCCAATCTCTCTTTTGCGTTGTGCCCGCTTTTGACCCAGGGTGCGATCGATACGCTCGCGCTCTGCGCGAACCCGGACCAGAAGGAACGATACCTGGCTAAGCTCGTGACGGGAGAGTGGACCGGTACGATGAATCTCACCGAACCCCAAGCCGGTTCGGACCTCGGTCTGATTGAAACACTCGCCATTCCAAAAGGGGATCATTACCTTGTGCGCGGGCAGAAAATATTCATCACATACGGCGAACACGATCTCACCGAGAACATTATTCATCTCGCGCTCGCGCGGACTCCCGACGCACCTGCCGGAACCCGGGGCCTCACGCTGTTCATTATTCCCCGCTATCGGGAAGCCCAAGCCTCCGGACGGACGAAAAATGATGTCCAGGCCCTTTCGATCGAGCACAAGATGGGTATTCATGCATCGCCCACCTGTGTCATGGGCTATGGCCAGCAGACGGGCGCCTACGCCGAGCAGCTGGGTGGTCTGCACCAAGGCATGGAGCACATGTTCATCATGATGAACCGGGCCCGATTGTCTGTGGGTCAGCAGGGAGTCGGAATTGCCGAGCAGGCCTTCCAGGCTGCACGGGACTTTGCGCGGAACCGGGTCCAGGGACGGGATTCCAAGACGGGTCAAGACCGGGTGGCCATCATCAAGCACCCGGATGTCCGGCGTATGCTCCTGACCATGGCAGCCCTGACCGAAGCCACTCGGGCACTGACCCTTTGGGCATTTTATCTGTCTGATCTTGGACGTCACGCCGAATCCGGATCGGAGCGACAGGCGGCCGATGCCTGTGTGGCACTCTTGACTCCGATTGTCAAGGGATTTGCGACGGAAATGGCCCAGGAAGTCACTTCGCTCGCCATTCAGATCCATGGTGGAATGGGATACGTCGAGGAGACGGGTGTCGCGCAGCTTTATCGCGATGCACGCATACTCACCATCTATGAGGGAACGACGGGCATCCAGGCCATGGATCTCCTGGGTCGCAAGTTGGTCCGCGATCGGGGCCAAGCCTGGTCTGCCCTTGAGGCAGAGATTCTGCGCAGCCTGGATGCCCATGAATTCAAAGTCGTTCAGCATTTGGCGGAACCTCTTCGCAACCATGTTGCGCAGCTTCGCAGTGTCGTCGATGAAGTGCTTCGGAACGCTTCCCATGATCCCTACCAGCTTGGAGGAGCGTCGTATGCCGCGCTCATGCAGTTCGGGACGGTATTGGGAGGCTGGTTATTGGCCCGAGCTGCTGCAGCGGCCGCCCGTGTTCAATCGGAAACCGGGGCGCAACCTTTTCTCGAGCGCAAGATCCGAATTGCGGAGTTTTACATGGGCTTTCTCCTGCCGCGTGCCGACGCCTACGCAAAAGCTGCCCGTGTGCCGAGCGCGACCGTCATGGCGCTGGACGACTCTCTGATCTGACCGATTGAACATTCCCCGCGCATTTCCCTTCCTGGGATACGGCCAGGAAGTGTCAAGCGGGCTGCTGGGCTTTGCGCGGTTTTTGTTTGGCCCCCTGATTTTCGACGTAGCGCCGCACGGTCTCCCGCGTGATGCCGCCCAAGAAGCTCCTTTCGTGAGGAAAGAAACCCCCGCCACCACTGCGCAAACGGTTTAGCGGTGGGAGCGTTCATAGACCTCTACGGCAGGCCTGCACGCCGGGTTTTGACGGAAATCATGGATTGTCGCGCCAGGTCGGCTATAATTCCCCTCGTCTGATAACCCCTGGGAATCCCCGGGCGGGACCATCCGGTGAAGTCGTCAGCAACCTGTGATCAAGATACCCAGGTGCGTTTTGTGGGCCCGGGTGAGCCAAGTCATGGGACTTGATGTGAAAGGGCTGGAACTGCGCAGAGGCCGTCGGCTTCTGGCGTCCTCGCTATCGTTTGAAATTCCAAATGGAAATTTTATGGAACTCTCTGGTCCCAATGGCTCGGGTAAAAGCACGCTGCTCAGGGTTCTTTCCGGATTGGGTCGTCTCGAGACCGGTCAACTCTTCTGGGAGGGGCAGCCGTTCGATCGGACGGGTGACACGCATCGCTCGCGGACGCTCTATCTCGGCCATAGTGATGGCCTGAAAGGTGCGTTGAGCGGTTTGGAAAATCTCAGCCTGTTTGCCTCATTCCGAGAGCTGCGCCACTTCGAGGAGCCCGTTCAGACCGCGCTCGAGTTTTACGGCATGTACCGGTTCAGGGATGTTCCCTGTATGCGCCTGTCCCAAGGCCAGAGGCGCCGGATCGCACTCTGTCGCCTTATGGCTTTTCCAGCTCCGCTCTGGCTTTTGGACGAACCCACGACCGCACTCGACCCTTTGGGCATCGAACGATTCATGAGCCACCTCTCAGATCATCTCGCACGGGGTGGATTGGCGATCCTCGCAACCCACCAAAGCCTGATTGAACGGTTGAGACCCACCATGCAGCTTAGGTTGGGACGTGCAGGATGAATCCATGGATCCGTTTTTTTCGGACCGAAGTGGGCCTGTCGTGGCGCGAACGGCGTCGTGTTTTGCTGCCGTTGGTCTTTTTTGTGATCGTGGCATCGCTTTTCCCACTGGCCATGAGCCCACGGCCTGAAGTTCTGAAACTGATCGCGCCGGGGGTAATCTGGGTGGATGCCATGCTGGCCATCTTCCTGGGCCTGGAATCGCTGTTTCGCCAGGATTATGAGGAAGGTGTCCTGGAGCAATGGATCTTGAGTCCTTCCTCGCTGGAACTTCGCGTGTTTTTGAAAGTCATCTCATTTTGGACTGTGACTTCGCTTCCATTGATCGCGATGAGCCCGATTCTGGTTCTCTGGCTTTCGTTTCCCGTCCGGGCACTGGTCGTACTGCTCGTGGGCTTGTTTTTGGGAACGATCACGCTCAGTTTTCTGGGTGCACTCGGTGCAGCTCTGACCGTGAGTCTGCGCCAATCCGGCATGCTTGTGGCCATCCTGCTCTTGCCTGTGGCCACCCCCATTCTCATTTTCGGCGCGCACAGTGCCCTGCTTGCCTCAGAAAAACAAAATCCACGGCCTGCCCTCTATCTCCTGGCGACTCTCTTTTTTCTTACCGTGGGCCTTGTTCCGAAGGCCATTTCCACGGCCCTCAAAGTCAGTTACGAGGTCTGATGCATGACACCATTCAGCCTGTTTTTTCACCGTCTCGCGTCTCCGCCATATTTTTACGAACTATCCAAACCGTGGGGACGAGTCTTTGCCTGGTTGGCGCTGGTTTTGATCCTGACGGCCTTGTATGGGGGTTTGTGGCTCGCGCCACGGGATTTTCAGCAGGGCAATGGTTATCGGATCATGTATGTTCATGTTCCGAGCGCATGGATGTCACTTTTTGTATTCATGGTGATGGCAGTCAGTGCATTCGTGGGTCTGATCTGGCGTCTGCGCCTGGCCTACGCGGTTGCGGCAGCCTCTGCGCCGCTTGGGGCCGCCTTCACCGCTGTGGCGCTCGTGACGGGGTCTCTCTGGGGCAAGCCGATGTGGGGAACCTACTGGGTATGGGATGCGCGCCTTACCTCGGAGTTGATATTGTTCTTCCTCTATCTTGGGTTTATCACCCTCAATCGTTCATTCGAGGATCAGCAAACCGGTGATCGCGCCGCTGCGATCCTGGCCCTCGTCGGTGCCATTGATGTTCCGATTGTTCACTATTCAGTCGATTGGTGGCAAACCCTGCACCAAGGGTCAAGCTTCAAGGGGCTTACTTCGGAAATCGCGCCCGCCATGCTTTGGCCGCTGCTCGTCATGATGGCGGGGTTCACGTTTTATTATGGTTGGCTGGTTCTCTGGCGAACCCGCTCGGAAATTCTCCTGCGCGAATCCGATCGTGAGTGGACCCGCCGGGTGATTGGATCATGACCTCCCTGCATGAGTTTCTGACCATGGGACGTTTTGGGGTATTTGTCTGGCCGGCTTTCGCCTTCGGCTTGCTCGTGATGCTAATCAATATCTATCTCGCTCATCTGCGCGAGAAAATGGCCTTTCGTGAGGTCCGGGAGATCCATCAGGCATCAGAGGAGATTCCCTCGTGACCCGGCGCCATCAACGATTGGTCATGGTGCTCCTCATGCTCGGTTGTGTCTCCTTGGCCGTGGGATTCGCCCTGCGCGCGTTCAATGGTGATCTGCTCTACTACCTTACCCCGACCCAGCTTTATGACGGTCGTGCCCCGAGACATGGGCAGTTCCGTCTCGGCGGGGTCGTTGAAAAGGGCAGTGTGGCGCGGATGCCGGGGAGCATGACGGTGCGCTTCACGTTGACCGATTTCAAACATGCTGTACCGGTTGTTTACACCGGTATCCTGCCTGACCTGTTCAGAGTGGGGCAGGGGATCGTCGTCAGGGGGCGAATGGTGAGCGGCATCTTCCAGGCGACCCAGGTGCTGGCCAAGCATGGCGCCCGATACATGCCTCCGGGTATTCATCGGCCCCACCCGCCAAGCGGCGAGGAAAAAATGCTCGCACTCAAACGTGATCTCGCAGAAGGCGTGCGGCCGTGATCGCTGAAATCGGCCTCTATGCGCTGATTCTTGGGCTCCTCATGGCCCTTGCCCAGTCCTTTTTCGGCCTGGCTGGCCCACCGTTCAGGCGTCTACGCTGGATGGCGGTCGCGCGACCTGCCGCATTCGGACAGCTTTTTTTTATGGCCCTGTCCTACGGGTGTTTGACCTATCTCTTTGTCATCAGCGATTACTCGGTCCGTTACGTGGCGAAGTATTCCAATCCATTGATGCCATTCTTCTACCGGATCGCGGGAGTTTGGGGAGCACACGAAGGATCGATGATGCTCTGGCTCTTGGTACTCGGGATCTGGACTGTCCTGGTTGCCCTTTTCAGCAGAAAACTGCCGGTCGAGTTCTCGAGCCGGGTACTCGGCGTATTGGGTGTGATCTCCTCTGGATTTTTTCTCTTTACCCTTTTGACTTCCAACCCATTTGTGCGACTTTTGCCGCCCGCGCTACACGGGGGCACGCTGAACCCGATCCTTGAGGATCCGTTGCTGGTCATCCACCCGCCCATGCTCTACATGGGCTATGTCGGTCTATCCGTGGCATTCGCATTCTCGGTTGCAGCGCTCATCAGCGGTCGAATGGATGCTGCCTGGGCGCGCTGGACGAGGCCCTGGACGCTCGCGGCCTGGATTTTCCTCACGATTGGAATTGTCCTCGGCAGTTTCTGGTCGTATTACGAACTGGGCTGGGGGGGATGGTGGTTTTGGGATCCGGTCGAAAACGCATCGTTCATGCCTTGGCTTGTTGCAACTGCGCTCATTCATTCACTCGCAGTCAGTGAGAAACGAGGAGCTTTCAAGAGCTGGACTGCCTTGCTCGCCATTGCCGGATTTTCCCTGAGTCTGCTCGGCACGTTTCTGGTCCGCTCCGGAGTGCTCATTTCGATCCACGCTTTTGCATTGGATCCGAAGCGGGGCATGTTTATCCTGATTCTACTCGGCGTGATGACATTTTTGGCGCTGATTCTCTATCTCTGGCGTGCGCCACTTCTCTGGAATACAGGCGGGGGGTTTCATTTTCTGTCGCGTGAATCGTTCATTTTATTCAACAACGTGCTTTTGATCGCGGGCTGCGGCGCCGTTTTCCTGGGTACCCTCTATCCGCTTTTCATCGAGGTATTGGGCCTCGGCAAGATCTCGGTCGGTCCGCCGTATTTTGATCACGTCTTTATCCCAATCATGTTTCCGCTTTTCGCACTCATCGGGATCGGTCCCAACGTAAGCTGGAAACGGGGCAGCGGGTCCAGGCTCTGGCATCGCATCCGATGGTCTTTTCTCGTCTGGACTCTGGCTGCTTTGGCATTGATCGTCTTGGCAATCCGGCAGCGCTGGCCGATTGAAACCCTTTTGGGAACCGTTTTTGGAGCCTGGGTTCTCGCCTCTGCCCTGATCGAACCCATTCACCGGCTGATCCTGCGCCTGCGCGGTGAGCCCGCCCGCCTCACCCCAAGCGTTCTCGGCATGAGCATTGCCCACTTCGGTGTGGGAGTGGTCGTCTTGGGCATTACCGTGAGTACCACACTCGGAATCTGGCGGGACATGCCGCTTCAACCCGGACAGAGCTACCGAATGGCTGGTTTTGTTTACCACTTCGAGCGCATCAAGCCGGCTCAGGGCCGCAACTGGAAAGGGGTGCGGGCCACTTTTTCCATCCGGCAGGGAGGGCACGCCTTTTCTGTCGTCCATCCCGAGAAAAGGCGGTTTTTCCCAGACGGCGGGACCACGACGAATGCTGCCATCGTAGGGGGGGTCGTCCACGATCTGTTCGTATCGCTCGGTAACCCGCTCGGGAAAGGGCGCTGGAGCATCCGCTTCCGCTATGAGCCCATGGTCATCCTGGTCTGGCTCGGAGGGCTCATCATGGCGTTGGGAGGCTTCCTGGCCCTTTGTGACCGCCGTTACCGGATCCGGTTCGATGAGCCGCCCTATCTTCCGCTCGGAGCATTGCGGCCGCCTCCGGAAACTGAAGCGGAGCCCCGGTCATGACACGCGTCGTGCGCTATGCCATTTTTATGCTCCCCGTTCTCTTGATGGCCGGGCTTCTGGGTGTTCTCTGGGCGGGTCTCGGGCATAACCCATCGATTGTTCCATCCCCGTTGATTGGCAAACCGGCTCCGGCCCTGATGCTTCCTCGCCTGCGGCATCCCTCACGCACGGTCAACCGGTCATTTTTCATGGGGCATGTGACGCTGTTGAATGTCTGGGCCAGCTGGTGCGTCTCCTGCCGCTTCGAACACCCGAGTCTCCTTTGGCTCGAGCACAGGGGTGTTCGGATCCTGGGTGTGGACTATAAAGACCAGCGTGCATCCGCGCTCGTTTACCTGCGTGAAAAAGGGAATCCCTACCGCGAGGTTGCCTATGACAAGCGTGGCCTCACGACAATCAACTGGGGCGTCTATGGCGTACCGGAAACGTTTGTTTTGGGACCCCATGCCATCATTCGTTACAAATATATCGGTCCGATCACACTCCGCATCGCCCGCCGGGTGATCTTTCCCCTGGTACAGAGGCTCGACGATGAGGTACGGGTACCATGAAGCACATGGGCATTCTGTTCATGGTGGGTCTTCTGAGCTGGACGGGCCGAGCCTGGGCGATCGAGAACCATCCACCGCTTGCGAGCCCGGTGCTTGAGTCCCGCTACGAGCATTTGACGGAGGAGATTCGCTGCCTGGTCTGCCAGGACCAGAATATCGCAAACTCCCCCGCGCCCTTGGCAGCGGATCTGCGCTATGAGGTACGCCGGATGCTCCAAGCCGGACGCAGCAACCGTGCCATCAAGGCCTATCTCGTAGACCGATATGGTGATTTTATCCTGTTCAAGCCACCCCTCCAACCGGATACCTTTCTGCTTTGGTTTGGCCCCTTTCTGGCGATGGGTGCCGGTTTGATCTTCATCGTCTTTTTGGTCTGGCGGCGGTACCGGACTTATCGGAGCGAGCAGATCGAGGTTCCGGCGCCATGATTTTCATCCTGATCGCAGTTCTTCTGACGGCTCTCGCCGTGCTGATTCTCTGGTGGCCCCTCAAGCGTGCGCGCCGCATCGCGGGCACGTCCGCCGATGCCTTCAACAAACTGCTTGGGGAGAGTGGAGTTCGTGAACTCGAAGAAGAAGTCTCCCGGGGCGACCTGGACGCCGCCGAACTGGCGCGAGCTCAGATCGACTTCCAGGAAAGCCTTGATCCATCCCGATCGGTTGTAAGCCCGGATGAGCAGGCATATCCGGTCCGTGCGGAACCCTTCGGTGTGACTGCCCTTGCTCTGGTTTGCGCCGCTACTCTGGCGTTCTGGCACTTCGGCAACTGGAGAAGCGGGATTTTCGGTGTCCGCGAAGCGAGTCATCATTCCCTAATCTTGGCAATTGACCACTTTGGCACCCATCTTCGCAAGCACCCAAATGATGCTGCGGGCTGGCGCATTTATGCGCGCGCGGAGATCGTTCTCGGGCATTATGCCGAGGCGGCTGCGGCTTATCAGAAACTGCTTCATCTGCGAGGCGGCTCGAACGACCTGGCGGTTCTGGCCGACTATGGGGAAACGCTCGTTCTCGAGCATCCCTCGCATATGGATTCCGAGGAAGACCGGATATTCAATCAAGTTCTCAGGGCGCAGCCGGATAACTCCAAAGCGCTCTGGTATGGGGGATTGCTTGCACTCGCGGTTGAGCATGATATCCCGCGTGCCATCCATCGTTTCCGTCGTCTTCTCGAGGATGGTCCGCTGCCACCGGCATTTGCTGCAATCGTACGCGAGCGGATCAAGGTCTTGGGGGGCAGACTTCCAGTGACTTGGGAGCCCAAGGAGCTGCGGATCCGGGTCGGATGGGCGAGAGTGAACCATCGGAAGCCAACTTTGCCCGCGATACTTTATGTCTATGTCAAAGCCGATGAGCCACATGCCCCGCCGATTTGGGTGCGCCGGCTTGCCGTAGCCCGCCTACCGGTTACGGTCGTGCTGGATCCGTCAGATGCCATGCGCGAAACGGCCGGATTCGAATCGAACGTCACCTACGAGATCGGTGCCCGGCTGGCCCCGCGAAGTAGCCCCAGTATGAGCCGTCAAGATGTCCAGGGTACGTTTATCCTTGTAGGACGCGCCCTCCGGCGTGATCCATTGATCCGGGTCGGGCTTGAGCCATCCCCTCCGGCTCCGGGACGCTGATCCAGCCATGAGACGGCAGCACGCTCCCCTCGGCGCACATATGGGTTGAAACCGGTAACTTATGGAATACCAGGACTACTACCAGATACTTGGCGTCAACCGGGATGCGAGCGAAGCGGAGATCAAAAAATCCTATCGCCGGCTGGCCCGGAAGTATCATCCGGATGTATCAAAGGAACCGGGCGCCGAGGAGCGGTTCAAGAATATATCGATGGCCTACGAGGTTCTCGGCAATCCAGAAAAACGCCGGGCCTATGATCAGTTGGGTACGCACGCATCCGGTCAGGATTTTCGCCCGCCTCCGGACTGGGAACAACGCTACGGTGCTGCAGGCGATTTCTCGAACATGAGTTTTTCGGACCTGTTTGAGCAGATTTTTGGCGGGATCCATACCAATCAAACCCGATCGACCATGGGCTCTGGCCGCACGGGCTTTGAGCGGGGCGGAGCTCCCGTTCTCTCGGCGGAGACGTACATCAGCCTGGAGGAGGCTTTCTCGGGAACGGAGCGGATGGTTGACTTGGACGGCCAGCGATTGCGGGTCAGAATTCCCAAAGGATGCGAGGATGGCCAGAAACTGAGGGTTCCGGTTCGCCATCGCAAGGGCTGGTCCCGTCTCGGTGGAAGTGGGGATCTCCAAATCACGGTTCGGATCAACCCGCACCCGCTCTATCAGTTCTCCGGAGACCGGCTCGAGATGGAGTTGCCATTATCCCCTCCCGAAGCCGTTTTCGGGATGGAAGTCGAGATCCCGACCCTGCATGGTCGGGTACGGCTCAAGGTTCCACCCGGGGCGGACTCGGGCAAGGTCTTCCGCCTGGATCGCAAAGGGATGCCGCTCCAGCGGGGCGGATACGGAGATCTTTACGTCAGGATCCGCATGGTCCTGCCGCAGTCCATGACCAACCGTGAGCGTGAGCTTTATGCCGAAATTCTAAGTATTCAGAAAGTGAGCCCCAGGCGATGGTGACGGCTGGCTTCCACGGGTCTCTCGCCTTGTTCGCTTAGCTCATTGAAAATCTGGAGTATTTATCCCCACGTAAACCTAATCTAAAATATTATATATATATTATAAATCATTAATAAATAAATGATTATATATTGATAACAATCTGTTGCCACACGCCGTAAAAAGGTTTATATATTCCCAGAGAGTCGGCTTGATGCTCACTTGGGGGGCGGCTCGACTCAGGTAACAAATCCAACCATTGAGGTCCATACGATGAATAGTCGAAATACGATCCTCTCGGCTTTTGGTTTCTTTGTCATAGCCCTGACTCTGTGGCTGCACGGGCTTGCACCTGCGGGGTGGAGCCACGGCGACCTGAACTCGGTCTATGGGGGGTTCCAACTCACGGTCGGTCTCGTGCTTTTGGTTCTCGCGATTCTCTCGACTCTCAACGGAGAGCATCCTTACGATGCCCTCATTTTCTTTGCGCTGAGTACCATGGCGCTGATCTACGCCCTGCCAAACTTTTCCCACGGATCGGGCTCGATGGGCATGGGCGCACATGCCCTTGCGGGGTGGTTCTATCTGTTCTGGGGTTTTTATTTCTTCTTCCTCTGGATGGGGGCACTCAAGAACCATCCGATGGTACATATGTTTTTTCTGCTCATGGCGTGGCTCACATCCCTGTCTGCGGCCATTTTTGCCTTTTCGGGCGCGCAGGGTTTCGTGGTCCTGACCGGTTACCTGATACTGGTCTGGGGGATCGTGTCTTTGTATATTTCCGCAGGATCAGCCCTCCATGCGCTCTGTGGCAAAAACTGTCTGCCCATGGGACACAAGAATAAAGCGTAGCCAGTAATCAGCGGGCTTGTCTTGGGGGAGGGTGGCTTTGTGCCACCCTCCTCTTGGGTCAACGGAAACGGAAATAAAGCCCGACGACGTAACTCAGGCTGGATGAGCGGTTAACCAGCGGACTTGCCCTGATTCCTGCGCCGTAAAACTCTTCTTCCAATCCACCCATCGCCGTGAAATGGGAACCGAGTTGTCTCCCGACCAGAAACTCAAGCAGCGTATTCAGAGTGGATCCGGGAGCATACGCGGGGTGCAGCGGGGACGCTTCATAGCCTGGAATCCCAAAGTAGTAATCGACGAAGCTTGCGCTTTCCCATTCGACTCCGGCGCGTGGATCGAAAAACCAGCCACCCGAGGCCATGTGGGCAAACAGCATCGCGCGGATTTTCTGCCCGTCGCTTCGTGAGAGCAGGTCGGTCAAGGCGCTCGCGCGGATCCCCAAAAATCCCCTTCGGTAGACCAGAGCCAGGCCACCCATCGCGGACGCAAGCCGTGTGCTGAGGCCGTGGAACCTGGGACTGAACCCAGCGTTGTAATGCAGAGTCTCCGGTTCTGCCACGACATCGACATGCAAAGGTCCCGATTCATCAAGGTGCCAGCCGATCGAGAGGCCATGGATGTAAAAACCCGGTGTGCTGTAGTTGAAAAGCGGAATGAACCGGTTCCAGCTTGATGCCCCTTGATATGGGAAACCGGCTCCGAGGAACCCGAAGCCGAGTGACCAGCCTGCCTGATTCAGGTTGATGTTAGTGATTGGTGGTGCGGCTTGTGCCGGCACAAACCAGAAATTCAACCCGAGGGCCAGAGCACCGATTGCGAGCCAGCCGAGTTTCGTGCAGTGGTTCATGATTGCGTCCCTCAGAAAGATTCGTGCAGACCGATCATGAATCCACCCGGCAAAACGCTCAGGATGAACGGTTGTTTTTCCTCATGGGCGTAAATTCCCCAGGCTGTGCCAATGGCAAATCCGGAGATGACATCAGTTTGCCAGTGTCCTTGCTCTTTCATCCGTGCCTCTGCGTCGTAAAGGGGCAGGGCCTCGAGAGCCCAGATCCAGGGATCGCGCTGGTAATACTCTGCGATGAAGGGGGTTACAAAACTTGCTTGTAAGGCGACTTCTCCGCTCGGGAAGCTCTCACAGCATCGACCCTGGAAAAAATCATGTGGATTGGGCGACTGAATGGGTCGCTCCCGGCTGATGACATATTTCAAGGCTTGTGTTGTGATGGCCGTAAAAACCGATGAATCCACGGCTTGCCAAAAGGTTCGTCCGATACGGCTATGACCGCCCAGCCAGAGCGCGCCAACGCCTTCGACGGCCATTACGGCATGCTCAAGATCCAATGAATTGCTCCGTGCCCAGATGCCCGTGTTATCGAGGGCAAGGCGGTGGTCAATCACATAACTTGCCCCCAGCGCAAAAAGTGGCGTCAACGCTACCGTCCACTCGACCAGGTGACGAGCCTGCTTGGGAGAGTGAACCAGAAAAGGAGGATTGTCGACTGGATCCGGGCGGGTCCAGACGTTTTGTATACGACAGGGTTTTAACGATTGATTCGAGCAGGAAGCTTTCCCATGCGGTCGAGTTACCGTTCCAGCAAAGGGGGATTCGTATGCGACGTCTCTGGTGCCTGCGACCAGGTGATTGAACGGATTCGCATCCGCCAAACCTGATCGAATGATACTTGGAGAAAGGGCTGGGTGACTCCTCGAGAATACAGCTTCCCGTGCAGGGAAATTGAGTGTCCCCGAATGGCAGGCCAGAGGGATTCGGGTCATTTCACAATTCAGGTGGGGGGGGTGAGGAGTTCCATGCGCCCATGCGCATGTGACCACGACACAGCCGATCGCGATCGGAAGTGTTTGTCCCCACTTCATGGCGTCATCTCCCAAGTCGTTCGACCGTATATTAGTACACCGACTAGACTCATGGGTCAAAAGTTCCGTGAGATCAGATCTTTTACGGAATTTTTATATTCGCCGTGCCGAACGGACACACGCATACCCGGTCAGTACATCGGGCTGGCCTCAGAGCCTGTCCGAGTCATCTCTTTTCCAAACCGGCGATTGGACAAACTCGCACGGATGCAGGTATCGGTAGGGATTGGGCACATCATGCTTACGAGAGGCGTCTTCCGATACACTGCAGGCTTCCTGTTTTTACCCAAATCTATTCCGCCATTCAAAGGCATCGAGCGGATCTGATTGCCGTTGCCCAAGCTGCAGCTAACGCCACATAGAGTCTCCATCCGAGAGGCGATTGGAATCGGTGACCGCAAGAGATCCACGGTTTCTTCGAGTGGCATGAATGGAACTCGTTGCGACCCATGACGCCGATTTGACTGCATTCGGGCAAGACCACATAATGGAAGCATTGAATCTGGCCTTTGTATTTCTAGATTCGTGCTTGGGTATCCGAGCCGTCACCATCCGCTCTCTTGGATAGCAGGAACCGCTGACAGCGCAGGCAGCCTGCTCGCATATTTTTAATCAGCCTGGGAATAGACAGATGCAGCATAGATTCTCTGTGAAATCTTTTTTATGGTTGGCGCTTCTAGCCTGGCCACTTGCGTGTGTACAGGCTCACAATCGTTTTTATATCGGTGTAGGTGCCGGCCAATCCCGTGCGGTCAGTGGAAGCAGTATTGCTTTTGGTGCCTCGTTTGGGTACCGGGTCAGGCGCTATTTGGATCTCGCTCTCAACTATGAATCCATCCCACATTACGAGATGACCATCGCGAGTGTAACGGCTCTCGGCCGCTACCGGATCACCCCCCGGATTCATCTTCTCGGACGGCTCGGCATTGCAAACTGGTATGAAAGCCCTCTCGGCACCCAATCATCAATTGTTTCGTCCGGTATTGCACCACTCGTGGGTGCCGGAGTATCGTACCGGTTCAGTCGTGGATTCAGTGCTCGTCTCCAATATCAGTTGATCCCGGCATCCCGTAATAGTGGGTTAGGGGGGAATTTCCAGGGAGAAACCGTGAGTATCATCTATCATTTCTGATCAGGACACGCCATTGGCTAGAGATCGGAGCGGTCATGAATAAAGATCAGAATCAACTCTGGAGCATGCGGATTCACCGTTCAGATTTTTTGATTCTGCTTTTTCTTCCAGCAGGCATGGCGCTTTCTCTGATGCTCACGAGTTGCATGCAACCCCCAATCATGCTTGCCCAAGCCCGCCCCCCCATCTCGCCCCACGACGTGTGGTTCTACGTCAAACCCAACTGGCCCCGGCATTACGAGCTTCTGGCGCGTCTCGATACCACCGCGCTGGGGGGTTATAGCAGCCTGGGGACGGAATGCATCGTGCTCGAAAAACTGCAAAGTCAGGCAGCCCGTATCGGGGCCAATGCGATTCTTTTGAAGGATCCGCCGGCATCGGGAGCGGACAATGATGGTGATGGGGACAATGACCCGGATATGGATGCATCTCCGATGGGTGCATGGGGTGTGCCCGAGAGCCCTATGGGTCAGCCGTTTGCTCCCATGGCTGCACCGGCGTACCAGGGGTATGCCGCCTACAGCCCGAAGCTCCCCTCTGCGCACGCCCTGCGCATTGCTTTTGGTGCCTGCAGGCGATGACCAACACCAAGGATAGGGAATTTTGCTTCTGTTAAGCGGTCAAGGGCGCTTGATCAGACGTTCGCATTGAGGGCGGTTCAAGCCCAAAGATCTTTCCGGACAAGCGATGACTTTCGGGTCCGAGAAGGTAGAGGTAGGCTCCGACAATTTCCTCCGGGCGTGGCCAGTGGCTCGCAGGCAGTCCCGGAAACAGGCTTTCGGTAATCGGGGTTGCGACCCAACCCGGGTTGAATGCGTTGAAGCGGAGATTGGGCCGGAACTCCATCTCGTCTGCAAGAATGCGCATGAACATCTCGATCGCTGCGTAAGCCACCCCATAGGCGGCGGAAAAGGCCCGGGGTGTCCGGGCCCATTCGCAGGTCGTGAAGAGAACCGAGGCATCCGAGGCGGTTTCGAGAAGCGGGAGGCATGCGCGCGTCAGTGCGAAAGCGGCGTGAAGATTCACCTGCATCACTTCATGCCAGGCCTCGGGTGGATAGTTCAGGATGGGCCCGTGATAGCCCAGAATCCCAGCGTTATGAAGCAGTCCGTCGAGGCGACCAAACTGGGCGTGAAGCGCCGCGCCGATCGCGTCATAGTCGCTAACCGTTGCACCCCTGAAATCCATCGCCTGCAGGATGGGTGTCGCACCCTGGGCTGAGATGATTTCATCGTGGAGACTCGTCAGGGTCGCAATCTCCGGTCCAAGGAGTACGAGAGTGGCTCCATGCGCTGCAAGCGAGCGGGATACCGCGCGGCCGATTCCGCTACCCGCGCCGGTTACGGCGATCACCCTTCCACTAAACGCATGCGCGGGAGGCGTGTATCGGGCGGAAAGCAGATGGATGGGGTCAGATTCGTTGTTCATTGCGGGCGGCATGCCAAGCACGCCATAGTTTAACGGGGATGGCATTGGGGTGGGTCGAATTCCCGGAGCGTTCGAAGCCGTGTATCTCAAGTTCCGTCAGGGCAGCGATAATGCGAATGGAGCGGCAGGCCGGGTGACGGAGGAAAGGCGCACATGCGTCGAGTCCGGCACGTAATTCCTCGTGCGCCGCAACCAGAATTTCCGCTTGGGGTGCCCATCCCTTGCCGGATGTCCGGAGAGAGGGAGCAGCGAGCCTTTGGGCGAGCCAGCTCGCAGTAGCGAGGTGGCAAAGGGGCAGATCCGGAATGTCATTCATTCGGTTGAGAGTCGTCCAATGCAGGAAAACCCCATGGGACTCGCGCAGGATGGCGCTTGCCCGCAGTTCGCATTCCGGTTGTGCGTCTAAAACGAGCGCACGATAGGAGCGAAGCGCCTGGATGAGGCGGGTCAGTGGCAGGACGTCGAACGTACCGCTCAACGAGAGAAGACGAATGACCGGATGATTGGAAAGCTCCCGGCCGGTCTCAAGCTGGTCCTCCCACCAGGCGAGCCGAATAGACGCGAGATCCGAGGCATGTTTTGATGTTACAACTGATTCCCACTCGTTCTGGAGGGCAAAAATTCCAGTGAGCGGTACCTTCTCTTTCTGGGGTGCAAACTGAATGGCAAGTGAAGCTCGGGAACCCCACGGACCAATTTTCCCGCGGCAGTAACTGAGATCGTTCACGGGCACCGACATGAGGGCTCCGCTGGCTTGTTGGATGGGATCCTGGTCCAGTATAACTGGGGGGCTATCTCGAACGAACCAGATCGCCTATCTTGCGGTTAGAATCAATCGGTCCGTCAGGGTGGGGGTGTATCGTGATACTCGCGAGTTTTGCGGTCGTCATCTGGTTGGGCCTGCTTGGGTGGCCGGATCGCGCCTGGCAGATGCGGGAGAGACTTGAATCCAACCCCGAATCGACGCTTGGCGAACGGGTTACGGTGCTCATGCCAGCCCGGAACGAGGAAGCGGTCCTGAGGTGCAGTCTGGATGCCCTTGCGAACCAGCGTGTCCCCCTGAAAATCTGGATTCTGAATGACGGGTCCACCGACCGAACCCGCGAGGTGGCACTTGCGACGCATGCGAGCAATCTCGAGGTCCTGGATATTCCTTCGCTACCACCGGGCTGGAGCGGGAAACTCTGGGCGCTCGAGCAGGGCTTCGCCCGCGTGACTACGAACTGGATACTCCTGCTCGATGCCGATATCGCGCTGGCACGAGGGATCTTGCCGACGCTTCTGGTGAAGGCTGAGTGCGAAAACCTGGATCTCTTGTCCATCATGGCGACTCCCGCACGCCATGGTTTCTGGGACCGATGGCTGATGCCGGTTTTCATCTATTTCTTCAAATGGCTTTATCCATTTCATCGGTCGAATGATCCACAATCGCGCGTGGCGGCAGCAGCTGGGGGATGCCTGCTCGTCAAACGGGAGACCCTGGCTCAGGTAGGAGGGTTTGCTGCGCTTCGAGCGGCTGTGATCGACGACTGTACGCTTGCCCGCCTGGTCAAGCAGAAAGGATTCCGGATCTGGATCGGGGTCAGCCGCTCCGTTGTGATGCTCCGGGATCATTCTTTCCGGCAGATTTGGGACATGGTCGCTCGTACGGCTTTCACTCAGCTCAAGTACTCCTATCTGGCACTCGCAGGGACCCTGCTCGGTCTTGGGGTGATTTTCGCGATCCCGCCTATTCTGGTTCTCTCGGGTTCTCGACTGGGTGCCCTGATCGCTGGATGCTCCTGGATTCTCATGACGTTGAGCTATGCGCCCACCGCCCGATACTATGACGAGTCGCCGTTTGTGGGGCTTTTCCTGCCATTGGCTGCCATGCTTTTTTGTATGATGAGTCTCGATTCGGCATTGCGGTATGCTCTGGGAACCCGTTCCCGCTGGAAGGGTCGTTCATACGGTCGCACCTGAGTGGATCGCATACAACCCGAGGTGGGCTGAAGCGGGCAGTCCGGTTGAGAATCGATCTGCGCCCTCATTTTCTTCAGCCTCAGGTCGACGCTGGATTTTCAGTTGTGGATGGGTGCCTGTCGATGGTTCGTCAGGATGTGCTACAGGATCATGATATTCGCGTCCAGATTCTTCTCAGGCAACACAAATGAGCGGCGCCCCTTGGGGCGGGTGAGTTCGAGACGTGCGAGTTTCAATGACCTCCTGTGGACCCCGTTCCTCGCGTTTCCGGGGTACCTTGCGTTACATTCGGTTACGCGACGGGTATGGCGGGTTCAGGATTGAGGGTAGTTCCCGGATCGGATGGGCATATTAGTAGAGCCACGCGCATCGCGCCTCCATCCAGTCCACACGAAGCCGGGCAGACATGTGTGCGATTGATGTGGCATGACGGTCCCTGTAAGATGACGGATGTGAAATCTGGGCAGTGTGCCAACCATGAGATGGCGTTCCCTTGCTGCATGATCGATTTGGCCTGATCCTCTTCGTGTTCAGGAAGCGGCGATGGGCGCGCGGGCTCGCGCTGATCGCTCTTGTGGCATCTGTTGGACTCTATGCCCTGGACAGCGGGCATCACCACCAGACCGAAAGGGGTCGTCTCCTGTGCCCGGTCTGCCATGTGGTTGCACACAGTTCGATCGAGGTTTTTAGCCCTCGGGTGGATGGGTTCCAGCCTCTTTATAGCCTTCTGGTCTTGCGGACAGTCATCCATTCTGTCTACACCATCCCCCGTATTTTCCTCGCTTCTTTTTCTGAACCCCGAGCCCCGCCCGAGATCCCTTAGACCCGTACGGGTTGTCACTACGGTTTCAACCCCACTGACAGGAGCGGGCCCTGCTTCCATGGGCTCCTTTCCTGCATTCCATGTGTTCTGGCGAGGGGTACTCGATGCGCTTGAAATATGCGATTCACACTGATTGGGCTTTGGTGCGGAGCCGACAGACGTTCCTGAGTTCGATAGATCCGCGTCTGCGGATTCGGGCAGGCTCGCGTATCGGGCGGGTTGCAGCCGTGTGCCTGGCCGTGATGGTGGCAATGGGAGGGGGAGTTTCACAGGCTTTTGCACATGCTGTCGTCGGCATGCGCGTCTTCCCGGCGACCCTGACCTTTGATGATCCTGGTGTGGCCGACGAACTCCCGTTCGTGTTCGACTCCATTCATACACCGGGGGGCGTGGACGACATCCTGTCGGCATCCTATGCGAAAACGTTGACCCGTAAGTTTGGGATCGTCCTCGGAACCAGCTACCAGGCGATCATGCCGGGAGCTGGACCCCCACTCAGGGGATGGGATGACTGGACTGTTGCCCTCGATTACCAACTGTACAAAGTGGCGTCCACCGAGTCGATCGGCATGCTGCAGATGGCCGGAACATTCGGTGGGAGCGGTAGCTCGGCTATTGGTGCACCCTATTCGGTTTACACACCCGAGTTCGCATTCGGACAGGGGATGGGATTTCTACCCTTTTCCCTGCGCTATCTCACTCCCTTCGCGGTGACCGGCGCGGTTTCGGAGAACATACCGACCAACACAGCTCTCGCTCCCAAAGTCCTGAATTGGGATTTTTCCTTCCAATACAGCATTCCCTACCTTCAGGATTTTGTACACGACGAAGACATCGGTGCGCCTTTCAATAACATGGTCCCGATCGTCGAAATCCCCATGCAGACCTGTTTCGGCAGTGATTGTCCGGCGCGTACAACGGGCTACGTCGATCCGGGAATCATCTGGATCGGGCACTACCTCCAGTGGGGTGTGGAACTTCAACTTCCCATCAATGCTGCAACGGGAGACCATCCCGGAATTCTGCTTGGTGTGGATTTCTACTTTGACGACATCTTTCCCCATACCCTCGGTACGCCACTTTGGAGTGCAGGTCCATGAACACAAAATCGCTGACGCGAATGATCGTGTCGGGACTGCTGATCGTGGCATCGGGAATGTTCACCGTTCCTGCCGATGCGCATGCTTTTCCGGATCGGTCCTCGCCGCGCGTCGGGGCAGATCTCCAAACGCCCCCCCGGGTGGTCAAAATCTGGTTCGATGCGGGAATCGAACCCATTTTCTCCAAGTTGATCGTGAAAAGTTCCCATGGTCAAAAGGTCAGCATCGGCCCGGGTTTCATACCCAAGGGGCAACAGGCGCTCCTTGAGACGCATTTGAAGCCGCTGCCGCCCGGCATCTATTTCGTATACTGGAGCGTGATCGCGTTTGATGGCCATCATACGGAAGGACGCTGGTATTTCCGAGTGAAATAACTGAGGAGGATCCATTCATGCATCCCTGGTACATTGCACTGACTGCTATCGACATCATTGCCGTCGTTACGGCGCTTGGCATGCTTGCAGCGTGGATTTGGGTGATCCCCCGTGACCAGGACGCGTATTTCCATCGGTCATTCTGGAGAATCGAAGGCGCCACGCTTTTTTTCCTGACGTTATCCAGCGCACTCATTCTCGTGTCACGGAGCCTTGAAATGAGTGGCGGTCCCCTCTCGGGGTTGCCACAAGTCATACCGGAGGTGTTACAGGCCACCCGGTTCGGGTCGATCTGGTGGTTCCGTCCGCCGCTTTTGCTGGTTCTCTGGTTATTTTGGTTTTGGGGACTGAACTCGAGTCGTCGCGCACGTAGACTCGGGATCCTCATGTTCATCGGGTTGGCGGCTGTGGCGTTCACACGGAGTGAAACCGGACACCCGGCCGATCACGGCAATTTCCGGTTCGGCGTTTTTGTAGATTGGGTTCATCTATTGGCGGCTGGTTTATGGATCGGCGCTCTTTTTTGTATGACGATCGTCATTTTTCCCGTGCTCAGGCGCAGGATGAGTGAGCGCCGTCCAGACCTTGCAGCGGATATTTTCCAGCGGCTTTCAGTCCTCGCGGGGTGGGCGCTGGCACTCATTCTGGCAACCGGCATCTGGACAGCCTGGAAGCAGCTCGGGAGCTGGTCCGCGTTATTCGAGACGAGCTATGGGCACATCTTGCTCGTGAAGTTGTCACTGGTGGCACTTTTGATCCTGATCGGAGCCTACAACCGGTTTATTCGGCTTCCACGCATCCGGCTGGCGCATGGATTGCACGGCCGGTTACATTCATCCCTGGACCGCATCTCGCGTATGCACCCTGTCACGCGAGATGAAGCGGGACAAAGGCGTGAAATCGACCACTGCTATCATGTCGTGGCCGTTGAAAGCGTAATTGGAGTTGCAGTGCTTGTTGCAGCCGCTTTCTTGCTGCATGGGATGCCTCCAGCAGCCATGGCCAAAGTACCACCCGGTTTTGGGACTCTGTCTCCAGGCACCCGTGCCTCGGGTTTTGGGGCAGGCACACCGCCATCGAACATTCCGATGAGAATGGGTTCGTCCCGGTCGGCTCGATCCACGCGGAAGGACCAAGCCACCTCCCGCATGCGCTTTTCGTTTGGGGAAAGCGGACACATGAGCCGCACCGTCCGTACGATCAAAATCCAGGCTCTTGATACGATGCGGTTTTCCCCGTCCATTGTTCATGTTGAACCCGGTCAGACGATCCGTTTTGTTGTGACCGATGCCGGACGGCTGGATCATGAGTTTGTCATCGGTGACGCCAAGGAGCAGCAGAGACATGAACAGGTGATGAAAGAACATCCTGGCATCCCCATGCACGATCCCAATGGAATCACTCTCAAGCCAGGGCAAACCCGATCCATTCTCTGGCATTTCCCGGACCATCCGATGGTTTTGGAATACGCGTGCCATGAACCGGGTCATTTTGCAGCGGGCATGATCGGAAAAATTGTGGTCGAATCTCGGGAACCAGCTGGTTAGGTTGTCTCGTCTCAATCCGGCAGAAGCTCACGTGACCGGGTCACGCCAATTCATATATCTGCCACCAGAACCCGAAACGTGGAGAGCATGCAGGCGCAAATATGGACGAGTAGTGAGAAAGTTCTCGACCAGTTCCAAGGATTTGGAGCACCCCGGATGGTCCACACGGATGATCGATGCAGCACATCCTGTTGTAGATGAGTAGCGCTATGTTACCCAACCCGATCTGCCGGAAGTCGTTCGTATAAAAATACCGGTATCCGGATTCGGGTGTGTTCAGGCGGCAACGCGCGGCGCACGACAAGCGCCATCAAACCGGATTGAGCTCTTACCTCAAGCGACATGCATTGCGGAGCTGAAACCGAACTTGAATGTGGAGGTTGAGCATGGAAACGCATGTGATTGATCCCGGCGCCGAGGAAGCGGTCAAGCGCTACCTCGGGAGGAAGGACG
>JAJZBR010000082.1:0-3286 GCA_021798795.1 Pseudomonadota bacterium
GGCACCCTTGTTAGGTAGTATTGGAGTGCCTGGAGACCCGCCTGGCGGTGGATGCCCGCCATCGATGCAATCATTCCCATGCGATAAAAGGCATCTAGCCTGCGGGGCTCGCCACGCACGGCCCGTGTCCGATAGAACCGCCAAGCCTTCTGGAAGGTGGCTCGGGCGACCTTTTGCAATCGCTTTTTCTTCCGGTCGCGCAATGCGAGGGCCAGCTCATCTTGGGCCAACGCGAGGCGTGCACTAGTGCTGGATGGTTGTTTGGCGATGGCCTGCTGGATATTCGCGATCGCCTGGTTACGGTGTCCCCGGGACCAGAGAACCGAGGCCCAAGCCAGCTGTCCCTGGACCGGATCGTGCGCATCGATCACGCGGCGCTCGGCCTGTCCCTGCCGGTCACTCCCCCCGAGAATGCCGGGTGCCTCAAAGTCAAACTGCATGAGCGCAACTCGTGCCGCCATGTCCTTGGGTGCAACGCGAACGGCTTTTTCGAGCACCCGATGAATGTGCCCGACCGTACCGAGGAGTGTGAAGACGCCCCCCCTGGAACTTTTTGCGAACAATCCGACGGCATAGATCAGCCAGTCGCTGGCATCGCGGGGATTTTCGTGCACCAGTTTTTTGATATACGGAAACGCCTTTCTGAACCGTTGATCAGTCAAAAGCGCTTGGGCATAAAGCTTGATGAGTTGCGCGTCGGCGGGTTCTCGGATCAAGAGCGGCCGGATAAGCAAACGGGCCTTGTGTCCGTAGCCATCGTGCACGAGACGGGTGAGGCTCGCCATCGTTCCCGCCTGCGCCGCCATTGCATATCCGATGAGAACCAAAAGTGCGAGCTTCCTCAACCGCATTGTCACCCCTGTCTCGACAGAACCAGACGCGCATCGATCGTGGCTCGGGTTTGATCGCTTGATGCGCATGACACGTCCTTTGGACCGTCCGCAGCTCCTGACCGACTAGTAGATCAGCGGGATGAGTCGTGCGGTCCGCGCCTGATACTCGCGGTAGATCTGGCCAAAATAGGCCACGAGCATCCTCTCCTCCTGCTGGATGCGGAAGGCATAGGCCGGGATCGAAAATCCGAACAGAATCAGAACCCCGGTCCAGCTGCCCAAGGTCAGGCCAAAGCCGGCGAGGAGAATGAGGACACCGAGATAGCTCGGGTGCCGGATCCAGCGATAGAGACCGCTTGCAACGACTATTTGCCCGGGCAGCACCGCGAGTTTCGAGGTGTGAAACCGACCCAGCTGAAAAATGGAGGCAAAACGGAGACCGATACCCGTCAGCATGAGGAAAAGCGCGGGGAGAGCCTGGCTCTCCATGTCTGGCGCCCAGTGCCGAAAGGCGGCCCAGGATGCCAAGGTCACACCGAGTACATTCGCCACCATGAGCACCCAGCAGGAAACTGACGAGCGCGTCATCTCCCTGGGAGCTAACCGGCGCGAGAGGAGCCAATAGTCAATGAGGAACCAGAGACACAAAAGCAGCAAGCCCGCACGCCAAGCCGTCATCAGCTCATAACCCCGTAAGCTGTGGCTCGAAAGTTTGCGAATCCATCTGGACTGGTGGACAACCGCAATCGATAGCTGACCTGCTTCATGTGTCGGGTACTCAAGGTTATACGGAGGAAACCCCGTTTTGAGATCCTACCACGATCTTGGCCAGGATGAAACCCTGAGCCTTTTCCAATACAAAATGAGCCGGAACTGAAGGGTATCGGTGGTTCATGAGGGTGGGATCAACGCCCTCATGAACGGCTCTGCACTGCAAACGATTGAACAGGTTGAACCGTTTCCGTCGCCACGACGATTGAGTTTCGGTTCAAAGACATCGCCGCTGGCTACGCCTGGACTCAGGCACCGTTCGCGCACTTTGGCTATGTCAGGCTGCTCCGAGCTCACAAGGGGGTCCCGCGTCGTTATCTGCGAGCGGTGACGGTGTCCTCGCGGGCCTAGGTCGCGCGGTGGATCCGGCGGTTCCAGAAGACCGAGCCGGTACGAGGGCAAGCCGGGGGGAGCGACATCGATTCGCGGGGCGTTATCCGGCGGCCGATATTCGCTTGTCGACGAAAACCGATGAGTGGCACGCCCCTGTGAATGGTCCCACGACCCAGAAGATTTGCGCGCGCCTTCCATGTGTTTGGGAATGCCGCCTTGGAACGGCTGGGATCCTTCTCCGTCAACCCTCTCTCCAACCTGCGCATGTCGACCGCTGGTGCGCCACGCTTTCACATGGGCCAGCCGAAATTCCCGGCCGGCCTGGTTGGGGATGGTGGTATTCATGGCATCTCCTTAGAAAATCACAGGATGCCAAATCCACTCAGATCATCATAGGTGACTCCGTCGCGCGCATACCATGATCCCACTCTTCCTCCGGCACCGGAGGTGACTCTCGCCCAGGGCCTGGTGTTCCTGTACGCGATCATCACGGCGTTCTCGCTGGCTAGGTTGAAGCGCGGACGCGCGATCCTGCGGCAGTACCTTGCCTGGCCGGTCACGGCGCTCGTCACGCAGGCTGTGGTCGGACTCGCGGTCATGTCGGCCGAGATCGAGCAACTGCCGGACCGGTTGAGGGCATCCCCCGAAGCGCCTCCCCTTGGATCAGCAGGAAATCGCAAGATCTGCGGGGTCCGCCACTCCCCCGACGGTCAGAGGAACCGGTTCCCTATGGCCAGTTGAGGGTCGGTTTGGGGGAGGGTATGATTCCCCTGTTTTCTTAATAATCTTGCTATCTTGAAGGCCCCACCATGTCAACAGGAAGAAAGTTCCGTTTTTCGTTTGTTCTGCGCCGTGCGTGGGCGGTTCTTGGTATGGGGGTTTTCTTGGCCGTCCAAGCCCCGGTGCAGGCTGCCCCCTCTGCCTACGTGGCCAATAATTTCAGTGGCACGGTGTCGGTGATCGATACGGCGACGAATGCGGTGACGACTACGATCACGGTCGGGAATAACCCCAAAGGGGTTGCGGTGAGTCCAGACGGCAGCCAAGTGTATGTGGTCAACCAGTGTGCCAGCAGCAGCAACTGTACCTACGGCACGGTGTCGGTAATCGATACGGCAACCGATCTGGTGACGGATACGATCCCGGTCGGAAGCGGATCCATCGGGGTTGCAGTAAGTCCCGACGGCAGCCGCGTGTATGTGGCCAACCAGTGTGCCAGCAGCAGCAACTGTACCTACGGCACGGTGTCGGTAATCGATACGGCAACCGATCTGGTGACGGATACGATCCCGGTCGGAAGCGGATCCATCGGGGTTGCAGTAAGTCCCGACGGCAGCCGCGTGTATGTG
>JAJZBR010000082.1:3296-5101 GCA_021798795.1 Pseudomonadota bacterium
CAGCAACTGTACCTACGGCACGGTGTCGGTAATCGATACGGCAACCGATCTGGTGACGGATACGATCCCGGTCGGAAGCGGATCCATCGGGGTTGCAGTAAGTCCCGACGGCAGCCGCGTGTATGTGACCAACTTGAACAGTAACACGGTGTCGGTGATCGATACAGCGACCGGTCAGGTGACGGATACGATCCCGGTCGGGATTTCCCCCGAAGGAGTTGCGGTGAGTCCAGACGGCAGCCGCGTGTATGTGACCAACCAGTGTGCCAGCAGCAGCAGCAGCAACTGTACCAACGGCACGGTGTCGGTGATCGATACGGCAAGCGGTCTGGTTACGGCTTCGATCCCAGTCGGGAGCGAACCCATTGGGGTTGCGGTGAGTCCCGACGGCAGCCACGTGTATGTGACTAACTTTGGCAGCAACACGGTGTCGGTCATCGATATGGCGACTGCGGTGACGGCCACGATCCCAGTCGGGACTCATCCCATTGGGGTTGCGGTGAGTTCCGATGGCAGCCACGTGTATGTAGCCAGCCAGTGTGCCATCGGCGGCAACTGCGCCAATGGCACGGTGTCGGTGATCGATACGGCGAGCGACAGTGTCCTCACGACCATCAACGTTGGAGTTCAACCCTACTCGCTGGGCGCCTTTGTGGGTCCGGGCGCGCTCATTGCGACCAATAGCAGCGCAAGCGAGCTGGAAGGCGAACAGATCAGCGGGACGGTTCCCGCGCTCACGAACTCGACCGGCTGCGCGACGTCGGATGGCGTGGTTCAGAATCCCGCCCACGGTAGTCTCGTCTTCGATGCGGGGACGGGAGAGTATACCTACACCCCGGCCTCGGCGACCTATGTGGGTCCCGACGCTTTCACCTGGCACGGGACGGCTTTGGATACCTGCGCGGCAGCGGACAATCCGACGGCTCCGGCGAGTAACGCGGGCACGGTCACGTTCACGCTGACGGTGGCGCCCCCGGTGGCGAGCGATGGGTCGGTGACGACGGCTGTGGGGCAGACGATAACGGGGCAGCTCGGTGCCACGGGGCCCTTGGGGCAGACCCTGACCTATGCGATGGTTACCGGGCCAAGTCATGGGACGGTCACGTTTACGGCTTCGACGGGAGCGTTCTCCTACGCCCCGGCGGCTGGTTTTTCGGGGGCGGACTCTTTCGCCTTTGATGCCAAGGACAGCGGGGGTACTTCGAACACGGCGATCGAGATGGTCAGCGTGGTGGCACCCCCGGGGGGAGGAGGAAACCACAGTCTTGGTAGCGGGAGTGGGGCCTTGGGACTGGACTCGCTTGGGGTGCTTGGTGCGGGACTTTTTTTCAGCCGGAGCCGGCGGAAGAAGCGGTTGAGCCCCTGGTAATCCCCGGTCACGGTAGCCGGGTGCCGATCCGCTTTCTTGGGAGCCCTTATCGCGGCCCTTCGGTTTTGAGTGTGAGAACCTCCTTTGTAACACTCTCTTTGAGGCATGACCTTGAACCTGTTGGGTTTTTTTCTAAATACCATTCCCCAAATAGGTGCACCCTTCTTATAATAAGGTTTATGAGCAGCAAAGTCGTCCTCGATCGAGCGGGCCGCATCGTCCTTCCCAAGATTCTCCGGGACGAGCTGCGCCTCTCCCCAGGCGACTCTCTCGATCTTACGGTCCAGGGCGAGGAGGTCACGTTGCGCCCCTGGCCCCCCCGTGCCAATATGATGTGAGACACCTCCCGAGTTGAGTTTAAAGAGCAAAGGCAGGTACCCCATGAGCCGTTTGTCGAATGAATTGTTGCCGCAAAGTGTCGCCGGTTTAGTGGCGG
>JAJZBR010000023.1:0-23825 GCA_021798795.1 Pseudomonadota bacterium
CTCCACCTCCCATCGGATTCATCCATCCGATTCCGGCCTGCGGGCGTGCAGGTCGAGGAGGTTACCGCCATGAACATCCGCCGCTTTCTGCTCAAACTCACTCTCGGAGTGCTCGCCTGCTCGAATCTGGCCTGGGCTCACCCGACTCTCCTTGCACCCATCGTGATCACGGCGAGCCGCACGCCCCTGCCGCTCAACCAGATTCCCGCACCCGTGATCGTGATCACCCGTCGGGATATACGGGAAAGCGGTGCCGAAACCGTACCCGGGCTCATCCGGTTCTATGCCGGACTCGACGTCTCGGTGAGCGGAGGACCGGGACAACCCGCTTCGGTTTTCATTCGCGGAGCCAACAGCAGTCAAACCCTGGTTCTTCTGAACGGCGTCAAGATCAACGGGGGCAACATCGGATTGCCGCCCCTTCAGAACGTGAGCCTGAACGCGATTCAGCGCATCGTGATCGTGGAAGGACCCACTGCCGCGCTTTATGGTTCAGACGGGATCGGAGGCGTCATCGATATCATCACGCGCGGACACACCCGCCACTTCCATGCACACATCGGTCTCGGTGCCGGCCGGTACGGAACGACCACCGAAAGCGCTGGCGCTTCCGACGGCAATGCATCCATCCAGGGCGGAGTGGACATTCATCATGAAGAGACGAATGGTTTCCCACCCCAGACCGCGAGTCCGCTCAGTGCCGGTTTTGAGAACACGACCGTCCAGGCGTTTCTGCGCGCGCGCGTCCCGACCGGGCACCTTGAACTTCGTCAATGGCAGTCGACAGGCCAAACGGATTATCTGAGCTACAACCTCGCGCCACTCAGCGAAGACTACAATAATCGCGTCCTGAGCCTCGCCTTTGACAGCCAACCCATCCAGGGCTGGTCGAGCACGTGGCTCGTCAGCCGTTATGTCAATCAACTGAACCAGAATCAGGGACCGGATTTCGCGCTGACCCGGCGCTATGCCCTGGACTGGCAAAACAACATCCGACTCAGCCGGATGGATCTCCTGACCGCAGGTCTCTACATCCAGGACTCCCACACGGCGTCCCTGGTCTTTGGCACAGGCTATGACGTCCATACCTGGGGACGGGCGGTTTATGTCGAAAATGACTGGCACACGGGGCCAAGCCGACTGCTCCTCACTGTCCGGCGATCGGATAACGAGGATTTCGGATCACACAACGAATGGAATCTCGGTTGGAATGAGGCTCTGAGCTCGCACGTCCGCGTCGACCTGAGCTGGGGTAGCGGATTCCGTGCCCCGAGCGCGGAGGATCGTTTTGGATTCGGCGGCAATCCCAATCTTCTCCCCGAAAGTTCCCATGAAGTCGACCTCGGGTTTCACTACCGCTGGCCTGAGGTCGGTCATTTTGGGATCGATGGATATGAAGATACCCTGACCAACCTCATCGTCTATCTCAATCCAACCGTACAGTACCCCGAAGGAATCAACGAAAATATCGGGCGCGCACGGATCCAGGGTGTCGACATCACCTATGCCAAAGACTTCGGCCATTGGCGCATTCGGGCTGAGGGGGTGATCCAGAATCCCAGGGATCTCGTGACCGGGCAGACACTTGCGCGCCGCGCGCGGCGTTCGCTGACCGCTGCCCTGCACTATCACCAAAGTCTCTGGTATGCGGGTGTCGAGTGGCTGGCCACCGGTCCGCGACCCGATTCGCCCTATACCACGACGATTGATCCCGGATATGTCGTGACCAATGCCGTGGCCGGGCTTCATTTTGCGACCCACTGGAGCGCAAGTCTCAGTCTCATCAACGTTTTCGGTGTCCGTTACACGGAAGTGGCCGGCTATAATACCGAAGGGCGGGCGCTTTTCGTGCACGTTCTCTGGCACTATTAAGCCAGCCCTCCCGGAGCAGCACAGAGATGGGGCATCGATTGAGCAGGATCTATACCCGAACCGGGGATGATGGCACCACCGGGCTCGGTAACGGGCAGCGGGTGGCTAAAACAGATCCCCGCGTCGAGGCATACGGCACAATCGATGAACTGAACAGCGTTCTCGGCTTTGTCAGGGCCCAAGCGCTCCCCGCCGAGCTCGATCGGCTGCTCAACGGGATCCAGCATGCCCTGTTCGATCTCGGAGCTGAGATTGCGACACCCGGATTGCCACCCCTCATCCAGATGGCCAGGGTTCGTGAGCTCGAGGAGGCGATCGACCGGCTCAATGCCAACCTGCCCGCGCTCGCGGAGTTCATTCTGCCGGGTGGCGGGATCGGATCGGCAGCCCTGCACATGGCACGGACTGTTTGCCGACGGGCCGAACGGGCGCTCTGCCGCCTGGAAGAGGCCTGCCCACCGGACGATCTGCGCTACCTGAACCGGCTATCCGATCTCCTTTTCGTCATGGCCCGGATCTCGCTCAGAGCCGAGGGCGGTCAGGAAGAACTCTGGTCCCATAGCCGTGGGACGCCCTCCCGACCGCGCTCTGCGTAAACCCCGGCTTAACCGGGAAGGCGGGCATGGGCGAGGTCACGACAGAGCATCCGGATCCCGCGGAGCATGCGTGGCGTTGCCTCGGCAAGCCATCCGGGGGGAATGACATCAATAGCATCGTGCCGTACGGCAGACAACTCTCCGAAACGATCCCAAAAACGGATCGAGCGGGCGCGGCCCACGAGAATCACCTGCGGGTTGCGCTCGAGAACCGCAGTGAGGGACACCGTGAATGCCGGTTCATCGATATCGGCAAAGATATTCCTGCCGCCACAGATGCGGATCGCCCGATTGATGATCTGGCGCCGCCCGATCGTGTCGAGTGGCGCGCGGGCAATTTCATAAAACACCCGGAGGGAGTGTTGACGGTGAGGGATTCGCCTGATCTCTGATAGCGCCATCCGGTAGGCTTGAGCAGCCCGCTCCGCATGACCGACATGCCCCACCAGCCGCCCGATTGAAATCAGTTCCCGGGCAATCCCGCGTAAACGCAGGGCTCCCAAGGTCACGACTCTGAGGTGGAGACTCCGTAACGCATTGATGGTTGCGGGCGGGGTACCCCCTTTCCAGGCCAAGACCAATGTCGGATGCATGAGTAAAATCCGGGACAGATCCAGGTCGAAGGCATCCCCCACCCGCGGCACGAGCCGGGCTTGGGCAGGATGGCGACTGAAGCGCACCGTACCCACGAGTTCCCGCCCGGAACCGACGTCAAAGACGAGCTCCGCAAGCGCGGGGGAAAGCGTGATGATCCGGGTCGTCGATGCGGCAGATACCTGGATCCAAAGCCCCATCAGAAACAGCGCACCCAGTGCCCATCGAACCAGGTGCGGGATTGCGCCATACGATCGGTCAGAGAATCCAGCCACCCAGCGTAAAGAGTCCGATGACGACCAGCCAGAGAATCAGTGCCCGAGTCGCGAGAGTAGTCGCACGGTCGAGGGATTCCATTCGGTTCAATCCCTCGCATCCGGGGCCACTCAGGGCTGCTCGCCCCGCGCACAGGAGAATGGCATCATTGTTTTCAAAAAACTGCTTCTCACACATCCGGTAATAGGCGCGGAGTTCACGCCAGGTACTGTCGAAACTGCCGACCAGCCCGTAACTCAACGCGAGAAGGTGCGCCGGAATCCAGGCCAAGGTGCCATGGATGCGGCGTGCGACCTCTGCATAGTCGCTTGGTGCTTCGTGACTCGATTTTGGTTTGAGCGCCAGGACTGCGTTTTTGGACAGCCAATAAAGTGCCGCTCCGCTTGGGCCGAGGATCACGAACCAGAAGAGCGGGGCAAAAAGACGGTCATTGACTCGTGTGAGAAGCGCCTCTCCAACCGCATGGGCGCATTGATCGGGTCCCGCGGGCGGAGCGTCCTCAATCAGGAGACGGGCGAGTCGTGTCGCCTCGAGTTCATCCTTTTTATCGACGGCGATCCGGTACTCCTTGATCAGGTGAAACGCATCACGCGGTCCGAGACTGAGAAGCAGGATGATCACGGCCGCCAAAAAGCCCAAAACCGGAGACAGCGAAGCGAGCCCATGCTGTATCCCGTCCACCACGAGCGTCGGAACGATCACGGCCAGAACGGTCACGAGAAGAACCAACTCGGCTGAAGCGGTCTTGATCCGCCTGAGCAGGCCGAAATACCAGTAACCCAGCCGATGATCCCGACAGAACTCGAGGTGCCGGAGCCCCCGATCCAATGCCAGAGTCACGAGAATCGCAATGAAATTCATCGAAGCTGAGATCCTCACGGACCAAGACTGCAATCCGTGATCCCGAGGATCCGGATCGACAAGCCGGATTGGTGATTATCGGCAACCTCGGCCATGATTTCAAGCCGAACCGGCCGGGAATCACTCGCTCTCGTTGATTTCTATACAGTATTAGAGGATAGGGGGGCCTGGATCCTTGCACCAATACAGCCGTCCGCTGCTCGTGCGCGGTGTCTAGAAATCACTTCTCTCCCCCGGTTGATCGCTCGCAAGGCGGCCGCGAAGCCATATACGTAACGCCGTGATCTCTTCCGCCACGACCTCATGTTGCATCGCATAGATGCACCAAGTCACTTGATGTCCCTCGCGCAGGAGGTGTTCGCGGGTTGCTTCCGCGAGCGCCAGCGGTACGACGGTATCCTCCCTTCCGTGAGCCAGAAAGACGGGGCACGCAGAAGGATGTGGACGTGAGGGTTGCTCGAGGCCGGCCGGTAAAAAAGTTGAGAGTCCAACGATGCCGAGGAGCGGATCCCGGCGCTGTCTGGCCCAGGCCAGGGCGACCGCACCGCCTTGCGAAAATCCACCGATCAGGATCCGATGCAGCGGAACACCTGCATGGACTTCGTGAAGGAGGAGTGAGTGGACGAGTGCAAGACTTTCGCTGAGTCCTTCAGGTTGAACGGAGGCGGTAGATGAGATGGTTTCGATGTCAAACCAGGCCCGCATCGGATAGCCTCCATTCAATGTCACCGGGCGGATGGGAGCGTTGGGGAACAGATACCGGCAGCCCGGCAGGTCGAGCGCGTCAACCAGGGGCTCGAAATCGTGAGCATCGGCCCCAAGACCATGCAGAAAAATCAGGCTCGCCGTGGCAGGCTCCTGCGCGGGGCCCAAGATAATTGTCTCGGCGCTCATGCCCAATGCCCTACGGATGGTTCGGATTCCGGTATGCTCATTGGATCTCCTGTCTTGACGGGACGCCATCATGACACAACCCGAAGACCGCTGTTTCAAGGACCAGACGATTCTCGTAACGGGCGCCTCACGCGGTATCGGACGAGCCATCTCCGAGCGGTTCGCCCATTCCGGCGCGCGGATCGCGATTCATTTCAATACGCACGCACAAGAGGCGGCGGATGTACTCGCGAGCCTTCCTGGAAGAGACCATGCGTGTTTTGCAGCCAATCTGGCGGATGCGACCTCACGCCGGTCACTGGTCGAATCAGTGATCGCTACCATGGGGGTTCCTGATGTGCTCGTCAATAACGCAGGCCTTTACCAACTGACTCCGTTCAACCAATCCGACGAGCAGGTTTGGATCAATACTTTCAGGTCACTCGTCGAAATCAACCTCGTGGCTCCAGCCCATCTTGCCTATCTCACGGCGCGAGCCATGGTCGAGCAGGCGCGCCCGGGACGGATCATCAATATCGGCTCGCGCGGAGCTTTCCGCGGCGAACCGGATGCTCCGGGTTATGGATCCGCCAAGGCCGGCCTGCATGCGCTGACCCAATCGCTGGCGCTTGCGTTGGGGCCCTATCACATCAGTGTGACCGCAGTCGCTCCGGGCTGGGTCGAAACGGACATGGCCGGCCCGCACCTCCTGGGTTCCAGGGGATCCGAGATCAGGAATCAGAGTCCACTTGGGCGCGTGGCGCAACCTAAGGAAGTGGCTGCGGCCGTGGCCTATTTGGCCGGAGCCGAGGCGGAATACGCCACCGGAGCCGTTCTGGATCTGAACGGAGCCTCCTACCTGCGTTAAGCAATCCTACGATTTGGGCAGAAAGTGTCGGGAGACGATCACGCCGGGGCTCTCGCAGATCTGTCGCGGCGGGGCGGCCATTCCCTTGCAGAAAGCAGCCGTCAGGAGATTGGTTTCAGGCATGACTTTCTCATAAATCGCACTGGTCGGCTGGGTGAGCCCGGCAATGATGGCCGACCAGTCATCTCCCTTGAAGATCTCGGGTGGGACGGGGGATCCCGAAATGACGTATAGGCCATTGATGTAGAGAAACGGGATGGCTCCCGCATCCATGGTAAATGGAGGGGCATCATAGGCGTTGAACAAGGAGCGTACCGGATGCGGCGGGCTCGCGAGCGGTCGGCCGGTTCGGGTAGAGGTTTCAAAACCCTCGAATCCGATCCAGGGGCTCCGATACGCCGCACCGAAAAAACTGAACGTGGCAGTGTCCGCGAAGACATCAGTCGAGCTCGAGCGCATGAACTTGAGCCCTTCAAGCGATCCGAAACGAAGCAACGTGAGGACAAGCGGCCAGCGCAGTGCCGCGCAATAGGGACAGTAATCAGCCCCGACATAGAGGATACTCGGGCGGTGAACGTGAACCAGAGCGCCCGCAATGGCATTCATGAGGACATCGTTCGGTGGAGCCGTGTCCTGAAGCCCGTTGTGGCTGATCTGACGGAGTTGCCGTATGACTGATGCAGGCACGACCGCACCGATCTGAGACCCGTGACGCGCGAGGGCGACGTTCGGAACCAGTCCGATCACCGCGAGGAGAACCGTCGTGGTGAGAGCGCGCGCCGAGTCGGCTACCAGCCGGCCTAGGTACCGGAAACCGGTATGCGCCATCGGCCGGGAGTGATGCGGGATAAGCCGAACCTGGGGGCGATTCATGAAAGGTCTCCTCGATTGGTTGATGGATGAGTTCCGGACCCGGATGGTCCTGATTGAGGCGCTGACGAGCTAGTCTAAACCGTTCCCGGGCTCCAACTCAACTGACCCACACTAACAAAAGCCGCCAAACTGCTTGGGGCCGGGGCACCAGGCGAGTCACCTTGAGGTGAGTAGGTTCAAGACCTCCCAGCACATCCCGATGGTGTGATAGTCGCATTTCCCCGCCGGGCTCTTCTCATCACTGTACCTGGTATTCGCACGATCCAGGATCCGATACCAGGCACCATAGCGGTGATCCACAAAATACCGCCACGCATATTCCCAGAGCGTCTCATACGACTCCCAGTCACTCGGTTGCCCGGTTGCAAGGGCGAGGTGCGCCGCAGCGGCAATAGCCTCGGCCTGCACCCAAAAGTACTTGTCGTCATCAGCGGGGGTGCCGTCCGGCTTCAGTCCATAGTACAAACCACCGAAGCGGCCATCCCAACCGAGTGCGAGGCTCTGGTCGAAAAGCCAGCGGGCCCGTTCGAGATGCCAAGATTCTGGTTCCACCCGGTCGAGGATCAGAAGGAGCTTGGCCCACTCGATCTGATGTCCAACCTGAAACCCCCACGGGCGGAAGAGGTGCTTCGGGTTCTCACGGTTATAGTCCCAGTCGACTTGCCAGTTCGAATCGTAATGCTCCCAGATGAGCCCACCGGCCAGCGCACCTTGACGCCGCACCATCCGATCCGCCAAAAGCTCGGCACGTTCGAGGAAGGTTTTCTGGCCTGTTGCGGCATGGGCGGCAAGCAGCGCCTCACAAAGGTGCATGTTCGCGTTCTGCCCCCGATAGGGCGAAAACACCCAGTGTTCGTCCGCCTCATCCCGGTAGAGCCCATCGGTGGTGTCGAAAAAACGCTCTTCGAGGAGGGCCCAGGTTTCAAACAGCCAGGTTTCCGCTTCGGCAACGCCTGCGCTCAGTGCGGTCGCGTAGGCCAGTAGCACAAATGCCATTCCATAGGCATGACGCGTCCGATCGTCCGGATGTCCGTCACGGAGAGTCCAGGCATAAGCTCCCGTATCGGGTTCGCGATGAGCCTCGCGCAAGTATCTGAGACCGTGGTTCATACGTATCCGATCCTCATCACGGCCGAATGTATTCCAGGCACGCGCATGGTTAACCACAAATCGAGTGCTGCTCACGAGATGACGGTGGCTTCGGTCATAGACGGTTCCATCATCCTTGAAGTAGTGGAAAAATCCACCCTCGGGATCGAGCGCCTGCCTCCGGTAAAAAGCCAGGATCCCATCGATATGTTCCCGCAGAAATGTTGGGGACCGAAAATCAGGGAATGACATCACGTTCGATCCTCGAGAAATGCCTCGACTTCCCCTCGTTCGGGCATGGCGTCAAAGGACCCGATTCGGGTCACGGCCAAGGCACCGCAGGCGGCCGCGAAACGCAGAGCGGATTCGAGCGCCTCGGGCGCTTCAAGCCACCGCTCGATCCCATCCCCCTGCTTGACCGCTTCAGCGATCAGGCAGAGGAGACCACCCGAGAACGCATCGCCCGCTGCGGTCGCATCGCGAATCTTGACCGGCCAGGCGGGAACGATTCCGCGCCGCTCCCGAGTGAAAAACGAAATCGGCCGCCCCCCATCCGTGACCAGGACAAGACGCGCCGTGCATGCGAGATAATGCCCGATCCATCGCTCGGAGGATCCGGTGGATTCAGCCATGCATGCGAGTTCATCCCGGGACATCTTGAGGATATGAACGTCCGGAAGAATACCCTCGACCGTGGTCCGCATCGTATGCACATCAGGCCAGAGGGCCGGGCGTAGATTGAGATCCATGCTGATCCAGGCTCCAGCTGCACGGGCCTGCAAAAGACCGGAGCGTGTCGACTCGTAACTTGCAGGCCGGGTCAGCGTATTGGATCCCATGTGAAACAGCTTGAGCGAGTCAAAAGCGGTGGGGAGGAAATCGTCCGGGCGAAACAGCAGGTGTGCGCCTCGATCGCCATAGAAACGAAAGCTGCGCTCGCCCGCAAGGTCGAGGCATACGAACGCGAGCGCCGTCTGGCCATCCTGCGTACGCCGGACACCCTCAACCCCTACTCCAGCCGCAACGAGCGCCCCCAGCAGGAAATCTCCAAACGGATCATCAGCCAACATGCCGAGAAAGGAAACTGAGCCACCCAGACGTGCAACCGCAACGGCAGTGTTGGCGGGCGCCCCGCCTGCATGCTGGAGGTAGTGCCAGGGTTCACCCGCACGGCGTGGCGGGGCCGCCAGGAAATCAATCAGTGCTTCACCGAAACAGGCAATCTCAGACACGGGATTCGAGCGGTGAGAGGGTATCCGGCACTTCTGCGATCCGCCGTGATCCCCAAAAACCATAGAAGATGATGTAGAGATAGCAAAGAAGCGGCAGGATATAGGCTCGATGCACGCCGATCCGGTCCGCTAGAAAACCCTGGAGCAGGGGAATCACGGCGCCCCCGACAATGGCCATGACGAGAAGACTCGAGGCTTGGCTGGTGCGGGAGCCGAGGCTCGCGATGCCCAAGGTAAAAATGTTCGGGAACATGATCGAGTTGAAAAACCCGATCACGACTACACTCCAGACTGCGAGCATTCCATGGCTTAAGAGAGTCGTGGTCACGAGCCCGGCGGCGACCAAGGCCGAGCATCCAAGCAGTCGCCCGGCATCGATGGTGCGCAGTACGGCGGATCCGATGAAACGGCCCACCATGGCGCCCAGCCAATAAAGCGAGACGAAGGCAGCAGCCCGATCGACCGGTATCCCGCCAAAACGTGGGAGCGAAATGTAACTGATCATGAAACTGCCGATCGAAACTTCCGCCCCGACATAGACAAAAATGGCAATGACTCCGAACAAAAGGTGCCGGTATGGGCGTCTTTGATGTAAAAGATCGTGCCAAAGCCCCCAAGACGGCTGCTTGCCCGGCGTCCGCCAGTCTGGCAGACGAATGAAATAGACGACCAGAGCGAGAATCAGAAGGAGAATCGAGAGCCCGAGATAGGGAGCCTGGACCAGGCCAGTCTGTCTCAGCGTGTACGCCTGATTGAGCGCGGCTGACCAATGGATCCGGATCGAATGGGCGATGACCGGAATCGAAAGGATCAGCATGCCTCCGATGATCGGCCCGAGTGTCGTACCAAGAGAGTTCAGTGCCTGAGCCAGATTGAGCCGACTGGGCGCGCCGCGCGGTGCCCCGAGCAGGCTCACATACGGGTTGGCTGCAACCTGGAGCAGTGTGATCCCGCTCGCGAGTACAAACAAGGCCGTAAGAAAGAGGGGATAGGACGGCACAGCAGCAGCCGGATAAAATAAAAATGCTCCGAAAGATGCAAGCACCAGACCGGCCAAGATACTCATCGGGTAACCGAGCCGGCCGACAACCCAACCCGAGGGGAGCGAAACCACGAAATAGGCTCCAAAAAACGTAAACTGGATCAGCATGATTCCTGCGTAATCGAGATCGAATACGGACTTGAGATGGGGGATCAGGATGTCATTCAGGCTCGTGATCAATCCCCACATGAAAAAAATGACCGTAAGGAATACCATGGCGCGGGTATAACCCGTTGCGTCTCGAGCATCCCGAACACCGTCCGTGTCAACCGGGGCGGTCATCGTCTGGGAACGTTGCATGTGTGGATCCCGATTGGACAGGTCATTCAAGATACAGGACCGACATGATTCTTGCATCCCCGGAAAATCACCACGGGCGCCTGCGACAATCCCGCTCCTTCCGCACTATACTGTTCCGACCGGGTAGCGCCGCCACGACCTGGGCAGGCAGTCGATTCGTGAATCGGGCCACCGCGGAATCCATCCCTGAGGAGTCCCCATGAAACCGCCCCAGACCCCTGCCCGAACCGCTCTCTTTCTTGCCATGGGCATGCTTTTGCCGCTCACTCCGATTCGTCCGGTGACGCCCATCATCCGGCACCCCGGCTCCCTTGTTGCCGGGAAACGGGCCTGGGGTGCGGTTGATCCATTTGTCGGAACCTCTGGCACGCCCGCAGGTGGACCGATCGACACGTTTCCCGGGGCCAGCCTGCCTTTTGGCATGATCCAGTGGAGCCCGGATACACCCTCGGAACCTGCTGGTGGAGGCTACAACTATACGGATCGGGTCATGACGGGTTTCGGGCTCACCCACCTGAGCGGGCCGGGGTGCTCGGTCTTTGGCGACATTGATGTTCTGCCGACAGTCGGCCCAATCCCCAAACCATGGGATGCCGTCGAACCGTTTTCACATGCGACCGAGAATGCTCATCCGGGGTGGTATGCCGTCACGCTCGGGCGAACACCCATCCGGGTCCGTCTCACCGTCACGGAGCGGACGGGACTCGGACAGTTCATCTTCCCGGAGCACACCAGGGGTCGGATCATCTTCAAGGTTTCATCCGATCAAGCCGGGGTCACCCAGGCCCATTTCCGGGTGGTCGGATCGCGCGAAGTGACCGGCGATGCGACGAGCGGCGGTTTCTGTGGCGAACCCGACCGGTTCACAGTCTACTTCGTCGCCCGCTTCAACCGACCGTTTGATCATTCCGGAACCTGGACACCAGGCGCCCTCCATCCCGGAGCACGCTCGGTCGCGGGCGGCGGGTCCGGTGGTTGGATCGCTTTCCCCGCCCGGATACCGAATACGGTCAAAATGAAAGTCGCCATCTCCTATGTCAGTATCCAGGGAGCCCTTGCCAATCTCCATGCCGAAGGCCGCACCTGGAATCTGAACCGAGTGAGCCAAAAGGCCCGCCAGGTTTGGTCGCGTCTTCTCGGACGGATCGCCGTCACAGGCGGAACGAAAGCCCAAAGGACAACTTTCTACACCGCGCTCTACCATACGCTGCTCCAACCGACCCTTTTCAACGACGTCACCGGAGACTATCCCGGTTTCGATGGCAGAATCCATCAACTTCGGCCAGGGCAGGTGCAATACGCCAACTTTTCGGGTTGGGACATCTACCGAACGGAAATCCCCCTGCTCGCGCTTCTCGCACCCGATCGGGTCAGTGCCATGGCACAGTCTCTCCTTCGCGATGCGCGCCAGGGAGGCTGGCTGCCGAAATGGCCGCTTGCAAACGGCTATACCGGCGTCATGGGTGGAGACTCGGCAGACCCGATACTGGCTGGAGCCTATGCGTTCGGAGCCCGCCGTTTCGATACGCATGAAGCACTTCGGGAAATGATCCGCGGAGCCACCGCCACAGCTGGACGCCCAGGACAAGGCTGGTACGTCGAGCGTCCCGGACTCTCTTCTTATCTCAAGCGTGGTTATGTTGCTCACGCCCTCACCACTTCGGTCGCACCCGTACCGAACGGAGCATCGGAAACGCTCGAATATGCCCTGGACGATTTTTCCATTGCCGAGTTCGCAAAGCAGTTGGGGGACAAAACCCGCTACCGGACGTTCTTCAGGCGATCGATGAACTGGAGCCACCTTTTTGACCGGTCGATGGGCATGATTGCGCCACGCAATCGGGCGGGAGCATTCCTGAGCACGCCCATCACGGTGAATGGTCAAAGCGGCTTCCAGGAGGGGAATGCGGCGCAATACACCTGGATGGTTCCCCAGGATCTCGCCGGATTGATTCGGGGCATGGGTGGCGCCCGGAAAACCGTTCGCCGCCTCAATCGCTATTTCACCCATCTCAATGCCGGTCAAAGTGCCCCATACGCCTGGCTCGGGAACGAACCCAGCCTGGGTGATCCGTGGGTTTATCTCACGGCTGGAGCTCCCTGGCGAACCCAAGCGGTCATCCGGAAAGCCATCACGACCCTATACCGGCCCACACCAGCCGGACTTCCTGGAAATGATGACCTGGGAACCATGAGCGCGTGGTACATCTGGAGCGCCCTCGGACTCTATCCCCAGAATCCCTCCCTCAGGATCCTCGATATCGGGAGCCCCCTCTTCCCTCATGCAGCGCTCGATACTCCAGGCGGACTTCGACTCATCATCAATGCTCCACGCGCGGGAACCACGCGACCCTATGTCGAATCGCTCACCATTAATGGTCACCCGGATCAACGCACCTGGCTCGCTCTGCCGATGCAGGGCACACTCACGCTCAACTTCCATCTGGGATCCCAGAAGGATCGCACCTGGGGCCGTGCGCCGGCGGATCGTCCCCCTTCCTTTGCACCCGCTCCGGTACATTTTCCACCCTCAACCCGCGTGCAGCTGCTTCCTCTCGAACATCAAACCATCGTTCATCCGGCCGACGCCGTATCGCTGGCCTTTGGCCTGAACGGCGCCAAGGTCCGGCGCGTGACCCGGATCCGGTGGTCAATTGAAGCCCCGCGGGGTTACTCTGTGCGGCCCGATCACGGCCTCAGCGTGGTCTATCCGGGACGCAGCCTCACCCTGCCCTTCACGCTCCGCGCCCCCCGTGGCACCCGGAGGGGGTACGCAGATGTCCGAGTCAACGCCCGAACCGAGACCGGAGCCGAGTTGCCCGAGGTGCTCCTGCCACTCCGGGTCGTGAACGCTCCCGGTGCGGTCGTTCCCCTGGTCTACGCAGTCAACAACGCGGACAACTCCGTGATCCCGATCAATCCCCGAACGGGCGCCTTGGGACCCCGGATCGCAGTCGGCAACAATCCGGATGCAGCCATCCTGAGCCCGCGGGGACGATGGCTTTATGTCGCGAACCAAGGATCCAATACCTTATCGGTGATTGATACCGTGAACCAGACGATCGCCGCCACGATCCCTGTCGGATCCGGACCGGATGCGCTGGCCTGGAGCCCGGGAGGGGCGACACTTTGGGTTGCGAACGGAGGGAGCAATGACATCGAACCCATTGCCATCCGAACCCGTCGGGCCGGAACCCCGATTCCGGCCGGAGCGGGCCCTGCTGCACTGGCCTTCTCGCTGAATGGTCACCTCCTCTATGTTGCAGACTCGGGCTCCAATACCGTGACTCCGATCCGGCTCAAAACCCATAGCGCCCATCCATCCATATTCGTCGCCCTCCGACCCTCCGGTCTCGCGATCGGCCCCCGCGGAAGACGACTTTATGTGATCGACCAAGGTGCGAATGAAGTGACGCCGATCGATCTCAAGGATCTCCGCGCGGAGGCGCCGATCCCGACTGGTCTCAACCCAGGCAACCCGGCTCTCTCGCTAGATGGACAGACTCTCTACGTACCGAACGAGGCATCGAACAGTCTCAGCCGGATCGAAACCAAAACCAGATCGATTCTCCACCCGTTCCACCCCGGGATCGGACCCACCACGGTCGCAATCGGCCCGGGCGGTCAATCCCTTTATGTTGCAGATGGCGCAGGCGGTATCGTGATCAAAATCGATCGGCTCTCCGGGAAAGTCCTCTGGTCCGTGCGGACAGGTGGATTACCCGTTTTTGTCGCACCACCAACGACCCGTTGAGCCGGCTGACTTCTGCTGATCTCTTAATCTCAGCGGATCCCGGTTAACCCGATCCGTCAGAGCCCGCTGACCGCATGAGCCGGGCCAGTTCGGTCTCACGTTGTCTGCCTGAGTGCAGGAGTCGTTCCCGGACCCGTTCCTGATCCACAGGAGAGCGATTCTGGCCCAGTTTGAACTTGGCCCGGATATCCGTGACCCGGATCTCGAAACCCACGATCCCGCCGATCTGTTCCCTGCGGCCCTGATCCCCCCAATCCGCCTTCCACGGAACCGTTCGACCGGATTCCATATGATCGGTCAGCCGGTCCAGGATTTCGATTAACCGGGCCTCGTCCGTCACGACACGAGCCTCACCCATGAGTTGCACGACCGCGTAGTTCCAGGTCGGTACATTCGGTGTTACATACCAGCTGGGTGAAATATAGGCGTCGGGCCCCTGAAAAACAGCCAATACCGGTCCATCGGTCTTTGCCCATGCCCGCCACTGCGGATTGGCGCGTGCCATGTGCCCGATCACTCTCCCCAGGGGTTCGGGAGTGGATGTGTAGAAAAGCGGCAGATGATTCACAACAGGCCGATTATCCTCACAACTGACCAGCAATCCGAACGGATAATCCCGCATGAGCGCCTCAATCCGGTCGCGATGGATCTCGTGAAAAGATTCCGGAATATACATGATGCATGAAGCTCCCGGGCTCGACGAATCGACATCATGATTGTAAGACGGTTTCGCCCACTTCTCCGAATGCGTCCGAAACTGAGATCCCCGAGCGCGCAGGAGGGCTTTGACCTCGAGCGCAAGCTCGCGCGCCAGGCCTTTATGCGGCTTTGTCCGTACGGTTCGCGCCGCACGGCTCCGAGACGACACGCTCGTTGATCGATACGGAAACGACGGCCCCGTGACTCCGTCGAGGGCTACAATAGGAGACGACACACTTGCTTGAGGAGAAGATCCATGCTTGGAATCGATTTGACCGGTCGGAGAGCCCTGATCACGGGATCAAGCTCCGGATTGGGACGCGCGATGGCTGAAGCTTTTGCGGAGGCCGGCGCGAAGGTTGCCGTCCATTACCGTTCACCCGACGATCATGCCGATCAAGCAGCTGCAGAGGCGATCGCCGCCGCAATCACACAGGCAGGGGGGAAGGCCCAGGCCTTCGCGGCGGATATTTCGCGGGCGGAGGAGGTCGAATCGCTGTTCCAGGCTATCGATACGGATTTTGGCGGTCTCGATGTTCTGGTCAACAACGCAGGCATGGATGGTACCCGTGCACTTTGCAGCGAGGGTAAAATCCAGGACTGGGAAGCAGTCGTGCGAGTCGACCTGTTCGGCGCCTACTATTGTGCGCGCCAGGCTTTACAACGCATGAATCGGCAAAAGCACGGAGTCATCATCAACATCACCTCGGTCCACGAGTTCATTCCGTGGGAAGGCTACAGTGCCTATGCCAGCGCCAAGGCCGGACTCTCCATGTTCACCAAGACCCTGGCACAGGAAACGGCAGACGCGGGGATTCGGGTTCTCGCCATAGCCCCGGGTGCTATTCAAACTCCGATTAACAAAAGCGTCTGGGACAACCCGCAGACACTCCAGGATTTAGACAAGAAGATCGCCATGGGTCGACTCGGAACGCCTCGCGAGATCGCCTCGGTGGCCGCGTTTCTGGCAAGCGATCTCGCGAGCTACATGACGGGAACGACCGTGGCCGTTGACGGCGGCATGCTCATCTACCCTGATTTCCGTCAAGGCGGCTGAGGGGTGGACGCAGACGTCATCATTATCGGCAGCGGCGCCGGAGGGGGAACGCTTGCGCGAGCCCTCGCCCCCACCGGACTGTCCATTCTGATTCTCGAACGCGGAGATTATCTTCCGCGCGAGCAACCCAATTGGGAAGCCGAGGCGGTTTTCCAGAAACACCGCTATCACACGCAAGAAAGCTGGCAGGATAGCCAAGGGCGACCTTTCCGGCCGATTACTGGCTATCATGTCGGCGGTAATACCAAGTTCTACGGTGCGGCCATCCTGCGTCGGCGCCTGACCGACTTTGCGGGGCGCCAACATCGCGATGGGCGGACGCCGGAGTGGCCCATCCGCTACGCGGACCTCGCTCCCTACTATGACATCGCTGAACGCTGGTACTTCGCCCACGGACAGGCGGGACTCGATCCGACTGAACCCCCCCGGGGGGGGGCCTTCCCGTATCCACCCATGGCTCACGAACCCTACATGGCCCGTCTCGTCGAGCAACTGGTCGGGCTGGGCCTGCACCCGTTCCCGCTACCGATCGCACTCAACCGCGACGCTCTCAACCCGCTTACCAGCCCGTGTATCCGCTGCGCGACTTGTGACGGGTTTCCCTGTCTCGTCCACGCCAAAGGGGATGCTGAAATCTGTGGAATCGAACCCGCTCTCCGTCACCCCAATGTCCGCCTCGCCTGCAACGAGCGCGTGATCCGGCTCGAAACCTCCCCCTCTGGACGGCAAATCGAGAAGATTCGTACGGACAGCACAACCTATACGGCACGGATCGTCGTGCTCGCCGCAGGCGCCATCCAGTCTGCCGCCCTGCTTCTCGCATCCGCCGATCATCGAGCACCCACGGGACTTGCCAACCGGAGCGACCAAGTCGGGCGCAACTATCTTTGCCACATCAATAGCGCCTGCCTCGCCATCAACCCGGCTAAAACCAATCCCACGATCTTCCAGAAAACAATCGGAATCAATGACTTCTATGATGCTTCGGGCGATCCCAGCTATCCCTATCCACTCGGGCACATACAGAACCTGGGGAAAGTGACCCCGAGCGTGCTCCATGCTCAGCGCCCCCACCTGCCCTACGCGCTCGTCCGCTGGATCGCCCGTCATTCGGTCGACTGGTGGCTCACCACGGAAGATCTCCCCGACCCCGATAACCGTGTGACACTCGATCCCAAAGGATCCATCCGCCTGAGCTGGGCTCCACAAAACCTGGCGAGTCACGAGCGTCTCTGTTCTCACTGGCGCAAGCTCCTTCATACCTTGGGATATCCTTTCGTTTTTTTTGAGCGTATGGGTATTGAAGCCACGGCCCATCAGGCCGGTACACTGGTTTTTGGGGGAAACCCGCAAACCAGCGTTCTCAATCCTTGGTGCCAGACGCACGACATCGATAATCTTTATGTCACAGACGCTTCCTTCATGCCATCGATCAGCGCAGTCAATCCCTCACTGACCGTGATGGCAAACGCCATCCGGGTCGCCGAACACCTCAAGGGACAGTTTGCAGAGGGCCGGGTACCCTGAAACGGGGTACGACTGGCCTTTTCTGTGCGGGTTTTCTGCAAGGAGCGGCGTTTGTCCTCTTACCGAGCCTCGGGTCGATACTGGAACGCCCCCCTGACCATTTCACGAGTGCAGCCTATGGCCTGCTGTATTTTCCGGAGATCCTGGGCGCCATCCTGAGCGCCTGGGGCGCACGGTTCATTCACCGGCGTTTTGGGGATCGTGTACTGTTCCGGCTCGGCATTCTTTCCAACATTCTCGGGCTCGCGCTCCTCACGTCGGCTTACTTCGCAACCGGCTCAATCGCCTACGGTTTGATCCTGACGGACAGCATCTTCTTGGGATTCGGCTTCGGCTTCACAAGTACGGCGATCAACCATCTGGCTGTAACCCTCTTCTCCCGGTCCGCCACCCGGGCGATCACAATTTTGAATGCCGTCATCGGCGGGGCGACTGCCCTGTCGCCTTTGATACTTGGCTTTGCATCACACTCGGGCGGATGGTTCGCCTGGCCATCTGCTTTACTCTTGCTCTGGATCGCGCTCCTCTGGCTGCCCACCGCTTCTCCTTCGAAACCGATCGGCGAACGGGCGGGCCTGCAACCTTTCCCCATACTCGCGGTTACCGCCGTTTTGATCTACGCCATCGTCGAAGGCAGTTTCGGAAGCTGGGCCAGTGTCTTTGTGAGCGTCAATCACCATTTTTCGCCTGCCTGGGGCGCGCTCGCGCTGTCTTCATTTTGGGCCAGCATGACGTTCGCACGGCTGGTTTTTGGAGCCATACCCGATTCTCTGCTTTCGCGCCGCAAAACCTATCTTGCCGCACCCTTCGGGATCGCCGCCTGTTTTCTCGCGCTACCCTGGCTCACTGCCGCGTGGGCACTTATTCTCACCTTCGCCCTGGCTGGAGTCGCAACCAGCATCTACTATCCCTACTCCATGGCTTATGCATTATCCGCTGAGCCCGGACAGACGACCTATGTAGCGGGATTGCTCGTCGCTGCGCTCATGATCGGTGAAGGCGTCGGATCGTTTGGGTTGGGGCCGCTCCAGGCCCTGGTCAGTCTGCCGGATCTCTATCTCGTTTCGGCTCTCTGGACGATTCCCCTCTGGATCCTTGCTTGGCACATCTCACGGCCGGAGATCCACCGGAACCGCCCCACGGCTAAAGCCGTGGGTTTCGGGTAAGCGATACCCCTCTTTTATTGCACGCACCGCCGCAGTCAGGTGACCGGGCGCAAGAATTGTTTGAATGTCATCAGGATTTAGAAAGGAATATCGTCGTCGAACGGCTCGGCATTCTCCGGAGTGCCTTCGCCGGTAGCTGCTTTGGGCGGCATCGCGCTTTTCCCGCTCGGTGCAGTCATTCCACCCTCGCCGCCAGCGCCACGGGATCCGAGCATCTGCATCTCATTCGCCACGATCTCAGTTGAATAATGCGTCTGGCCATCCTTCTCATAGGTACGTGTGCGGAGACTGCCTTCGATGTAGATCTGGGATCCCTTACGGACATACTCACCAACAATCTCGGCCAGCCGGTTAAAAAAAACAATCCGGTGCCATTCCGTCCGCTCTTCCCGTTCGCCACTCTGCTTGTCTTTCCAGGAAGCGCTCGTGGCCATACGCACGTTGGCAACCGGTGCGCCCGATGGTAAATACCGCACCTCTGGATCTGCGCCGATGTGACCGACCAAGATGACCTTGTTGACACCGCGACTGGCCATATGATTCCCCCAGCTAAAATCGCTACCGACTCATTGTAGGAGTTCGGACGCGATTTTGCTGGAGTGGTCCCCCCGGATCTGCCCGATTTTCCAACTCAGGCGCCCTGTTGCAGGCTCACCTTGAATCTCTCCAGTGTCTCAAGCGGGTACACCTTGGGATCGAGCCTGAGGTACAAGAGCTCTTCCTCATTTACGTAACGCCATTCAATCACACCCGGCATCTCATCCAAAACATCCGCCCAGTCCGCACTGCGTCCCGGGACCGGCACGATAAGCGTCCGGGTCCGCTTCACGTTGCGGATCGGTAACATCACCGCAAACCAAACCCCCACAAGGAGAAAATCAAACCCCAAGATCCCTATCCCGCCCCAGCGGGCAAGGACCAGCCCACCTGCGGCCCCACCCAGAAAGATCCCTAAAAACTGGCAACTTGAGTAGACACCGAGCGAAGTGCCATAAAAACCGAGCGGGGTGATCCGCGAGACCCAGGATGGAAGCAGCGCTTCGAGGAGGGTGAACGCGGAAAAATAGAGCGCCAACGCGATCACAAAGTCCGTGCCAGAACTGTGGTCGAGCGTCAACCCGGCCACCCCAAGGCCCAACCCTAAAATCGCGCCCAGAAGAATCGCACGAAACCAGCCCCGCACCTCGGCCAGGAAGACAAATGGAAGCGAGAGCAGAAAAGCGCCTGCAAGAACCGGCAGATAGAGCAGCCAACTCGCCCCGGGCGGGAGGCCGAGCAGACGGGTGGTGAACGTCGGCAGAACGAGGAAGAGACTCGTAAGAACCGCTTGCTGGATGGCAATCCCCGCATCCAATCGCAAAAGATCGGGCTGCGAAAACACAACGCGAAGCGCCTGACCCATCTGCCTTGGATGGTTCGGCGGATGGGACCACCCTGGGATCCGGACACTGATCACGAATGGAATCGCGAGGAGTGCCGAAAGACCGGTCAACCAGAAAATCCCTGCCAGACCCACAGTCGAAGCCAGCAACGGGCCCACCATGATCGCCACCGCGAATGACGAGCCGATCAGGACGCCCGCTAACGCCATGGCCTGTGTACGGTGTTCTTCCCGTGTGACGTCTGCGATCAGTGCGAGTGTCGCTGATGTGACCGCACCCAATCCCTGAATGAGCCGCCCGAGAATGAGCCCCGTAATCGTCGTGGCCAAGGCTGACATCGCACTCCCTGCGGCAAACAGGATCAGCCCGATGATGATGATGGGCTTGCGTCCAAAGCGGTCGGACAGCCATCCAAACGGCAACTGAAAAATCCCCTGGGTGAGTCCATAGCTGCCGAGTGCCAACCCGACCGTGAAGGCACTCGCCCCGGCGTAGTGGAATGAAAGCGCTGCGAAAACCGGATAGATCATGAACAGGCCGAGCATACGAAGGGAAAGAACCACGCCCAAACGCAGGACGCTTCCAATCTCGACGCGGCTCAGTATGGGTCGTGAGGATCCGGATGGATGGGATGGTCTTTGGTGGGTCACAGGGCGAGCTTATTGAAAAATCAGACGATCATTCCGCCTCACGCGGATCCGAGACGGTTGCTTCGACTGTTCGGGTTTAAGCAGGAGAATATAACGGGAGCGACCCGGTTCGAGCGGAGCAGGTAATCCGAGAAGCCAGGCCCGAAACTCGTCATGGTAAAACGGCGATGCCGGATTGCCGCTGTCTCCTCCAGGCAACTCGAAAAGACTCCTCGAGGGATTCCCGAGATCGATCACGAGACGTTCGGATGCGCCCAGTGCATGGGTCTGCACACGCGGCATGTTTGAGTCTCCCGGGATTTCGGTCTGCGGAAGATCGAGGAGCCAGGGGCCGAGGATTGGAATTCCCGCCGCAATCGGATTCGCAATCTGGATCCGGTTATGGCGCCCCCAGGTGTCCTTTCGGAAACCCGAATCCGGACGCCACGACGCCTGGACCAGCCGGTGCACCTGATCGAGGAGGAGACTCTGCCAGCTTGGATCACGCGGAGCAAGCAGCCAGAGCGGCCGGTGCCTGATGAGCCACCAGACGGGCCCTTCCGCCATGGCACGCATGGGATTTTTGAAATGCGGATCGTGTTTCCGGACGAGACGGTCGAATGGGCGGAGCACCGCGTGGAAAACCAGTTTCCGGAACTTCCACACCAGCCGGTAACCGACCGAATCCGTACAGGCGCAAGCCCGCCAGTGTGCAACGATTTGGGCAAGTTCCGTCCATCGCGGATGGCCACGGCGTACGGCCGGCGTGAGGAGACCGATGAGAAGCTTCTGCCAATGGGCGAGATAGAGCGCCCGATCATCCAGCTCGATCGCAAGCATGGCGCGGGCGGTCACCGGCGGATGCAGCGCTTTGAGATCATTGCGAATCTGGCGTGCGCGGGCCCCGAGGTCGTATCCGCCATCACCGATCAGTCGAAGCGCCGATCCATCTACGATGCGCTGATTGGCCGTCCAAATAAACCCATCCTTGGGATCCAGCACCCGGGGATAGCTCTTGGGCCTGAGATAGCCCTCCCAGCGGCATTGTCCACGCGCCCAGGATTGGGGCCAGATGGGCTTGCAGTGACCCACGCGCCGGGGGATCGCGCCCGCAACGCTCCAGCCAATGTTCCCCGCCCGGTCGGCCGTGACAAAGTTCTGCTCCGGGATCCCGAGCCGATTCGCCGCCCGGATCGCCTGTTGCACGTTCCGGGCCCGCTCGAGCGCACGCTCGGCATTGATGCGGTACCCGCGCGGGTCCTCACCCACCCAGCGGGAGACGAGCAGTATGCCCGAAGGGAGGCGTCCCACCACAGGTCCCCAGATTGTGTCCCTGACCGTGATCCGAAGGCTCGCCCCGCCGCGTACACGGATTTGCTCGGAATGAAGAACCATCCGGCGAATCCCCTGAGGCGTCTCGTACCGATTGGGATGCCCCGGCTGCGGGCGTACGCGAATGAGATCCACCCAGTCCCCTTCGGTATTGGTGAATCCCCAAGCCACGTGGAAGTTGGTTCCGACGACCAAGGCAGGTACGCCCGGCAGGGTCACGCCGAGAAGACGGATGTGCTGTCCCTGCCGGGTTCGAAACTCGATTTGCGCCCGGTACCAGATCGGCGGCAGCACAAGGTGAAGATGCATGTCGTTCGCAAGCAGAGCCGCATGGGTCCGCGTGAGGCGGCCCGCCACGGCGAATCCGTTGCTCCCGGCAAGCCCTGTCCGGCCGATCGGAAGCATTCGGATCGGCTTCTGGAGCGCAACCGCACGGGCGAATGCCCGGGGCGGCAGCTTATGGAGGTCGAACGCGGAGGCCGGTGGCGGAGGTGGCACGTGCCAGGCCTTGCCCATGAGCGGCGCATCCCAGCGGTTTCCGGGCGCCGTGAGAAATCGGTAGAGCGCGGGCGGCAGCCACCGGTGCATGGCCCAAAGGTTCTCTGCCCGGTGGTCGAAGGGATCCTGGAGCTCTAAATACATGGCACCGATCACGAGATAGGTATCCCACGGGTGCCAGGGTTTGGGGCGCAGGCCCAAAAGCGCATAAGCCAGGGGACGATGGGGGAGATCCCGTAGACCCGCATTAACGCCCCTGCTGAATGCGATCAGCCGCTCCCGCTCGCGCGGCGTGGCACGCGCGTAGGCTGTTCGCACGGTCGCATCGAGGCGAAACTTCCGCACCCGTTCGTCTTCGTGCGCCGCTTCGGGTCCGACCAATGCCGCGAGCCGACCGGACGCCGCGCGTCTCAGAAGATCCATCTCAAAAAATCGATCCTGCGCCTGAACAAAACCGAGCGCTTCATAAGCGTCGTCCGCATTCTGGGCCTTAATGGTTGGTGTGCCGTTCCGGTCACGCACGATGCGGACGGTGTGGCTCAGCCCTGGCAGGGGTAGCTGGCCCGAAAGACGCGCAGGGCTACCGTACCATGCCTCATCGAGGCTCAACCCCAAACCTGCAACAATGACGAGCGCCGCGAGCAGAACGCCAGTTGCCAGCCACCGTGTTTCAACTTTCACACAGACCTCCCGGTCGTAATCGTAGAATAGATCAGGCCTAAACCAGGAAAATACGCGCCCGAACGCGGGAGGTCCACTGCGGGGCGCGCCTGCAATCTTCTATGCAAACCATTGTAGCACCTGCACCCGTTACCGCTTTGATCCCGGCATCATGATTCAACTCCACACCACCGTCAGAGACAGCGGTATGTCACCGCTCATACTGCTTGAAGAACTCGGTCTGCCCGACATCCTCGATCGACCCAATCCCACGGGTAAACTGCCCGGCCCGTCCGGGGTTCTGCCGTGGGACACCGCGCGATCGGATCCTTTCATCTACGACGAGAGTAACAGCCTTCTGCTTCATGAATCGGGCGCGATCCTGCTCTATCTTTCTGAAAAAACGCGCCGCCTGCTGCCCATCGCGCCCAAAGCGCGAGCACTCGCCTACCAGTGGCTTTTCTCGCCTGCCCCATTCGCGCACGGATCCCAAGACCCGGGCACGAATCGTGCCTATCTTGTGGTTCAAAACGCTGCGCTTGTGACACGGGATTATCTCGCAGGTGACTTCAGCTTGGCCGGCATCGCAACCTACCCGTTTGTGTGGCGATGCGCACAAAACCTGACCCTCGATCCCGGGCTCGC
>JAJZBR010000023.1:23925-26165 GCA_021798795.1 Pseudomonadota bacterium
TTGTGGTTCAAAACGCTGCGCTTGTGACACGGGATTATCTCGCAGGTGACTTCAGCTTGGCCGGCATCGCAACCTACCCGTTTGTGTGGCGATGCGCACAAAACCTGACCCTCGATCCCGGGCTCGCGCGGATGAGCGAGCGTCCGGCCGTGACCACCGCCCATGTGCGGATGGTGAATCCGTGAACTCCCGGTTCGCAAACGCCCATGCGCCGATCGGTATCTTCGATTCCGGTGTCGGCGGTCTCACCGTTCTCGACGCTTTGCGACGACTTCTGCCACACGAACATTATGTCTATCTTGGGGACACGGCTCATCTGCCCTATGGAACCAAAAGTCCACACTGGATTGCAGAGGAGGCTGTCCGGGTTGCACGATTCCTCGATGCACTCGGCATCAAACTTCTGGTCGTGGCCTGCAACACGGCCTCGGCTGTGGCGTTACCCGAAATCGAACGGGCGCTGGCTCCGAAGCCCGTGATCGGCGTGGTTGCGCCCGGTGCGGCAGGCGCGCTAGCCCAGAGCCCCCGCGGACATATCGCGCTCCTTGCAACGGAGGCCACGATCCGAACCGGTGCTTATCCGCGCGCACTCTGCACAATGAGAGCCGATGTCATCTGCGATGTCCAGCCGGCCTCGGCATTGGTTGCCTTGGCAGAGGAAGGCTGGTTTGAGGGACCGCCGGCAAAAGCAGTTCTCACTCGCTACCTGGCTCCCCTTTTCCGAATCAAAACCCCGGCTCCAGACTGCCTGCTTCTCGGCTGTACGCACTTCCCTCCTTTCCGGACAACCCTTGAACGCCTCGTCCCCAAAGGGGTCAGCATCGTGGACTCGGCCCGGACAACCGCAGAGGCCGTCGATCGGCTGCTCACTGAACAGCAGTTACATGCCGTGGAGCGGAGACCGGCGATGCAAGCTGATTTCTACGTAACCGACAACCCGGAGCGATTCCTGAGAATCGCCTCCCGGTTTGTGGACCCGGCACCTGATTCGGTATTCCTCATAACGGATCTCGACCAGCCGTCAGTCACCGGACATGTCTCGGTGGCGCCGGTCCATCCATCCCACCCCCAGCCCGGCGAATACAAACGCCAGAAGAATGACCAGACTCCAGAGAATATCCCGGCCGGGAAAGTGGTCGAGCTTGAGATCGATTTCCAGGAGTTCGATGGCCGCAATCGCAATGATGGACGCGAATAGCTTGAGTTTGAGGCTCGCGTCATTCCACTGGCCGAGCCAGGCCGGCCATGAGCGGGGCAAGGTATCCGGATGAGGCGCAATGAAACTCTCGAAGCTGCTCAGTGCAACGATGACAACCAGATTGGCCACGAGCGTGAGTTCGACGAGCCTCAGGATCCAAAGCAGAAGGCGCGCCGGCCCCAGCTCTGAAAACGGCAGTGCGAGACCACCCAGAAACATCATCACGAAAACGACAAGGAGCCAGACCAAAGACAAGAGGAGCCCCACATAGAACGGCAGCAACAACCACCGCCCGCGCACGAGGAGCGTTTCGATCAGGCGGGCGCGACGCACGGGCGCTTCAAGAGGATCCGTACGCATGTCCAAAACCGCCCTGCCGTGCAGGCGTCAGATCAGCCGGGTGATGGCGGTGCGATGGGTTTCTGGGCCAATATCCAGCGGGCCATTGCCTCCGCCTGAGCCAGACTCAAATCCGGATGTGCCGGCATGGCGATCCCGCCCGTCCAGGCGTTCCACTCGCCTGCCCCGCCGGCGATGATCTTTTTAGCCAGCTTGAGGACTGCTCCTTTTTGGTGTGCAAATCGGTAGGCCACCCATCCGTAGGCTGGGCCGACGATCTTCATGTTCACGGCATGACAGGCAAAGCACCCCTGGGCGTTCATCTGCGATTTGATGGCTGAACTCGCCGCAGGCGCCGCAAGTGCCGTCGAAGTACCCAAGCCGGCAGCGAGGACACCCATGAAAACCAAAGTCAGAACAATCGACACGCGCATGGACACTCTCCAAATCTGGTATCTGGTTATTTTAACAGTTGAGCAGGTATCTGTGCTCAATCCCTGTCCTCGGCAACCGGTGGCGGTACGGATACTGTCCGCACCACCGCAATCGGTATCAGACGCCCCGGGCGGCACGATAAACCCAGATTTTCCATTAGAACCCTACGCAGACGAAAAGACCGGCGTAAAGCAAACCGGGAGCGAGGGGGTTTTAGATCGATCCCATAGACCTTCCATCCATTGCCGTTGGCGCATCGCGATCGCGA
>JAJZBR010000024.1 GCA_021798795.1 Pseudomonadota bacterium
CTCGTTGAGGGGCTTCTGGCCTGGGCGCTGCTCGGTGGAATCCTCGGTCTCGCGCTCTACTTCACCTTATATGGGATCTTGCGCCACTACATGCATCAGAGGGAGCCGCTCACGCCATCATCCGGATCACCCTGAATGCCATACGGACCTCATCCCGACTGGCCTCGACCCCAGACATCCAGAAACCGGTTGGGACATGCGCGTGCCGTTTGAGTGACCGCACGCAACTGCGCGCTTCATTTTTAGAAAATCGCGCCCCATCGCGGAGAAACAGCTCGGGGCGCCCCCATCATCAGACTAACCCTGAAAAAGGGACTCTGGATGACGTTCGCCGCCGCCGGATAGGATGATCCCGATCGCTGTAAAAGCTGAACGGAAGGGTTCCCGAAACCCAGTTGGCCCGTGTACCCCAAAACAACTGGTTGCATTTCGCTTTCGTTCAGACTCATGTCTGGATTGGCAAAGACTGGGAGTTGTCGTTTGGGGTTTCACACCGCCACACGCTGTGTAGCTGATCTGGCATCTTCCGCCAGACGGTTGAGCCACACTCAACTCAGGCAGCGATTGCACGGTTTGGCGCCTTTGAACGAGGCAAGTCCGCATCTGGGTAGTCACGCTGCTGCTTACGCGGTTACTGTGGCCAAAAGGGACAAAATCGCGGACGACATGAAAGCAACAAACCGGAAAATCAAACAAAAGCGCTTATTCATAGCCCCCTCCTTAATCCATATCATTTCGTTTTTGGGGTAAGCGTTGGGGGACCGCGGGTGGTGTCATCCCAACCGATCCATCGATCGCGCGCGCTAAAGGCCAAAGGGCAGCGCCGGGACGGTGTTTCGTGCCAAATTGCTCATTTTGCAATCCCCAGAAACACAGCCAGACAACGCTCAATCTCCACCAAGGCATCCGCGTCGATACGTCCGAGGGTCGGCCCTACTTTGTCGCGCTTTACGGTCATGGCTTTGTCCACCATCACTTGCGAAGGATTCAGCAAACCGTTATCTGCGCTAGGCTGCACTGTGACGCGAAGCAGAGGCGCGTCAACAAGCATGCTGGTCACCGGCAGCACCGTAATGCTCGCGTGCTCGCTAAACTGATTGGCCTGAATGACCAGGGCCGGTCTTGGCTTGCCAAAGTCGCCTTGCAGGGCGATGGTCGCGAAGTCGCCGCGCATCATTCCGTCCAGCCATCCACATCCGCCAGAGCTCCATCCATAAACTGCCGCATAGCTGTATCGGTCAGATCCGCCTGTGCCACCAGGCGGCACTGACGGCGGCATTCCTCTGCAAAATCTGGACGGCGTGTATCCGGTACCCAAATTTGCACCGGGCGCAGCCCGACCTTGCGGAGTGCATCACGGTGCCTTTGAACTCGTTCATTAACGTGCTTGGTCCCCATGTGAGCCTCCTAATATGTTACATGTAACACTATACATGACAATCGCCCTGACTACAACGGTTTGCGGCTCATGCCAGGATCGTGACCATCACCATATTCGCAGTGGGAGAAGCAGCGATTGCACGGTTTGGTGCCTTTGTACAAGGTAGGCTGCGTATTCCGCGCATGGTTGCCGGTGATTTCACCTCAAGGCGGCCAAGGGCAAGACCCTCTCGTTGTTCGCCGACGACCCCCATCTGGGGCCATACCGATTCGCGGCGCTGGTCACCGCTCTCGATCTGCCGGCGAAAGAGATCTGGCAGAGCTACCGGGGCCGGGCGGATTGCCAGTCGGTCCGCCATTCGGCGTGATCGGCATAGCCGTTTTCCCGCAAATGATGCTGCGCGTTGAACAGCTTCCGTCCGCCGAAACACAGGCCGGAAGCATAAGGCCTGTGCGATTGATGAATCGTTCGGGATTGCCGCTCCAGCAGATGTGCCAGCTTGCGTTTCTTTTGATGCAGGCGGTTCTTCAGTTTTTCGATGGATGACGCGCACTGCTTTTCGGTAACTGCTTTTGCGATCTGCTTTTCGATTTTCGGCAGCAGGTTTTTGGTGGCGGCGATCTTGCCGCTCAGGATGTTCTCCAGGTTTTTGAGGTTTTCCGCCCGGTTGTTCGCCAGTCCTTCCACTTGCATGCGCACGGCGTTGAATTGCCGGGCGGTGATGCCGAAGCAGCGCTGATAGGCTGTTTTGAAGGAAGCGCCGGTGCGTTTTTCGTGGGCCATGTCCGCCGCCAGGTGATGGGCCACCCGGTTGAAATGCCCGGCATAAGCGGAGAGTGCGGCATCCTGCTCCGGAGTAAGGTGCCGCATTCTTGTGTGCAGCGTAATCACGCGGGTTCCTTCGCGGTGCAGGCGGCCACCGCCTGCTCGGCGCGGTGTCTGGCAGACCGCCGGCCATACAGCCGGGCGCAAAACGAAGTCAGGACAGAAATCATGTCCTGTACCCGATCGTCCTAGAGTTCCGTTTCATCCACCACCAGCAGTTTGCCGCCACGTCCGGCCAGCGCCGCTTCCACGTACTCGGCGCCGAAGCGCATGAGCCGGTCGCGATGTTCCACGACGATGTGCTCCACCGTACCGTCGCCCAGCAGTCGAAGCAGTTTCTTCCTGTGCCCGTTCATGCCGGAGCCCACTTCCGTCACCGTCTCCGCCACGGAAAGGCCGCGATCATTGGCGAAAGCGACGCAACGCGCGACCTGCCCATCCAGATTGGATTTCTGATCATGGCTGGAAACGCGGGCGTAGACCACGGTTCTGCCCGCGGGGGTTTCCGGCACCTCCACCAGGATGGTTCCAGTCGCCAACTGACGCGCGGGCACGGGCAGGGTTCCGTTTTTGAACCATTCCCATGCGGTGTGATACGTCACCCCTTGCGTCTTTGCCCATGCGCTCAATCTCATGCAAATGAGACAACATCAATCTCAATAAAGCTCAATGATTACGGCAACAGTTGTGAACCCTCCCGGGGCGGATCCACGCTCGGGATGCCTGTCTCGCCCGACTCGAGATAAATCAGGCTCGCGATCCGCCCGGTCGCGCCCTCGCGCCGGTAGGAATAGAAGTAAAAGTCATCCCCTCGTGCGCCGGTTCCGAGCGCACTGCTCCCGATCCATCCCACGCCGAGCCGTGCCAGTTTCAGGTCCGCAATCCTTGCGAGATCGGTATAGGCATATCCGGCGCGCCCGCTTGGGCGGAAGGCACCTGCCCACTCCGGATCAGCGAACACGCGCCGGATCTCGGGCCCCGTTTCGTAGCGTTCGGGTTCAATCCCCGGCCCGATCCAGGCAAGGAGATCGCGGGGTTTGGCCTCAAGTGCGCGAACGGTCGCCTCGAGCACGCCCGCCGCAAGCCCACGCCAGCCCGCATGGGCGATCCCCGCCCGCGTCCCGTCACGGTCAGTGAAAAAAACCGGGATGCAATCCGCCGTGAGCACGACGAGGACGACTCCGGGTGTTCGGGTCGAGGCGGCATCGGCTTCGCATTCGCCCTGAGCGGACATCTCATGAGGAGAGCGAACCCCCGCACCATGAACCTGCTTCAACCAAAGCGGTTCTGTGGGAAGATTCAAGTCATGCCGAAGCCTCTGCCGGTTTGCCAAAACCGCCTCCGGCCGATCCCCGACATGCTGGGCCAGATTGAAGCTCGAGTAGGCACCCTGGCTCACTCCCCCGAAACGCGTCGTGACCCGGGCACGAACGTTGGGCGGCGCGGGCCAGATGGGCTCGAGACAAACGAGGGATCCACTCTGGAAAAAGCGTGCACTCACGCACCCGCTCCACGTCCAGAGTTCCGGGCAACACGATCGGCGCGCAGGAGCGCAAGCAGGGATGTCAAATCCCGAGGCAGTGGAGATTCCCAGCTCTGGAGTTCCCCGGTTCCCGGATGATGGAGTTCGAGCCGGATCGCATGGAGTGCCTGGCGCGGGAAAGACCGAAGCGCCTCGCGCACCTTGGGATTCATCCCCTTGCGGAGATTTGCGCGTGGGCCATACAGCGGGTCGCCGACCAAACCGTAGCCGATGTGCGCAAGGTGCACGCGGATCTGGTGGGTGCGCCCCGTGCCGAGATGCACTTCGATCCAGCTGAGACCCGAAAAGCGCTCGAGGATCCGGAACTCCGTATCGGCCGGCTTGCCCCCCGGAGCAACCGCCTGCTTGAGGCGGTTTTTCGGATGTCTCCCGATGGGTGCCTCAATGCGCCGGCCCGCGATGGGTTCACCCATGATCAAGGCTACATAGGTTCGCCGTACCTTGCGGAGCGCAAGCTCACGGGTGAGTGTCTCATGCGCCCGCTCGCTACGGGCCACGATCAAAAGACCGCTCGTATCCTTGTCGAGACGGTGCACGAGTCCGCCGCGCGGCATCCGAACGAGTTCGGGATAACGGTGGAGCAGGCCGTTCAGGAGCGTACCGTGGGTGTGCCCCGCGCCCGGATGGACAACCAGACCGGGCGGTTTGTCGATGACGATGAGATCAGAATCCTCATACACGATGGAGAGATCGAGGGGCTCGGGCTCCAAGCGGACCTCTGTTACCGGATCGAACCGGATCTCGATCGTCTCGCCCCTCGCAACCCGCTGGCTGGGTTCTGCCGGGCGCCCCACCAGAACAACCTGCCCGCGCCGGATCAGGTCCGCAAGACGCGTGCGGGAATGACCCGGACAGAGCCTGACCAAGACCTGATCGAGTCTTTGTCCCGCCTGCGCCTCGGATACCTCGAAACACGCGGGGGGTGTGGGATGCGTCTCGGGGTTCCGCGGTATACTTTCGGAATCCACCCCCTCGCCCCGGATTGTCTCGCTCATGAATCGCCGTCTCATTTCAGTGGCCACACTCGCCACATCGGTCGCTCTCTTCGCGGGTTGCGCCGGAACCCCGCCCCACTATGCCACCATCTCGGCTCCCGTACTGTACGCCCGGGGCCGTTCCGCGCTTTTGGCGGCCAACTACCGGGTTGCCGAGGGAGTCTTCCGCGCCCTCAAGGCCGATCACCCCTTCAGCCATTATGCCCGGGAGGGGGCACTCTACCTCATCTACACCCATTTCATGGCTGGAGAGGACCATCAGGCGGCGAATGCGGCACGACGGTTCATCCGTGCCAACCCGAGGAGCTCCGAGGTTCCTTATGCTTATTTCATGATCGGTGTCGCCGAATCCAGAAGCCATCTCAGTTTCTTCGACCGCATGTTTGCGGTCAATCCCGCCCTGCGTCGGGTGAGACATTATCGGGTCGCCTTCGATGCATTCAAAAAACTGCTGAAACGCTACCCAACTTCGCCCTATGCGGTCTACGCACGCGGCGAGATGATCCGGATTCGGACTCTCATTGCGAATCACGAACTCTACGTGGCCCGTTTCTATCTCGATAAACGAGCCTATGTTGCCTCCGCCAACCGGGCGAGTGCGATCATCCAGAAGCTGCCCCAGACGCTTGCCGCAAAAAAGGCGGTCGGGATCCTGGTCCGGGACTACCGGCATCTCCATGAACCCGCTCTCGCAGAGCAGGCACAAGATCTCCTCAAGCGCACGGCACGCCCGAGCGCAGATCCCCGACACGGATCCGGTTGATCCGATCCGCTCTCATCCCTCCTCCTTGAATCCCGAGGTCACGGGGTAGCGCCGCTCGATCCCAAACGCCCGTCGGCTCACCTTGACCCCGATCGGCGCCTGGCGCCGCTTGTATTCCATCACGAGAACCTGTCTCGCAACCGATTGCACCATCTTGGCGTCAAACCCGCTTTGGACGAGGTCCGCCACCGATCGGTTCTGTTCCACAAGCGCTTCGAGGATCGAGTCGAGGACGTCGTAGGGCGGGAGACTGTCGCGGTCGCGCTGCCCGCTCCGGAGCTCGGCGGTGGGCTCGCGTTCGATCACGGGATCGGGTATGACGGGCGCCCGGGTGTTGCGATAACGCGCCAGAGCATAAACCAGAGTCTTCGAAACATCCCGAAGGGGCGCAAACCCACCTGCCATGTCGCCATAGAGCGTGGCATAACCCATGGCCATCTCGCTCTTGTTTCCGGTCGAGAGCACGAGTCTCCCAGATGCATTGGAGAGCGCCATGAGGAGCATTCCCCGTGTGCGGGCCTGGATGTTCTCGAAGACCACCCCTTCGCGACCGGATCCGAGTGCCGGCTCGATCGCCTCCCCGATCGTCCTCAAGAGGGGATCGATCGGAATCTCGAGGGTTTCGACCCCGAGCGTGCGTGCCTGTCTCAGCGCCTCCTCGCGCGAGAGATCTGAGGTATAGGGGGAGGGCATGAGGACACCCTTCACCCGCCCGGCACCGAGCGCATCGACGGCAAGCGCGAGCGTCAGGGCAGAATCAATACCGCCCGACAATCCGAGGAGGACACCCGGGAAGTGGTTTTTCCGAACGTAGTCGCCGAGCGCCAAGGTGATGGCCCGATACACGGTCTCGACACCTGCCATATGTTCGGTAACCGCGCCCGGCTCCAAGGTCACGATCCCGTGATCCAGGTTGAACCGTATGGGCCAAAGCCCCTCCTCGAATGAGGGTGCCCGTCCGAAGACTTCACCCGAGCGACCCAATGCGAGCGAAGTCCCGTCGAAAACCAGTTCGTCCTGACCACCCACGAGGTTCGCATAGGCGAGCGGCAACTCCACATCCCGGACCCGCTCGGCAAAGACCGCCTCGCGTTCGCCGATTTTCCCCAAGCTGAAGGGGGAAGCACTCAGGCCGAGAAGCATCTGCGCCCCACCTTCGCGTGCCCGACGCGAAGGAGCCGCATCCCAGAGGTCCTCACAGATCAGGATGCCCATGGGAACCCCCCGGTGGCTCCAGACCGACGTGTGTTCCCCGGGTGTGAAATAGCGCTTTTCATCGAAGACGCCGTAGTTCGGCAGGCATTGCTTGAACGCCAGAGTCTTGATCCCTCCCTGATGGATCACCGCTGCCGCGTTGTAGATCCGCGATCCCTCATAGTGGGGATAGCCGACGACGATCGGAGCACCTTTGCATCCCGCCAAAAGCCCGGACAAGCCCCCGTCCAAATCGGCGCGGAACCCGGGCTGAAACAAGAGATCCTGGGGGGGATAACCCGTCAGCGCGAGCTCGGGAAACAGGATGAGATCAGCCCCATGGGCCGCTTCGGCATCTCGCGCAGCGTTCAGGATACGGGCGAGGTTACCGCGGATATCACCGACTGTGACATTGATTTGCGCGAGAACAACCGTGAAAGCTGAGGCAGGCACGAGGGTCGCGTGGCGATCAGAATCAGCGCCGTTTGAGACGGTCGTTCATCGCTCGACCGATATCGGCAGGGGAGCGCACGGTCGTCACGTACGCCTCGTCGAAGGCCCGGTACTTGTCCTCCGCCGTACCCTTTCCGCCCGCGATGATGGCCCCGGCGTGTCCCATGCGCTTGCCGGGTGGGGCCGTGACGCCTGCGACATAGGCCACAACCGGTTTCGTGACGTGATCCCGTATGTAGACCGCTGCCTGCTCCTCGTCGTTACCACCGATTTCCCCGACCAGGACCATCCCTTCGGTTTCGGGATCCGCTTCGAAAAGCGCGAGACAGTCGATGAACCCCATGCCGTGAATCGGATCTCCTCCGATGCCGATGCACGTTGTCTGGCCGAGACCGATCTCCGTGGTCTGGTGGACGGCGACATAGGTGAGCGTCCCGGAACGGGAGACAATCCCGATCCGTCCGCGGCGATGGATCCCGCCAGGCATGATCCCGATCTTGCAGGCCCCGGGTGTGATGATGCCCGGACAGTTTGGGCCGATGAGGCGCGCGCGCGGGCGGGCACGCAGCGCGGTCTTGACCCGCATCATGTCGAGAACCGGAATATGCTCCGTGATCGCGACGATGAGCTCGATGCCAGCATCGGCGGCCTCGAGGATCGAGTCGGCTGCCTTCGGTGCCGGAACGAAAATGAGGCTGGCCTGGGCTTCGGTCTCGGCGACCGCTTCGCGCACGGTGTCGAAGACCGGCCGATCGAGATGACGGGATCCGCCCCGCCCGGGCGTGACCCCCCCTACAAGCCGGGTTCCGTAGGCAATCGCCTGCTCGCAATGAAAGGTACCTTGCTTGCCCGTAAAGCCCTGGCAAATCACCCGGGTTTCGCGATCGACGAGCACACTCATGACACCTCTCCGGCAGCCTGGACGGCCCGACCGGCCGCCTCGGCGAGACCCGCAATGGCTTGGATAGGCAGTCCGCTTTCGCTGAGCAGGGCCCTGCCCTCCTCCGCCCGTGTCCCTTCGAGCCGCACGATCACCGGAACCTTGGGGGTCGCCTCCCGCATCGCGGTAATCAGCCCTTCTGCGATGAGGTCACAACGCACGATGCCTCCGAAAATATTGACAAAAACGGCCCGCACGTTGGCATTGGACCGGAAGATGTGGAACGCCTGAGTCACACGCCCGGCCGTGGCATCTCCTCCGACGTCGAGAAAATTGGCTGGCTTCCCGCCCTGGAGCTGGATGAGATCCATGGTCGCCATGGCCAAGCCGGCGCCATTCACCATGCAGGCGATATCCCCATCGAGCGCAACATAGTTGAGCCCGGCCCGCTCGGCTTCCTCCTCCGCTGGATTCCGTTGGCTCGGGTCGTCGAGCACTGCGAGATCCGGGTGACGGAAGAGGGCATTGTCGTCCAGGGTGACCTTGGCATCGAGTGCGACGAGGTCGCCTGTGGCGGTCACGATCAGGGGATTGATCTCGATGAGCGAGGCGTCCGTCGCAAGCAGGCAATCATAGAGTCCCGCGATGAGCTTCTCGAAGGACGGGTAGAGATCGCGCGACAGATTGAGCCGACCGGCCAGGATCCGGGTCACATATCCCGGGACCCCGAACGATCCGGGGATGAGGGGCACGGTGACTATCTGATCGGGGTGTGCTTGCGCCACGGTTTCGATCTCGACTCCGCCCTCGGGTGAGGCAATGAAGCTCAGGCACTCGCGGGGGCGATCAACAACGAGACTCAGGTAGAGTTCGTGTGCGATCGCCGAGCCACTCTCGACGAGTACGGCAGAGACGGGCAGGCCCTCCGGCCCGCTCTGGTGAGTCACAAGCCTGTGGCCGATCATCGCCAAAGCTGCCTGGCGCACTTCCGCAAGCGAACGACAAAGCCGGACGCCACCCGCCTTGCCGCGTCCACCCGCATGGATCTGGGCCTTGACCACCCAGAGGATGCCCCCGAGTTTCTTTGCGACTGCTTCCGCCGCCTCCGGGGTATGGGCCACCGCCCCCGCCGGAACCGGTACCCCCGTGCGCGCCAAGATCTGTTTGGCCTGGTATTCGTGTAGATTCATGCGGCAGAGGCTCCAGTGGGGAGTGCGTATCCGCCTATTTTCGCCTATTTGGAGCTGACTCGCCACCGGTTGGGACGAGCGATACAGAAACCCGCGGAGGGTACCGGCCATCCGCATCGATCGGAACGGTGGAACAGACAGCATGGGTATCTTGAGGATAGCACCGAGACCGGGTGAGTCACCCGGATCTTTCATGATCCACTGCGTGGCGAGGGGGCATCCTGCCACTGCGCACGGTTTGCTTGCGCGGACAACCTGGCGTAATGTGTCCGGGTCGCAGTGGAAAGAGGTCACTCGGGTGTTTCCTTCCTCCATGGGCCATCCTGCGCACGCTAGAACCCTACCAGCCCACCGGCCCGACTCTCCCGGAACGCCCAACACGTCTGATGCCTGTGCCTCAAACTGAACGGAGGTCGGAATCGGACCCGGGCGCGCACCGAACCTCGACCTCGGATCCCGCACGCGCCCATCGTCTGCTCTGGATTCTCGGGGGTTTCAGGCTCTTTCTCGCTACTTTCCTCCTCATGTGCGCGATGCTCCGCTGGAGCGCCCTGCCCCTCACCGAGAGCGCAGCGGCAAGGCTCGCGATCGAGGCCCAGGCTTACCTCATCTGGGGACTGTTCCTGGCCGGACTTCATGTCCTGTCCCGCAACCGACTCCTCGCCTTCGAGACCGCACTCGGTGCGGGAGGCGACCTCATCTTCATGGCCGTGCTGTCGTTGAGCAACCTCCATGCCCCCTGGCTGCCCATCGTCAATATCATGCTCATCCCGCTCGGTGTGGCCGCCTCCATCCTGAGCCTCGAAAGCGGACTGTCCCTGGCTGCCCTCGCATCGCTCTTCGTTATTGCCGGCGCGATCGAATCCTGGATCACGGGACACGGGACCCGACTCCTGCCGCATGCGGCATTTGTTGCCATTCTGTTTTTTGTCGTCACGATCGTTCTCTACTCCCTTTCCAACCGGGTGCGCATCAGCGAACGCATCCTGGCGCGGCAGAAACTGGATCTCGAGAATCTCTCGCAACTCAATGCGTATCTCGTGGAGCACATGGTCACCGGTATCGTCGTGTTCGACCCGGACGATCGGGTGCGATTCTTCAACGAAGCCGCAGAGCGCCTGCTCACAGCGGGAGGGGGAGCCCAAGCGGTCCCGCCAGCCGCCCAGGATATCCTCCGTTTTGTCCGGGAGAGTCTCGCCTCACCCACGGCCCATCCGTTCCAGAGCACGCCGATCAAGACACCGGCCGGAAAATCCGTACTGCCGCAACTCCGCCCGATCGGCCAACAGGGGGCGCTTTTGATTCTCGATGACCTGACCTACCTCAATGAACAGATGCACGAACTCAAGTTGCAGGCCATGGGACGACTGACTGCTTCCATCGCACACGAGATCCGGAATCCCCTTTCTGCGATCCGTCACGCCATGCAGCTCCTGCGCGAGTTCCCGGGGCTCGGGGCGGAAGAACGGCGGCTCAACCAGATCGCCCTCGATCAGGTGGAGCGCCTGAACCGGGTGATCGGCAACATCCTGACCTTGTCACGGCCGCCGAGCCATCCCACGATTTCCCTGGAACTCAACAGCTGGCTCGACACCTTCATCGATGAGTTCGCGAGCCGTCACGAGATCACACTGCCTTCCCGGCAGATTCGGGTTTTCGCGATTGCGGAATCGCTCCGGGCACAGATCAGCCCGGAGCTGCTCCATCAGATCATCTGGAACCTTGCGGAGAATGCTTTTCTTCATGGTGCGCCATCGGCGGATCCCGTCCATCCCCGGATTCTCTTCCGGCTCGACCGGCATCAGGAGACCCAGGCGGTTCGGATGGGAGTGCTCGACAACGGGCCCGGCATCCCCGAGGGCCTCCTCGAGCGGATTTACGATCCCTTCTACAGCACATCCCCGCAGGGCACCGGGCTTGGCCTTTTCATCGCGCGGGAGCTTTGTACCCTGAACGGATTGAGTCTCCGCTATCGTCGGCGCAAAAGCGGCGGCAGCGAATTCTATATCCTGTTTCTCAAATCCCAGCCGGCCGTCACGCTCAGATGAATCCCGAAATCACGCCCCTCCCCCACCCGCTCATGCGCATCCTGATCGTCGACGACGAACCCGATCTCGTCGAACTCATTGCGCTCACGCTCAAGCGAATGCGGATCGACAGCGACGCAGCGGCAAGCCTGTCCGAGGCACGGGCATCGCTTTTGCTCGGACACTACGCACTCTGCCTGCTCGATCTCAAACTCCCGGATGGAGACGGCATGGATCTCGTCGAATGGATCCAGAAGGAGATGCCCGAGATGCCGGTTGCCGTCCTCACGGCACACGCCAGTATCGAAGTTGCTGTACGGGCGCTCAAACTGGGCGCATATGACTTCCTGACCAAGCCGGTTGATCTCGCCGTCCTGAGACAGCTCGTGACGGGTGCGATCCGTCTCTCAAGCGGAACGCCGGAGCCGGCTTCCGGATTGATCGGCGTGTCACCGGCGATCGAGGACCTCAAGACGCTGATCGCGCGCGTCGCGCGCAATCAGGCCCCGGTACACATCCACGGGGAGACGGGAACCGGCAAGGAGCTCGTGAGCCGCCTGATTCACACGAGCGGATCCCGCAGCGATCACCCGTTCGTCCCGATCAACTGCGGGGCCATTCCATCCGAGCTCCTTGAAAGCGAGTTCTTCGGACACAAACGTGGGGCTTTTACCGGCGCGGTCGCAGACCAGCTGGGTCTCATCCGGAGCGCCGAGGGCGGGACACTTTTTCTCGACGAAATTGCCGAGCTGCCGCTCAGCATGCAGGTCAAGCTCCTGCGTTTCATCCAGGAGAAATCCATCCGCCCGGTGGGGATCGCCCAGGAAGTGACAGTGGACGTACGCATCATCTCGGCGTCCCACAAAAATCTGCGCGACGAAGTGGCCGGGGGACGCTTCCGGGAAGATCTGTTCTACCGGCTCGTCGTGATCGAGCTTTATGTGCCCCCGCTCCGGGAACGCCTGTCGGATCTCGCACTCCTCGCCCAGGCGATCCTCTCGCGACTCGCGCTCGACCGGCCGGTCACACTCGCACCCGGGACGCTTGAGTGCCTTCTGGAATACGACTATCCGGGCAACGTGCGGGAACTCGAGAACATCCTTGAGCGCGCCCTCACTCTCGCGGACGGGGCCCTCATCCGTCCGGAAGACATCCGTCTGCGCCGGAGCCAGCGACCCCTGGCTCCGGAGCGGCCGCCGGATCGCCCCTTGCGCGAATATCTCGACGATCTCGAACGGGAGCAGATGCGTCAGGCCCTTCGGGAGTGCCACGGTAACAAGACCGAAGCCGCGAAGCGCCTTGGAATCAGCTTTCGCCAGTTCCGTTACCGGATGAAAAAACTCGGGCTCGGGTGACACCGAGTCCGCCCGTCTCGAGCCAGCGTCTCCTGAGTTGCCAGGCCCGCTCGAGCTTGGCGCCGTCTTCGGGGCTGACCAGACGGTGCGCGACGGCCTGTGCGACGAGTTCCGTGGCAGGCAGCGGCTGAATCAATCCCTGCTCCATGGCCTGTCCCAGGCGGATCGCAACCTCATGGATATCGGCCATGGCCTCGAAAACACCGGAGGTGGTTTCGGCATCTGCGCCTCTGCGCTGCGGGAAAAGGTAGAGGAGGCGGTTTCGGGCGGAACCGGGGAAACGAATGAGATCGGCAAGCGAATGCGCCACGGGAATCCGTTCCGAACGCCGTCTCAGCCGTCCGACCCGTGCGACATGCAATCCGAACCGCAGCACTCCTCGGGGAAACTCGGTTGCGGCCTGATCGATCGCCTCTTCGAGTCGCCCAAGCGCCCGATCCAGCACCTCGCGATGCAGCACGCGCAACGGATCGTCGGGGGTTTCTCCGCGCCAGGTTTCGAGCAGCATGGAGACGAAAAACGCCTCCGAAAGCGCACGCTGGCAGGCTTCAATCACCGGTCGATCCCCACCTCCCGCAAGACCGTGCAGCGTCGAGAAATAGGCATCCAGCAGAAAGGCCATGGCCGATGCGGCCTGGGCCAGCCGCCGCACCGCCCGGGCTCCGAATGCATCGTGCTGTCCGGTGCGCAGCGGCAGAAGCGAGCCGGTCAGACGGCGGAACAGACAACGGGTGCCATGATGCATGAGGCGCCCGAGGTGCTCGGTGATGAGACGATCGAAGCGCGCCTGAGCCTCTTCCTCGAGCGGCCCCCCGAGTATCTGCCGTTCTTTCCAGGCCAGCTCGTGCAACCGGCGCAGAACCCGTCCGGCATCGTTCGGTGACTCGTCGCAGCCGCCCAAGGTCCAACCGGCCTGCAACCAGAGCGCGAGCCGGGTGCGCTCGCCAGCCTGGCGCCCGAACGGACCTGCCAGACCACGCACGCCGGAGAGGGCGGCGTGTCCGCGCAGCAACGCATCCAGAAGATCGATGGTCTCCTCCTGCTCCAAGACGGAGAGTTCGAAGGGGCGCCCCGCAAAGCCGTTCCAGCAGGCAGATTCCTGGTCAAACCGCTGATTGAGTTCGAACATCACCGAAGCCATCCGGGCGAGACGCCGGGCGGATCCGGCGGAGGCTTCGCTCGCGAGGCCATCTGCCATGATCGTACTCCAGGCACCCGCTTCGTCGACCAGGGCCTGTCCCAGTCCAAGCGCGATGGCCTTCCGGTTGAGTTGCATCCGGTCACGCAGGTATTTCCTGACGGAGGCGACCGGATCCTGATCCCAGCCCGGACCGGGTGCGGTGGCGATGGCATCCAGCGGCTGGAAAACACCCGGGATGCGCAGGTGATAGCTTTCAAACAGGCCCCGTGCACTCATGAGACGCCATTCGAGCGCAGGGTCGGTGCGGGGCAGGATCAGAAGCCCGATCCGTTTCTGTTCAAAATCTCCGATGAGGTGCTGAGGGTCTTCGATCTCGAAGATCAACGCAACCCGGTCGATGCCATCCACCAAAAGGATGTCCCACTGTTCGCACTCGAGGTAGACACCGAGCACGTTGTCCCGTTCCGCGAGGCGTCCACGCTGCACGATCCCCCGGGCGTGGGCGAGTTCACGGGATTGCTGTGCGAGGTCGATCGGAGCCATGACCGTCTGTCCCAATGCCAGCGCGGACAACTCCGCACGCACGCGATCAGAAGAGTGGGCAAGCTGTTCGGCCAGTGCGTAGCCTCCTGAAAAGACCGTGCGCGCGGCCAGAAGAGCCCAGACCGGCTGCCGCGCGGCCAGATAGGCGAGCACGCGATTTTCGAGCGGAGGGGGCAGGGAGTGCCCGCCAGGCGTCCGCGGCAGTCCGAGACCGAAAAGACCGAGTTCCGAAAAAGCTTCGACCCATCCTCCGGTTCCCTCCGGGCCGTGTGCCGGAATCCGTCCGAGACAGGCCTCGAGCCGCTCGGGAAATGCATCGATCCAGACGAGGTCGTCGGCCGGGAGCGGGGCGTGCGTCCGCGCGCGATCCTTGTATTTGAACCTGAGCCGGTCGGTTGCAAAGCCGGTGAGCCAGCCCGGAGTGGCCGACTCGTCGCCTGCCATCGGTCCCTCTCCTGGTTCGAATGCGAGCCGGTAGCGACGATAGAGCCGGTCGGTCAGGACCCAGCGTCGGAGTTCGGGCAGATTGACCAGTACGAGGATAAGGAGCGTACCCATCCAGATAGCGAGAAGAACCGGCCAGTTTGCGCGCCAGAGTCCGGTTGCTCCGATCAGGATCAGCATGACCCCAGAACCCCAAAGCCAGCGCGAAAAACCGCAATAGAGCGCAAAGGCGAACCAGAGGACGAGCAGAATGAGCCAGAACAGACCTAACGTCCAGACCGGGTTCATGGCGCGGGCTCCCGGGGTGTATCCGGCTGGTTCCCGGGCGCCGTCTCCGTAAATGCCGGGAGTGCGAGGCACGCTTGTTCGATCCCGACCAAGGTGGGGTAAGGCAGGAGGTCGACCCCGAACCGGCGCGCGTTGTAGAGCTGGGGGATGAGACAGATGTCGGCAAAGGTGAGCTGCGCATCGAGACAGAAGGGCCCTCTCCAGCCGGGCCGGGCGATTTCGATTTCGAGCGCTTTGAGTCCCAGCGTGATCCAGTTGTGATACCAGGCTTCCCGCTCACGGGCACCCACCCCAAGGGTCGTTTCGAGATAGCGCAGAACGCGCAGATTGTTGAGCGGATGGATATCGCAGGCAATCACGAGCGCGAGAGCCCGGGCGTGCGCGCGATCAGCCGGATCGGACGGCAGGAGCGCCGGTTCCGGGTGAAGATCCTCCAGATATTCGAGGATGGCGAGCGATTGCGTAAAGACCCGGGAACCCTCGATGAGGGTGGGCACGACCCCGAGCGGGTTGAGCGCCCGGTATCCCGCTTCGTACTGCTCGCCACCGCCACGCAGGAGATGGACCGGATGGAGATCCACCCGGAGCCCCTTGTAGGCGAGCGCAATGCGCACGCGCCAGGCGGCAGAACTGCGGAAGTAGCTGTAGAGCTCCACGCTAGCGCACAAGCGCGATGGTCTGCTCGATGACGCCGAAGATCGATCGTCCCATCCGGTCTCGCATGTCGATCCGGATCCGGTCGCCATTGCGGAGAAAAGGGCTCTCCGCCTTCCCCTGGGCCAGAACCTCAAGCACACGCCGTTCCGCGAGACACGAGGATCCCCGGCTCACATCCTGATTGGCGACCGTACCTGACCCGACCAGAGTTCCAGCTCCGAGCGGACGGGTCTTCGCGGCATGAGCGATGAGCTCGCCAAAACCGAACTGCATGTCGCACCCGGCATCGGGTTCGCCCAACCGCTCACCGTTGATCGCGCTCTCAAGCGGCCGGTGGACCCTGCCAGCCCGCCAATCGTCTCCGAGTTCGTCCGGTGTGACGGCCAGTCCCGCAAGCGCCGAAAGGGGTTTGCTCTGGAGGAACCCGAATCCCTTGCTGAGCTCGGAAGGAATGAGATTCCTGAGCGACACATCGTTGATGAGGGTGACGAGAAGGATCGAAGCCAGGGCCCGATCGGGTGTGACCCCCATCGGAACATCGTCGACAATCACGCCAACCTCGGCTTCGAGATCGATGCCGTAGTCCTCGTCGCCGACCTTGATCGGGTCGAACGGGCCGAGAAACCGGTCGCTCACCGCCTGGTACATGAGGGGATCCACCCGGAAGCTTGGCGGCATGTCCGCCCCTCGGGCCCGGCGCACCCGTTCCACATGCGCGAGATAGGCGCTGCCGTCAACGAACTGGAACGCACGCGGGAGACAGGCGTCGAGCCGGGTCCACTCGAGGGGGGAGCCTGATTCCGGTTCGCGTTCGATCCGCTCCGCCACCGCGGACAGAAGCGGTTCCGCCCGCCCCCAGTCTTCGACCGCCTCCCGCAGGGATCGCGCAATCTCGGGAACCGCTCGCGCTCGGGTCAGGTCCCTGGAGACGACCAGAAGGCACCCATCCCGCCCACCTTCTTTGAGACTGGCAAGCTTCAAGCGGCTCTCCCTTCCGGGACGCCGGGTGCTCGCGCACCAGCATCGGTCGGCCTAGCTCGATTTCCAGGAGTCGGCATATTCCTTCCATTCAATCGACTCGGCAGACGCCAGGACTTCCAGGGGATCGCGCGCATCGACATTGACGGCGACCTCGTTCGTGCCGGGTGCCTTGGGCTGGAATATATTCCGGAGCGCCTTGGGGTGGGGGCCATGCGTCACGCCCGAGGGATGAAGCGTCATCATGCCGGGGTGGATGTTGTCGCGGGAGAAAAACTCGCCCGCATGGTAGAAAATGATCTCGTCGTAATCTTCATTGCTGTGGAAAAAGGGAACTTTGATTGCCTTAGGATCGGTCTCGAATGGCCGCGGGACGAAGGTACAGACCACGAACCGCTCCGAGACGAACGTCGTATGCGCGGAAGGCGGAACGTGATAGCGATGGCTCATGAGCGGCCGGATATCCCGCCAGTTGAGACGGATCGGCGCGTTGGTGCCATGCCAGCCCAAGGCATCGAGCGGGTTGAACGGGTAATGGATCCGGGAGAGAGCCTGGCGTTTCTTGACGATCACGCTCCAGGGATCCTCGCTCTGCTGGGTCTCGAACGCGGAATCGATCTGCGGATGGTCGAGGATGGCAGGATCGTAGAGCGCGGTCGGTCCGAGCAGTCCGCGCTCCGGCAGTCCCACGGAGGCATTGGTGGCCTCGATCATGAGCAGTGCGACGGGATTGCGCATCGCAAGCCGCCAAAGCGTGCCCCGCGGTACCCGCACGTAATCGCCGGCCTTGAGACTCAAGTGCCCGTAATCGCAGAACCACTCTGCTTCCCCTTCGTGAATGAAAAGCAGCTCGTCACCGTCGCTGTTACGCACCAGATGATCCATGCTGGCCACACCTTTCCAGAACCGGAACCGGAGTGCCGGATTTCCGAACAGAACCGGCGCTTCCATGGGCGAGGCCGGCATCGTATCGAGCCGGGTCCCATCGAACGCGCGGGGCCGGAGCGGGCCCTCGAAACCGCTCCATCCGGTCGGCGGATGGCGGTGGTACATGTGACTGACCGGACCAGAGAAACCCTCGCGGCCAAGTTCCCGCTCAAAACTCCCCTCGGGCAGGTCGGCATGGGCCTGACGGGAAGTCACCCCCTCGATCCAGGTCGGTGCATCGGATTGGCTCATGTCATTGCTCCCGTCTCAAAGCTCGCCGCGCCGTTCCTGATCCCGCTCCATGGCGAGAAACAGGGCGCGAAAGTTGCCTTCACCAAATCCCTCGTTGCCCTTGCGCTCGATGATCTCGAAAAAGATCGGCCCGATCACGGGCTCCGTGAAAATCTGGAGGAGGATCTTTTGGGGATCCTCGGGATCCGCATCGATCAGAAGACGGTCGCGCTCGAGCCGGTCGAGATCCTCGCCATGATGGGGAATGCGTCCGGGCACCATTTCATAGTAGGCCTTGGGCGTATCGAGAAAGCGGATCCCGGCCTGACGCATGGATTCGACCGTCTCATAGATATTTTCCGTGCCGAGGGCGATGTGCTGGATCCCCGCGCCCCGGTAGGCACGGAGGTATTCCGCGATCTGCGACTTGTCATCGGCCGATTCGTTGATCGGTATGCGAACCCGGCCATCGGGACTCGTCATGGCCCGGGAGAAGAGCCCCGTCTTCACGCCCTTGATATCGAAATAGCGGACCTCATGAAAGTTGAAAATCCGTTCGTAGAAACCGGACCAGGTGTCCATCTGACCCCGTTCGACGTTATGCGTGAGGTGGTCGATCGCGACGATGCCCCGCCCCCGGGGTACCCCGCGCGAGTTCGGCAGGGGTTCGAAATCCTGCTCGTAGGCAGCCCCGCCGCCGTAGTGGTCGATGAGGTAAAGACGTGATCCGCCTACGCCCTCGATCACGGGAGTGGACAGGGGATCCTTCGAGCCTGCGGTGTCGGCCGGTTTTGCGCCCCGTGCCACCGCCCGCGCAAACGCCTGGCGGGCGTCTTTCACCCGGATCGCAAAGCTCGTGGCGGCAGGACCGTGGGCGGAGGTGAACGAGGATGCGAAACCCCCGGGTTCCTCGTTCAGAAGAAGATTGGCTCCCCCCTGTTCGTAGCGGGTGATCGCAAACCGCCGATGGCGGGCGGTCGCCTCAAATCCGAGCGCTTCAAATAGCGTGCGGAGGGGACGGGGGTCGAAAGCTGCAAACTCGACGAACTCGAATCCGTCGGTCCCCAGTGGATTTTCTTGGGCGTGCGCCATGGTCATGAACCGCATCCTTTGTGAACCTCCATTATAACGGGCACTTCCCCGGACGAGCGTCCGGATGCGGAGTCGGGCCATAGAGACGTACCCGAACCGATCGGATCTCCGGGAAAAAACGTCTTTCGAGCGTCGCGATCAGATATGTGATGCCGCTGGTCCCGCCAGTTCCCGGGAGATGGCCGATGATGCGCTCGACCGCACGCACATGCCGGAACCGCCAAAGCTGGACGGCTTCTTCGAGATCCATGAGTTTCTCGGCCGTCTCGTAAACTGCCCAGTGGGCGCCGGGTGCCCTATAGACCATCTCAAAAACTGCCTCAAGGGCAGGATCCGGCTGATCGGTGGCCCGCTTGATGGAGCGAGGAACCGGATAGCCCAGTCGTTCGAGGGACGCCACAAAACTCTCGTATAGGCTGGGCCGCTCGTACCAGCCGAGCAGCCAGGCGCGGGTGTCTTCGGAATAGACTCCCCAGTCGGGATCCTTGGACTCGCGCCAACCCATGGCGTACTCGATTGCGTGGAACTGGAACGATCCCGAGCCCGACGCCGCCCCGAGTGCAGCCCGGAAAGAGCGGTAATCGCTCGGCGTGAGGGTTTCGAGCACCTGCCAAACCCCGCCCAGTTGGTTGAAAATGGCCTGACAACGTGCCAGATGTTTCGCAGCCGGAAGGAGAAGGTCGGCTGCGAGATCGCGGATTGCACCGGTGAGTTCATGCAGCACGAGCTTGAACCAGAGCTCGGAGATCTGGTGGACGGCAATAAACAGGGTCTCGTCAGCTACATCCGGTCGGCTTTGAGGAACCTGAAGCGCAAGCAGTCGATCCAGCGCAAGATAGGACGCATAATCCATCCGCTCGCGTGCGTCCTCCTCCGGCAGCTTGTTTTCGGGCATGTCGCCTCTCCTCTTTCGAATCACTGGGCGGTTTCAAATTTGAAGTGCAACACCACTGTTGAACGGCCTGATTTGGTTGCGCCATGGCTTCGGCTGGCGTTTAGAATCCCATGGATTTCCTGGGGCGATTATTGAGTTCTTCAGTAACGCGCGTCAAGTGCTTGGGCATAGTTGAGATGAGGTGGTAGATGCTGGTGGGGGGGCTGTGACTAGGGTATCTCTTCTTTTATTTTTGTCGGTGGTCTTCTTACTTTCTGGTTGTAGCGGCGGTAGCAGCGGTTCCACTTCTGGGACGGGAATAGTTCCTGTTACCAGCGGCATCAACCTGACGGTGAATGTCACGGGTCTGCCAAGCGGGACAATGGGCAGCGTGACCGTGACAGAACCGGATGGTTATAGCCAGACAATTGGGCAGACGACGACCCTCCAGAACCTCATGGCAGGAACATATGATGTTTCGGCTCTTTGGGGGACTTCATCTGGAAGAACGCCGAAGACCTCTGGGGGGACTTTAAGCACACTGACTTCGGCAAGGTCATCCTGCTCTTTACCCTGTTGCGGCGGCTGGAAGGGGTTGTAAGCCCAAACCGCCGAAAATTCCGTCAGCCCAAGCTCACCCGAAAAGCTCGCTGTGCGAGCCAAGCCGGGCCAGTCTCAGGGTGTCAGTATCTGACTTGCGATAAATCAGCAGCAGGTCTGGCTTGACGTGGCATTCGCGGTAACCCGCCCAATCGCCGCTCAGATCATGGTCGCGGTATCTGGCATCGAGCGGCTGATCGGTCGCCAAGGCCACGAGAACAGGTTTCAGCTCGCTATCGAGCGCGGCCCGGTATTGCCCCTTGACCTCACGCTTGTAATCGCGTTTGAAAGGATGAGGCGAGGTCAATCGTCCGCATGCAGATCTGTCATCAGATCATCGACGTTGGCGAACTTCTTGCCCTTGCCCGCTTCCAGCTCGGCAATGGCTTTGCGCGTGGTCGAGTTGGGAACCTTCACGTCGAATGGCAAACGGCGCTCATCTGCCACGCGCAGCATCAGTAAACGGATAGCGTCCGAGATGGATAGTCCCATTGCTTCGAGCGCGTCAGCAGCGCGTACCTTGGTGTTGGTGTCGATGCGAGCGCGGACATAGGTATCGGCGGTGCTCATGGCAACCCTTCTGAAATCGTTTGAAGTTTCAATTGTAGTCTCATTATGACTACGTAGCAAGAGTGCCGCCCAGAACCGATAGTGGACCAGTTTGAACATTCGCCCGCGCATTCCCCTTCCCAGGCTACGGCCAGGAAGGGGGTCCAACGCCGATTCTCAAAAGTTCGGACTGGTCCATGAATCGGGTCAGGGTCAAAACCATCGAAACTCACACGTCCACTTGTCCATTAAAAAAGGCCCACTTCCTGATTCTCCCGATCAGAAATGCTGTCATGTCGAGGTAACATGTGCCCTGTTCGCAACTGGACTAAACTAGACCCAGTTTATATGGTGGCTGGCATGTCCATTGTCAACATCCACGAAGCCAAAACACAGCTTTCCCGCTACGTCGATCAGGCGGCGGCAGGGGAGGAGATCATTATCGCCCGTTCGGGAAAGCCCGTGGCACGCTTGGTTGCACTAGCCCCAAAGACAGAAAAAACACGCCCGTTGGGATTGGGGGTCGGGCGTTTCATCATGCCGGAAGACTTTGATGCCTTCGGGCGTAATGAGATCGCCGAGAGGTTTGATCAATCCTGAGCAGGTGGTTAACTGAGGCCGCAAGGTTTTTTGCTGGATACCAACGTATTGCTGGCAATTTTACTGGCTCCCTTGCGTTTGCCAGAAACGACCCGAGCCGACCTGTCTGATTCAGCCAATATGGTCTGGTTCAGTTCTGCCAGCTTGTTGGAAATTGCGGTGAAAGTGTCACTGGGCAAAGCGAACTTTGATTTCTGGCCGGAGGATATTCACGCCTTGGCTTTAGAAACGCATTTTACGGAGTTGCCCATAACGGCAACACACATACCTACGCGGTGGCGCGATTGCCTTGGCACCACCGAGACCCCTTTGACCGTTTGCTGGTGGCACAGGCCTTGGCGCTGCCTGCCATTTTGCTGACCACCAACACTGAGCTGCCTGTGTACTCTTCTCTGGTGTCGTGTGTGCGTTGGCAGGGATAATAGAACTGAGGGCACGCCGAAGAAGGAAGTGCAACACCTCCGGTCAAAGGTTGACGGTGGCAGAGGATGAACAGAAAGTCCCGGTACGATCGGTCGGGAGATCCGTCGGGGTTTGATGGGAGAAACCTATGATGCGGTGCCGGGAGGAAGCGCAGCGGCGTCGCCGCAAGGGGGCCTCTGGGAGTTGCGGATGGACCATCCCGAGGACAAGCGGCACATCTCCCATGAGACCCTCTACCCCATTCCAACTTCATCCTTATGGGGCACGCGCAGGTGGCCTGCCATCCCGCATGCACTATAATGCCTGCCTAGATCGAACCTAATCGAGAACCCGCTTGTCCCAGTCCACCGCCGCCCGATTCGAAATCAAACACCGCTCCTATCTCACCCCGGAGGGTACGCTTTCGGGAACCCCGCCCAAAATTGCACGCGATCCCGACCTCCTCACCCGGCTCTACCGCATGATGGTGCTCGTGCGCACCTTCGACAGCAAGGCGGTCGCCCTCCAGCGTACCGGGCAGCTCGGCACCTACGCCTCCTGCCTGGGACATGAGGCCACCCATGTCGGCATCGGCGCCGCCATGGCGCCCGAAGATGTTTTCTTCCCGATGTACCGGGAATACGGCACCCAGCTCTGGCGCGGGGTTCACATGGACGAAATACTGGCGTTCTGGGGCGGCGACGAGAGGGGCAATGCGTTCCGCGACCAGCCGCATGATTTCCCCTGGGCGGTTCCGATCGCGACCCAGACGCTCCATGCCGCCGGAGCGGCTCTGGCTTTCAAACTCAGGGGCGAGCGGCGCGTTGCCGTGACCGTGATCGGCGACGGAGGCACCTCGCAGGGCGATTTCTACGAAGCACTCAACGCCGCCGGGGCGTTCCATGCTCCCTGCGTCTTCGTGATCGCGAATAACCAGTGGGCGATCTCGGTGCCGCTGAGACAGCAGACCGCCTGCGAGACCCTGGCCCAAAAGGCGATCGCTGCGGGTATTCCGGGCGAACAGGTCGACGGCAACGACATCCTCGCCGTCCATGCGGCCCTGACGGAAGCGGTCGAACGTGCACGCGATGGAGGCGGACCCAGCGTCATCGAGGCCTTGACCTATCGGCTTTCTGATCACACGACGGCTGACGACGCGAGACGCTACCGTCCTGCCGCGGAAGTCGAAGCCGCGCGTGAACGGGAACCCATCGGCCGGTTCAAGCGCTTTCTCATCGCAAAGGGTTACTGGGACGAGGAGCGGGAAACCGGACTCGCCTCGGAATGCCAACAGGCGGTTGATACGGCGGTTCAGGCGTATCTCGCCTATGGCCAGCCCAAGCTCGAGGATCTCTTCGACTATACCTTTGCCGAACTGCCGCAGTCGCTGCGCGCCCAGCGCGACAGCCTGACCGCCCGTGGGAGGGATCATGGCTAAGGTGGCCTTGGTCGAGGCGATCAATCTCGCTCTGGCGCGCGCCCTCAAGGACGATCCGAGCGTGGTGCTTCTCGGCGAGGATATCGGCGTCAACGGCGGAGTGTTCCGTGCGACCGTGGGACTCCAGGAGCAGTTCGGCGCAAATCGCGTGCTCGACACCCCGCTTGCCGAATCGATGATTGCGGGCCTGGCGATCGGGATGGCGGCCATGGGCCTGCGTCCGGTCGCGGAAATCCAGTTTTCGGGATTCATCTACCCGACCATCGACCAGATGATCAACCATGCCGGACGCCTGCGGAACCGCACCCGGGGCCGCCTCTCAGTTCCGATGGTCTTGCGCGCCCCGTCCGGGGCGGGCATTCACGCACCGGAACATCACTCTGAAAGCAACGAAGCGCTCTTTGCCCACATGCCGGGTGTACGGGTCGTCATGCCCTCATCCCCGACCCGGGCCTATGGTCTGCTCTTGGCTGCAATCCGTGATCCCGACCCGGTCGTCTTTTTTGAACCGACGCGCCTTTACCGGCTGAACAAGCAGGAGGTGGCGGATAACGGAGAAGCCCTCCCGCTCGACACCTGCTTTGTCCTCCGCGAAGGCGGAGATCTCACGTTCGTGAGCTGGGGAGCCATGGTGCACGAAACCCTCGAGGCGGCACGCCGTCTCGCCGAGACCGGCGTCGAGGCAGAGGTCATTGACCTTGGCACCCTGAGCCCGATCGATTACGAGACCATCCTCGAATCCGTCAGCCGAACCGGCCGGCTCGTGATCGTCCACGAAGCTCCCCGCACGGGGGGGCTCGGCGGAGAGATCGCGGCCGAGGTGGCCGAGCGGGCCATCTACGATCTCAAGGCACCGATTGTGCGCGTGACCGGTTTCGACGTCGTCACCCCGCTTTTCAAGCTCGAGCACGATTTCATGCCGAGCGTCGAGCGCATCGTCGCTGCGGCATCTGCCACACTTGACGGCTTGAGCCTATGAAAACCTTTCAGCTCCCGGATCTCGGCGAGGGGCTCGCAGAAGCCGAAATCGTCGCATGGCACGTTCGGGTGGGCGATATTGTCAAAACCGACCAACCCCTGGTTTCCATGGAAACCGCAAAGGCAGTGGTCGAGGTCCCCGCTCCCTGGAGTGGGCGGATTGCGAAACTCCACGGCCAGGCAGGCACTATTGTCCCGACCCATGCGCCACTCGTCGACTTCGAGGACACGGGAGCAGTTGCACCATCCGGCCCGACTGAGCCACAAAGACCCGCGACCCCATCGTCCCCTACCCCCCCTCCCGACCAAGGTACCGTGGTCGGGCAGATGCCATCCGGTGAGTCGGTGGTCGAGGAGTATGCCATCATTCGCCGCCATCACAATGAACCGAAACGGATCAAGGCCCTTCCCAAGGTCCGTCGCCGTGCCCGGGATCTCGGGATTGACTTGGCTGCCATCCCATCCACCGGGCGCCACGGCGAGACGACGCTTGCCGATCTCGAGGGGTCGGAGTCGAGATCGAAGGCGTCCGCCCCCCCCTCCACAGCGCAAAAGATACCCACAAAGGGACACGCCGAACCCCTCCGGGGTACCCGCCGGGCGATGGCTCAGGCCATGGCCCAATCACGCGACGCGATCGCCGCGACCACGCTTTTCGACGATGCCGATCTCGATCGCTGGATCGGGCATGAGGACATCACGGTTCGCCTCATCCGGGCCCTCCTCGCAGGCTGTCGGGTCGAACCCACACTCAACGCCTGGTTCAACGGCGAGAGCCTCGAACGCACGATCCACGACCGAGTCGATCTCGGGCTCGCAGTGGACACTCCGGACGGACTCATCGTCCCGGTTCTACGCGATATCGGACGAGCCGAACCCGGTGCGATCCGGCGTGCGCTCGACCAGCTCAAGGAGAAGACCCGTGCCCGGACCCTGCAACCGGCAGACCTGGCCCACCCGACCCTGACCCTGTCCAACTTCGGCATGCTCGCGGGCCGCTATGCGACACCCATTGTGGTTCCCCCGACCGTAGCCATCCTGGGCGTGGGTCGCCTCTGCCACGATGTCGTCGCCGTTCTCGGCGGCGTCGCGACCCACCGGAGACTGCCCCTGTCGCTGTCCTTCGATCATCGCTCGGCAACCGGTGGAGACGCCTGCCGTTTCCTCCGCGCCCTGATCGACGATCTCGAGCGCCCGGATTGAGTCGGCTGACCAAACAGCGAAGCGGCTCCGCCCGCCGTGCTATAGTTGCAACCAAGGCGACCAGGGTGCGGCTCACCAGAAGGCAGATCCCGTCCCATTGACCATATCCGTTTCAGGGATCGACCCTTCGGGGCTGGGCGGTGAGGTGTACAAAGTGAGTGAACCGGAATCGGCGGATTGGCGGAAACTGAAACGGCGTTGCAAGGAAGACCCTCTTCTCGATG
>JAJZBR010000083.1 GCA_021798795.1 Pseudomonadota bacterium
TCCGGCTCGCCTGTTTCTGACACAACATCCCAATCCGGCGGATGTACAACCTGGGCGATCGCATGAACTTCCTGAGTTTTGCGAGCATGGCCACTCTTCACGGGATTGAACCCGTCTCAGCATAACATCCGGATGTATCCGGCCGGATGCGATGGGGGATCCAATCCCGTCCGCGATTCTCGAATGGTATCGACGATGGGCAGGGGTTGACCGACCGGGCGGTCGAAACGCGGTTCAGCCACGATCTCCGTTCCCGCTCAACAGGTGCAGCCGGTCGATGGGCAGCACAGTTCGGTTTCATCCTCAGGACCAGCGCTCCGGGGTAGAACGACTCGATCGGGGCGCAGAGCCCATTCCCGGGTACCAGCCGGTCCCCGTCGTTCAAAACCCGCTCGCGGCCATCGGCTTGTCGCAAACCTGGCCTCCGGGATCCGGCCCGATGCTAGACTCGACGGACAGACTCCCTTGGAGACACCCGTCATCCAGCCCGTCACCGTTCTTTGCACCGGGAACATCTGCCGGAGTCCCATGGCATGGGGGCTCCTCTGCGCGGACCCGGAGCTTGTGTGCCTCGGAATCAGGATCGAATCCGCGTGGCTCATGGCGGAGGCGGGATCTCCGCCTGTCACCCAGGCGGTCTGTGCGCTCGCCGAGCGGGGGCTCGGCATCCGCATGCACCGGGCGCGACAGGCCACGCATGCGGGATTGCGGGAGGCCGAACTCATCCTGGTCATGGAGAAATGGCAGAAGCGATGGATCGGAGAGCGTTGGCCCGAACTCGCAGGACGGGTGTTTCTCCTTGGGCACTGGGACGGATTCGAAATCGCCGATCCCTATAGCAGCCGGATCGAAGTGTTTCGTGCGACCCTTACGGAAATCGAGCGCGGCGTCCGGGCGTGGGTATCGCATCTTGTGCGCATGCACCGCCCAGCCGATCCACCGGACGATTGCGGAACGATCCCCCGAGACGGATCGGAGACCGGTTGACCCCCGACTCAAAGGATCCCGCTCAACGCAGGTGAGCGGGATCGTTCATCCGCCTGACCCGAACGCCCCCGTCCGGGCGGATCTCGAGCACGTCGATGCAGCAGGGATCCTGCCCGATGCGCCAATAGGCCGAAAGCGGCAGATCGAGCGCACGCAGGAGTATCACGCGGTTCACGCCCTCGTGTGCGACCCAGACCACCATGTCGTCCGCGTGACGATCAGGCGCCCCCGCAACGCATCGGCCGTGTGCAGGGCCACCGGCTCAAGCGATTCTCCACCCGGGAACCGTAACCACTGCGGGACGCTCATCCAGAGCGCAAACTCGCGGGGGGGCTTGCGCTCGATCTCGTCATGTCTCTTCCATTGCCAGGCACCATAGTCGAAATCGTTGATGCCGGGTTCAACCCGTGCCATAACGCCCGTCACCCGGGCAACCTCGTCTGCCGTCTCCCGGCAGCGCGGCATCGGATCGGCCGCAAGTTCTCGGGGATGAAACTCACGGGCGAGCGAGCGGCCGAGATCGGCGAGCGGAAGCTCTGCGCGGGTGCGAAACCGAGGCGGGCCGATCCCCTCGACTTCGCCCGGGCGGGCGAGAACGAGATACATGGGATAGCCCCGAACGGCGGCAGGTTCCATCGCCCCTCTCGGGCTACGGTTACCGCAAGCCCGATCCGCCGTTCGCCCGGCAGGTACATAATAGAGTCGGGTTGTGCCCATCGGCGATGCGAACGCTCGAGGTTCCCATGTCTACATCCTCCCGATCCATCCGATCCGCTTTCTTTCTTTCTGGCCTGCTGACCCTATTCACCCTGGCTGGCTCGCGCCCGACCCAGGCCGCAACGAGTCCGGCCGGAGGCTGGCCGGAGTTCGTCTTCCCGCTCGCCCCGGGACTCAACGTCTACTGGTTGCCCCGGGACAGGACCTTCGCCTACTACCGAGGCGGCTACTATTTCCGCTGGCAGGGTGGGCGCTGGATCCATGCCGCGTACTACGCCGGGCCCTGGAAACCGCTTCCCGCAGGTTTCGTCCTGCCCCGCGCGCTCGACTACGGACCCCCTCCACCCATCCACCGGACGAGTCATGCCTATTTCATCTGGTGGCGCAAAAAAGCCGGCCCTTGGTGGCGCCTGCATCATCCGCACTGGTGGATCGCCTATCGTGCCGATCTCGGTCAGTACCGGCTCTGGAGAGAACGGGCACCCGCATCCCGGGGGAGGGGTGGCCGGTTTTGGGTCTACGCGGGCGGGGCGCGACTCCGTCCCGACTTCGTCCCGGCCCATGCCGACCTCCACACGAACCTGCCGCGCCAGACGATCCGGACGCACCACCTCTCGGATCGTTACTACCGGGGCGAACGGGGCCGGTATGAATGGACCCACCCGTGGAGCGCATCGGGACGCTTTGGAAACCAAGGTGGCTATGTCCCTCCATGGAGTACGTATCCCGCACCCTGGTCGGCGCCGATCTGGTCGGCGCCGATGCTCGAGGGCGGAGGATACGGCAATCCATGGAATCAACCGGGTTACGGATGGAGTACGTGGGTTCAACCGTTCGGGACCTGGTACGTTCCGGGAGAGAATCAGCCGTTCAGCCCCTGGATCGGCAACCCTTTATTTACACCCTGGAACGCTTTTCCCTACGGCTACCCATGACGCGCGCGCCATGGAACGGATCAGGCGTATCGTGTGCTTGCGGGCCGCCTCTTGGGGAAGATCCGCGCGCGCGATCCAGAATACCTATCCGGTTGTTGCCCGGGAAGACAGGAGCCGATTCGCGTTGAATCGTATGAGGCGGCTTGATGGGCGCCGAAGGCTTGCGATCTCGTAGCCCCTATATTATCTGACAGCCGAGCCGACGCAATCCAAACCGGGGTTGCCCAGACGGTCCGGATGCAATCGACACGCTCCATCTGTCTTGCTCGAACAAAAACTCAGAACTCTTTCGCGAGCCCGTCTGGAACAACCTTCTATCAGAATGATCTCCTCATGGCGCATAGGCTGCTGCGCTACTGCCGACACGCCCACCCGAACCGGAAATCCGGCCGCATGCGACGCGCGGGTGCGGCTCTCCGGGTTCGCCGAAGGCGGGCCCAGGAAGGCCGCGCGCCCCTGCCGGGGTGGGCTGGAGTTGGCCAACGCCGGGGGATTGCGAACCGGGGGTGGCTACCCATCATACGGTGGCAGGCAAAGCAACAGGAATAAAAGAACATGCCGCAGCATGGAATGGCTCCTATTGGGACACGAGGCAGGGGTCGGGTATAGGGAACATCTTTGCTGCGGGCTTGCGCTTTGCCATCATCAGTCGCGAGCCCGTCGGTGCATGGTCAATGTTTTATCAAACCAGTGGTGAGCGTAGGGGTTGTTGTTGTAGCGTGCGATCTCACGGTAACCGGACAAGCGATAGAACTGTATCGCCTCGGTCAGAGACTTGTGCGTGTCAAGGCGAATAGCACGCATCTTGCGTTCACAGGCTGCGTGTTCGAGCGCTGCCAGAAGTCTGCGCCCCACGCCGAGTCCGCGCATCTCCGGCGCAAGCCACATTCGCTTGATTTCTCCAACACCACTCCCCAATGTGCGGAGTGCGCCACAACCTACTGGCGTTCCAAAAAGCCGCGCGACGAGAAATGTGCCATCCGGAGGCACAAAGCATTCAACATCGGAGGCCATTCCTGCGCCCCGATCAAAACCACCTTCGAAACGCGATGCAAGTTCATCAAAGTATTGATCGAGACACCACCGCGCTTCAGGGCTCCCTGGCAATGTCTGCGCAATTTCCACGCCCGACGCGCGCAACAGGCGATCAACCTCTGCCATGGCTGAGATCAGTCGACGGGTTTGTTCGTCCGTGAGCGGCGCGACCAATGATTCTGCAAGCTTGTTCGAGAGAGCATCAATCCGCCGCAATTCCGCAACGCCCTGTCGGGTCAGCTTGGCGAATCGAGTGCGGCCATCAACTCGATGTTTTATGGTGTTCAGGAGTCGCTTCCCCTCAAGCGCCCGCAACGTTCTGCTGAGAAATCCGGAGTCCAGCCCAAGTCGCGCACGTAGATCCCGGACCAGAACACCGTCGGCGCCGATCTCGAACAACAGGCGGGACTCGATCAGCGGGTGCTCACGGCCAAGGTATTTCTCGTTGAGAACCCCCAGTCGTCGAGTCACCGTTCGATTGAACGCGCGGATTGTCATCACGTCGTCAGTCATTATCTGACTGTAGTCTAATAAATGTTTGCACGCAAGATCGACGGATCGGCCGGGTCGTCAGTCCAACCCCGTGGATTGTCAGCTGACTAGGCGGGCCTGCAGTCTGCTTTGCGCCCTCCGTAAACGTCGGCTTTGCGCGGTGGCTGGACTACAAACGAACGTCTCGTTCGGGTCGGTTATGGTTGTTCAGTCGTTCGCATAACCAGCGTGGGGGGGTCAGCACCGGCACGATGGTCAACAATTACCGGAACCGGTGGTCAGTCGGGCCGGAATACGCAACGGAGCGCGCCAGCTTTCCTTTTACGCGGCACGCAGGCCGCAGACAGAGCAGGCGCCAACGCCCTGATCCTGTGAGTGCGGTTACGGGCGATCAGGACTCGATGTAGTCGTGTCAGTCAGCCGTTTCACGGCTTCGACGAACGGCACGCCGAGCAGGTGCATGGCAAGGTCGATCGCGCTGCCGCCGCCGCGACGCTCGCGACAAAACATGTCGTACTCGAAGCCGGGCCTTGGAGGGTGAGCGATGACGGCAGCAAGCGGAGTCGTCAAACGGCACTGGGCGATCCTGCGCATGATTCCGGTCGAACCGCGCAAGATCACGGCTCGTGCCATCGCACAGGAAGTCTCGACGCTGACCCGCGAGA
>JAJZBR010000025.1 GCA_021798795.1 Pseudomonadota bacterium
CCGGAATCACGGCTCTCTTGACGGCGGTCGCATCTTTCAATCCATCCCGATAGGGGCCGAGAAAAACCAGTGGCTTATCGTTACGGAACAGGGCCGGATAGATGACCGGATTGACCCACGGCAGCGGTTTGCCGTGCAGCGTCCAGGAAGAAGAAATCGGGCCGGGGCCGTTGGATATACCAGACCACACCACCGAAGTCGGCATGTAGGCGATCACCGCCTGGAATTTCTTGGGGAACGTCGCCGCAGTAATCAGCGCTGCTTCCGCACCTTTCGACCAGCCGATGATGCCGACGTGGTGCGCGTCCACGCCGGGTTGCTGCTTGAGCCAGTCCGCCGCCCTCGCGAAATACTCCAGCGGAATGTCCATCAGCATTTTGGGCAGACCGGCAAGCCGTGGATCGAAGGACTGGTATCCCTGGAAATAGGCGAGCGCCAACGCAGTGTAACCGTGCGACGCAAGCAACGCCGCCAGTGGCGAGGACGACAGCCAACCGCCTTCCGAACCGCCCAGTACAATGAGGGCTGGGTGCGGGCCGGGCGTCGCGGGCGTGTACAACTCGCCCACCAGACCTCCAGCCGTCACCAGGGCTCGGGTGACGCCCGGCGTGTGCAGGTGGCGGGTGAGCGTGATTTGGGTCAGAACCCGATTGCCGGCCAGCGCTTCCAGTCTAAGCGTCAGGCCGGAACGTTGTCGCGGAGCTTCGTAGAAGATCTCCTGCGGATGCTGGGCATTCTCAGGCAGCATGGACCAGACGAGGCCCATGGCGTGCGTGCCGGAATAACTGCCGTAACGCGGCGCTTGCCGCGTCACATCCACCACGCCGCGGCTGTTGGCAATGAAGGTGGCCTGCGCACTCCAGGTGCGGTGGCTGCTGCCCGGCATGCTGGCGTGCAGCGTGATCGGCTCTCCGGGTTCGAGGCCGCTGACGCGAATCGAGATCGGTCGGTCCACCAACGGAGAAGCGGGCGTGGCCGTGAGTGTGATGGCGCGGCTATAGATCCAGCCTTTCCACAGATTGGCAGGCGCGCGGCGTGCCAGCACCGCCGGCGAACTGAAATCTGCTGGAACCTTCAGGCAATCGGCGGATGTTGCAGGCTGGCTAACTGCCGCTTCTGCCGGCCTGCCAGGTTTCGGCGTTGGCAGAAGAAACAGCACCACCACCGCGGTCGCGATCAGCAACAGGATGATGACGCCGCCACGAGTCAAGCCTTTTTGATGAGGGTTCATACCGGTTCTCCTTCAGCGATCCTGGATGCGCCGCCAGCCGCGCTGCGCGAAGCCCAGACAGACGGCGGTGAAGAGCAGCAGATAAATCAGATGCGCGAGAAAATCACCGCCACCCTGGTGGACGATGCCCAGCGCGATCTGGCCCAAGTGATAAGCCGGCAGCGCCGCGGCGATTTCCTGGAGCCAGTGCGGGAAGAAGCGCAGCGGCACCCAAAGACCCGAGAGGAATGACATGGGCAGATAGATCAGGTTGATGAGGGCGGCGGATGCCTGGCCGCCGACCCACACGCCGACCGCGAGGCCCAGGGCGCAGAACGGTAAGGTGCCGGCAATTAAGGTGACCGCAAGCAGCCACCACTCGCCGCGCGGCAGCGCCACGCCGCCCAAGGCCGCACTCAGCACGAAGAGCAGCAGCGCGATCATGAGCGCGAACAGCATGGCCATGGCCGCCTTGGCGAACAGATAGGCCATGGGCGGCATCGGTGCTACGCGCTTGAGGGCCAGAATGCCGTGTTCACGCTCCATGGCCACGCCCACGCCGAAACCAAACAGCCCCGGCGCCATGATGCCGAAAGTGCCGTAGGTGGCCAGCATGTAGGTCGCGACCTGCTGGTCCCCGCCCTTGGCGAACACCAGACCGAAGAACACGTAGAACATGGTTGGAAACAAGAGCGTCGGCAGGGCGTAACCCGGCGTGCGCGCCACATCCCAGAACTGAAAGCCGGCTTCGCGCAGATACACCGCCAGCGTGTCGTGCCAGGTCCAGCGTCGAGGAGGAGCCGATTGATTTGGCTGTTCGTCATCCCGGCGAAAGCCGGCATACGGTGATTGGGACTTTCGGGCCTCGACTTCCGCCGAGGTAACGGGGCAACTCGATTCGTTCACGGCGGTCGCGGTCATGCGGTTTGTCCCTCGTGGTTATCGTTGGTCAATGACAGGAAGGCTTCCTCGAGCCTGGCGTCGGTGATTTCGAGATCGTGCAGCGCGGGATCGAGCCTGAGCATCTCGAACAAAACGCTCTCCGGACGTGCAGCGACAATATCCAGCCGCTCGCCGTCCTGCTGCACAGCGCTCACGCCAGGCAGCATGCTGATCCGTGCGCTGTCGAGTCTGGTGATGCAGCGGATGTGCCGCCGTGCAACACTCTGCTTGATCTCAGCAGGCGTGCCCGCGGCAATCACGCGACCGCGGTTGATGACCACGATGCGGTCGGCGAGCGCGTCGGCTTCTTCCAGATAATGAGTGGTGAGTACGACACTGCGGCCCTGCTCCTTGAAATCGCGGATAGCGGTCCAGATCCCGTGGCGTGCCTCCACATCCAGCCCGACGGTGGGTTCGTCCAGAAACAGCAATTCGGGATTGCCGCAAACGGCGAGCGCGAACATCAGCCGTTGCTTTTGGCCGCCGGAGAGTTTCACTGCCGGCCGGCTTTCCAGACCCTCCAGCCCGGCCATGCGCAGCGTTTCGGCAAGCGGCAACGGATTGAGGTAATAGCCGGAATACAGTGCGATGGTTTCGCCAACGCGCGCGTGACCGCCGAGCTGAGCGCCTTGCAGCATGGCGCCGATGCGCCGGCGCGCGCGCACTTCGCAGGGCGATAGGCCGAAGAGTTCGGCGGTGCCGGAGGTAGATGATGCAAGACCCAAGAGCAGGTTGACGCTGGTGGTTTTGCCGGCACCGTTGGGGCCGAGCAGTGCCAGCAACTCGCCGCGGCGGATTTCAAGATTGATACCGTCCACGGCAGTGATCTGGCCGTAATGTTTGCTGATGTCTTTGAGTGCCGCGATGGTTGTCCGGGTAACGTGCTTGTCTCGCATGACCGCCTCCGTCTGAATGGCGGTCATTGTGGGATATCGGGCGTGCGTCCACCAGTTACGTGCGTCAGGACTTGCGCATGACGGATGTCATGTCGGGTCGGCAGCTCAGGCACAGCGCGAACGGCTGGCGGCAGTTGACGAGCGGGGGAAGAGAGAAACCCAAGGCGAGGAGCCTTTGGTCGCTACGGCGGAGGTAGCACAGTGGAGCCTGTGGAGCGACGTGCGAAATCCGCGCCGCGGTGTAAAGGCGTTGTCGAGGAGGCATCGATTGCAGACGCGAAGCAGCGTCCACGGACAGGCTGGCTGCGTGCCGCAGGCAGGACGTGCTGCAGCGAAATCGATGGTCCGTCACTTGTAAGCAAGGGTTTCTGATCCGTAGTGATAAAGCGAGTTGTACAAAACTTATCCGGTTTCTCAGTGAAGATTGAACGTCTTCGAGCCCTGATGGGACTTCGCCCAGCCCCGTTCTCAACCTGAAGTTCCGTGCGTACTGGAAACGTGCGCGCGCTCAATGGGAGGTAGACCCACCTCTGCCCTGCTCGAGTCCCGAGCCCACCCCTAGGGGCGGTTCCATGTCGGTCTCGAGGAAGTCCTGGGCAAGAAGGTTCCCGTACGCATCCAAGCCAGGTCGTGGGAGGACGCGAACGCGCGCCTGACAAGGCTGACACGCTCGCCCGAGCGCGTGCGCAGCTACTTTCGGAATCCTCGTGCGAAGTACAGAGCTTGAGCTTTCATGGGGCCGGATCAATAGTTTGACTTTCATTTATTAATTAGTATTATAAACATATATTTGTTGATTATTTGATTTACATGGGAGGGAATATGGTTCGTAGCTATGCGTTTTCAAATTTTCAGTCCTTTCGAAACCGGACAGAGGTAAACCTAACGCTAAACAAAAAGGTGGCTCTAACGAATTGGATGACTGAAGTGCCCACTGGCGAGCGGGTCTCCAAGATTATGGCAGTCATAGGTCCAAACGCCAGTGGCAAAACAGCTCTACTCAAACCTTTGGCCTTTCTAGGCTGGTTTATCAGCGAATCGTTCCGGATCCCAACGGATGCGACCATCCCTTCTACGCCGCACGCTGCGGCTCCGAACGAACCTTCTGAATTCGAATGCACTTTGGATTTTGATGGCAAGCCGTGGCGCTATGTGCTGCGATGCACACCACAACGGGTTCTTCATGAGGCTCTATACCAGAAACGCGAGCGTTTTGGTTATGTTTTCATTCGAGACTGGGACGATGAAGACAATCTCTATAAAGTGAAGCAAAAGGAATTCGGTCTCCAAGACAAAGAAGCGCGTCATGTGCGACAAAATGTTTCTCTGATCTCATGGGCAGCACAGTTCGGCGTACCGCTAGCAGTGCGGATCGTGGCTCCTCGTTTCATCACTAATATCAATGTTCAGGGTCGCATACCTCTGGGCGATAGCACAGTCTCGTACGCCGCGAAGCATTTTTCGGATCATCCAGGCCAGCAACAGTTTATGAAAAATTTGCTATTGGCCTGGGATCTGGGACTGACAAGCGTCGAATTGAAGGAGTTTGCTATTACAGACCCGGATAACTCTGGCAAACCCGCTCAAAAAGTATGGGTACCCTTCGGCATGCACAAAGATAGGGATTTTGAATTCAGCTTGCCTTTTGCCTTGGAATCCAGCGGTACACAAGGAGCATTCGTATTGTTGTCTTACCTGCTAAACACAATGGAGATCGGTGGTCTCGCGGTCATCGACGAGTTTGAGAATGACCTTCACCCACACATGCTCGAACCGATTCTGGACTTGTTTGCCAATCCGAATGTCAACCCCCATAATGCACAACTCTTGTTTAGTTGCCATGCTCCTGAGGTATTGAATATTTTGCACAAATCCCAAGTCATGCTGGTGCAGAAGGATAACAATTGCGAGAGTTCAGCCATCCGTATGGATGCGGTTCAAGGCATCCGAAATGACGATAATTATTATGCCAAATATATGGCAGGCGCCTATGGCGCGGTTCCTCAATTCTGAGTGTCGAACCCATGGCTATTTGGAAGTCCGAGCGTACGCTGTTAATCGTGGGTGAAGGCGCAGATGAAGTAGCGTTTCTAACGCATGTTAAGCAACTGTTTATAACGCGTGGCTGCGGTCTATCGGTGAAAATCAAGAACGCACAGGGTGGAGGCGCAAAGCATGTCGTCGAGTGGACAGTCAGGCAAAAGGCCAATGCCGATTATGATGCAGTAGCCGTGCTTGTGGACACTGATACAGATTGGTCGGATACGGTTGTCAATATCGCCAGCAAAAATGATATTCATCTTTTGCGGTCAGAACCCTGTTTTGAGGTCCTTGTGATGCGCGTATTGGGGAAAGATCCAAATATTACTGCATCGAATGCCAAAAGTATGTTTGCCCCGCACGTCAATAATGATGCAACCAAAAGCGAGAATTACAGTAGAAAGTTTAGCAAGGATCGCCTTCTGGAGAGCCGTGTGCGTGTGCCAACAATCGATCAGCTGCTTAATCTCCTGGGGATTCGACAAGGTGCCGTATTGACATGCCGATGAAGGGGTTGTATTGGAAACTATTGATTCGGTCTCACGAAGATTGAACTTTTCCGGTTTTCCTGTGTGTGAGGGAGGAACAAAGAAAGTGCGCGTTACCCAGGTCTGGAGCAACTGCCCGGGTGGCGCAAACCAGTCGTTGGGTGCGCGAGAAAGGTGTCCAGATCATGCGGATCGCGGCACTGACCGGGCTGAGCGATCCGGCCGTTCCGGCCAGCGGTGTTCGTCTACATGCTCGTCGCCATCGTCAAGAAACGGCTCAACTTCTCGCGCAGCCTCAACTTATTCGAGAAATCCTTGCTGAATACCGCGCTCGCGAGCATTCCCACCGCCCCAGAATCTGCCCACGAGGCCAGTTGATTCTCCTCTAAAAACGTTGGGATGGCCTTGGCTCTTCGTAGTAACTCGGGAAGTTGACGGAGTCAGCGCCGGGGCGGTTTTTTCGGGGTTTTCCGTTGCGTGGAACGGGTTGAGCGGGTTGCCAGCCGCTTCGTGCCAGGGATCCGTCTCTTTGCGCCCGTTCCACCCCGGGAAGCGGGTGCCTTCGGACGGGGGGAGTCAATGGCCTGCCGGACCCGTTTGAAGACCGTTGAGATGGGTCCTTGTCCGTCGATCTCTTTGAGGAGATTCTGCTCGCGATAGTAGGCGATCAGCGGCTCGGTCTGTGCCTCGTAGACGCGCAGACGGTTGATAACGGTCTCTTCATTGTCATCGCTCCGGTGGCGCAGTGTGGTCCCGCAGGCATCGCACTGGTCATCGAAGCGGGGGGGGGTGGTGTAGCGGTTGTAGACCGCTCCGCACTGGGGACAGGTCAGACGTCCCGCCAGGCGCTGGATCAGATATTCGGTATCGACGTGGAAGAGGAGGACGGTCGAAAGCTTCCGGCCGATTTTGTGGAGCGCTGCTTCAAGTGCTTTCGCCTGGGCCAGATTGCGCGGGAATCCATCGAGCAAAAACCCGCTCTGGGTATCCGGCTGAGACAGCCGGTCCTGGATGATGCCGAGCACGATCTCGTCGGAAACGAGCAGGCCCTGGTCCATGACCGCGCGCGCTTCAAGTCCCAGAGGGTGGCGTTGGGCTGCGGCCTGGCGCAAGAGATCCCCGGTCGAAATCTGGGGGATGCGGTATTGCTCGGCAAGGAGCTTGGCTTGGGTTCCTTTGCCGGAGCCGGGCGCGCCGATCAGGACGATTTGAAGGGGCTCGGTCATGAGAGAGCGGTTTCCTTGAGCGGGGCCGGGGTGGACCCGGTGCCTGGTTTGGATCGGGGAGGGGGCCGCGTTAAACTAACGCTTCAGGTTCCGCTTCGTCAACTCCGGCCCCGAAGGTGCCGGTAGACGGGAGCGCACAGGCAGCATGCGGGGGGTGAAATGGCAAAAGAAAACCATGGCAAGAATATCCTCTATGCACAGTCGGGCGGTGTCACACCCGTGATCAACGCGACGGCCTGGGCTGTCGTTGATGCTGCGCGGAAGGCCTCCGCAGAGGTCGGGGGGGTCCTGGTGGGTCGGGACGGGATTGTGGGCGTTTTGGAGGAGTCTCTCATCAATACCGCGAAAATAGCCGCCTCCGATCTGCTCCGGTTGCGTCATACCCCAGCGGGCGCGTTCGGCTCCTGCCGCTACAAACTCGGCACTCCAGAGTCCGACCCGGAACGCTACGAGCGGATCCTCGAGGTTTTCGATGCGCACCGGATCGGATATTTCTTCTACAACGGCGGTGGGGATTCACAGGATACCGCCCTGAAAATCGCCGCCTTCAGCCGGGCGCGGGGGTACCCGCTCCAGGTGATCGGGCTGCCCAAGACCATCGACAACGACCTCTATGGCACGGATTTCTCCCCGGGGTATGGATCGGTCGCGAAATACATCGCGACCTCAACGCAAGAGGCGGCGCTCGATGTCGCCTCGATGTCGGCCACTTCGACGAAAGTGTTCATCCTCGAAGTGATGGGCCGGCACGCCGGGTGGATCGCCGCTTCCTCGGCACTCGGCCAGAGGAGCCCGGACGACCCGCCCCATCTCATTCTGTTTCCGGAACGGATCTTCGACCCCGAAGACTTCCTCGCGCGCGTCAAGCAGACGGTTCAGAGCAAGGGTTTTTGCGTCGTCGTGGCCTCCGAGGGCATCCGGGATCGAAGCGGGCATTTCATGGCTGAGGGTTCGGGGGTCGATGCCTTCGGGCATGCGCAGCTTGGGGGAGTCGCTCCCGCTCTGGCTGGTTTGATCGGAGAGGCCCTCGGGTACAAGCATCACTGGGCCGTCTCGGACTACCTCCAGCGTGCCGCCCGCCACCTGGCGTCGAAGACGGATTTCGAGGCTGCGATCGCGGTTGGGCGCCAAGCCGTCCGCATGGCCCGGGCGGGGGCGGGTGAGGTCATGCTCACGCTTTTGCGCAGCGCAGGAAACCCACCCCGCTTTCGGGTGGGTTCCGTTCCCCTTGCAGAGGTGGCTAATCGCGAACGGAGATTTCCCGCCGATTTTATGAGCGCGGATGGTTACGGCATCAGCCCCCGGGCCCGGCTGCATCTGAGCCCGCTCATCGCGGGCGAAGCCTACCCTCCCTATCGCCATGGCGTGCCTGATTACTGCCGGCTTGCCCATACGCTTGTCAAAAAGAGGCTGTCCCCTTTTGCCGCACGCTGAAGATCGCGCACCCCATCACCCCTTTGTATCGCTTCCAGCCGGCCCGGGTCGGTTGATCGTGAGTCTCGGGCTTACTTTGACATTCGCCCTGGCCGAGTTTGCTGTGGCCGAATGGTCCCATTCGCTTGCGCTCCTTGGCGATGCGGGACATATGTTCACCGATTCGCTGGGGCTCGTGATTGCAACCTTTGGCGCCTGGCTCGCCCGGCGCCCCCCTTCGAAGCATCAGACCTATGGCTGGGGACGCGCCGAGGTCATTGCGGCCGCGATGAATGCTCTACTCATGCTCGCACTCGTTGTGGGGCTCGCGACACTCGCCGTAAACCGGATAGAAGCCGAGCGGACACCTCCTGTGACCGGGTGGGCGGTTCTGGTGACGGGCGGGGGCGGACTTCTCCTCAACCTCTTCGTGCTCGGGATCCTTCGCACGGAGCGGCCATCACTCAATATCCGCGCCGTGTTGCTCCACGTCCTGGGCGATCTTTTGGGCTCCTGTGCCGCCTTTGTGGCCGGGCTGGTCATTGTCTCAACCGGATGGATGATGATCGATCCCATCCTCTCGCTTTTCATTGCGGGGCTGATTCTGGTCTCGAGCGTGAGATTATTTGGCTTCGTCGGGCGTGTGCTGCTCGAGGGGGTTCCCTATGGGCTCGATGTGGAGCAGATCGGCGCAAGCCTGGCCCGGGTCGAGGGCGTCCGCTCAATCCATGACCTCCACGTTTGGGCGCTATCGTCCGAGCAGGTGGCGCTTTCGGCTCATGTCGTGGTCGAGCGCCTGGAGGACTGGCCGGCTCTCCTCGAGAAACTGGGCGGGATGCTGATCCGCACCTTCGGCATCCATCATGCAACCTTCCAACCGGAACCGACGGTCCAGAAAATCCCTGTTCCGGGCCATACCGGGCCCCGCCGCGCCCCCTGAGGGCGATTGTGTACAATCAGGTGAGGACCACGTGGGACGGCCCCGGCCGACCCGTTACAGAAGAGGTGACCCGTGTTTGCAACCCAGATCCGTCAAAAAGACAGCGTATTCTATTTCGCCAATATCGAAGCCAAGAGTCTTTTGCGGCGGGTTCGGTTCATTTCCCGTTTCTACGGAGAAAGCAGCCAGATCCGCCCGGATGCCGGAGCGCCGGAAGATGACATCGCGCGATTCATCGGCCGGGTCGAACATTCGGACGCCGCCTTTCAACGCGAGCTGTCGCGGGCCAAGGTGCGCGCCCTGCGCAACTTCTATGAAACCGCAGTTTCCCAACCGCCCATCCCGGGAACGGCGCTCCTCTTCACGAATGAAACACTCACCTTCCGCCCGATCCCCGAAGCGCCCCAGGCGGGCAGGCTGTCCGAACCCGAGCATCCCTTTCTGATCATCGATGGCCAACATCGGCTGGCCGCCCTCCACTTCTATCTCGAGGACAAGCCGGAGGAAGCCTCGGGCATCCATGTGCCCTGCATCATTTTTGACGGACGCAGCGAGGATTTTGCGGCGGAGATGTTCGTCATCATCAACTCGACGCCGACCCGCATCAACAAAAGTCACCTGGTCGACCTCTACGAACGGGTGTCGTGGGCGGAGCCCGACCGCAAGTTCGCAGCCCGTATCGTCGATCTCCTCTACGGCTCGCCGGACAGTCCGCTCCGCTACCGTATCAACCGCCTGGGCGGGCGGAGCCAGCAGGAAAAGTGGATTCTCCAGGCCGAACTTTTCAACGAACTCCACCGCTGGGTCAAGTCGCGTTGGACCAAAATCGAGAAGGAGGGTACCGGCAGCCGCGAAGTCGAACGCCATTACCGGGTGATCCGGGACTTTCTCAAGGCCACCCAACGCATTTTCGGCGACACCTGGGGACACAACCATTACATGGTCACCCGTCCGGTCACCCTCAAGGCACTGATCCGGGTCGCATCGGATCTTTGCGCACGGGACTGGGATCCCGAGGACGGACGGGTCGAACGTTGGGATCTGCGTCTCGCCCCTTGGCGCAACCTCCTGCGCGAGTTTCGGGCTGAGGGTTTCTATGAGCGTTTCCCGGCCAAAGGCCAGGTCGAGAGGGTCGGACGGATTCATCGCCAGCTCGCCCAGGCCGCCCACATCGAATCGGCCGTGAGGACTAAAAAAGTCACATAAATACATTGAGTTAGTTTTGTCTCCGGCAGGGGAGTAAAATCCCTGACATGAGCCAGGTCGCGCGTCGGATCAGTTTTGACTCCCGGGCTCGGAGTGCGTTGATCGCCCCCGGCATCGGTCTTTTTATGGTCCTCATGTCCCTCTCCCGACCGGATCCAGCCGCGGTTCGTTCACCGGCTGGCCGCCCGGAGGTTCCGGTCCCCATCTACCAGTGGATTGGACCCCATGGAGTGACTCATTTTTCACAGACGCCTCCCCCCGGAGCTGCCCGGACAAAAAACGTGCGGCACTTCACGATCCAGCTCGTCCGAATCTCGCGCAAAAAAGCGCGCGCGGAGTATCTCTCGTCCCTGGCCCAGGCGCGTGCCATGGAGCGGGGACTCAAAAGGTTCGAACGGTCAGAGCATCTGACGGCAGCCAAGGTCCCATCCAAGCAAGGGGGCTCCCCTCTCTATCAGCCGGGCGTGGGATCGAGCGGGTATGGCCGCAGGGGCGGCGGCTTCTACCCGGATTTCGGGTTGGGTTTCTATCCGCCCGGGTTTGCTCCCCTGCAGACCCCAGTGGCTACGGGTCCGCCCCCTGACCTCGCGCCGGCGAGCGGTGGTTTCGGCATCTGCGGCTATGAAATCGCATGCCCGCCCATGAACGCGATTCCACCCCCGCTCACACCGCCTCCCCCACCCGTCCCCGTCCCTCACTTTCCCCACCATCCCTGAGCAAGACAGCCTTTCCGGAGCCGCTTGGACGGGTCATTAAGATGTACGCCCATGTTGAACGCTTGAACTAGACCTTCAACAGTGCAAAATGTATTGGCCCCACACCCACAGTTGACATATTGACATATCACATGGATGCTTAGACATATGAGAACCACTGTGCGCCTCGATGACGCCCTCATGAAGCGTGCCCGGGAGGAAGCGGCACGCCGTGGCATCACGCTTACTGCGTTGATCGAGCAGGGGCTTCGGCATGCGCTGCGTCGCCCCCCGAAGCGCCGACAGTACAATAGCGTATCGCTTCCCGAATGCCGCGCCGGAGGGGGTATCCTGCCGGGCGTGGACCTGAACGACAGTGCCGGCCTTCTTGAACAAATGGAAGGGCATGATTGATTCTCTGCGACGCCAACGTTTTGATCTACGCCTTTCGCTCCGACACCGAAGATCATGCGAGATACAAGGTCTGGCTTGAATCAGTGATTAATGGGCCGGCCACCTATGGCGTTGCACCCCAAGTCCTTGCCAGCGTTATTCGCGTCTGTACCCACCGACGGATTTTCGCCTGCCCGAGTTCCCCAGATGACTGTTTCGAGTTCACTCGCGCTATCTTGGAGCAACCCAATGCCACGACAGTTGTTCCAGGCGAGAGGCATTGGACGATCTTCGAGTCGCTGTGCAAGGATTCTGCGGCTACGGGGAACATAGCTCAGGATGCTTGGTTTGCCGCCCTGGCGATAGAATCCGGCTGCGAATGGATCACTACGGATCGTGATTACGCACGATTCAAGGGCCTGACCTGGCGCCCCGCATTCTGATCGCGAGTGCGAGTTGACCTGCCGTGTTTGAAAAAAAGAGCCTAGCCCTCCTTTGATCGATACGTGCAATTCACCTCCGGCGGGATGCTTCGCCTCGATCAGCGCCATCGCAAAGCGCGCCGGCCCGATCAATGTGCCTCGGGGGCACTCTTGTGCGCAAGGAGTGAATCGGGTGCGCGGTTGAGGCGATCCAGGTTGACCAGACCCCCTTTGGGGGTCTAGGGATGATCCAAGTAGTTGGTGCGGTCTGGAATGGGTTTGGGAGTTTTGGGAAACCGGGTGCCAACTGCTCAAGTTAGGCTAGAGCGAGCGTCCCACCTCCTTGCGGATGGCTTCAACCGATTCAGGATTGGCGAGCGTGGTGGTATCGCCCGGATCCCCCCCCGTTGCGATCGCACGCAGCACCCGGCGCATGATTTTTCCGGATCGGGTTTTTGGCAAATCCTCGACTACGAGAACCGCTTTCGGCCGTGCAATGGGACCGATCGCCTCGATCACGGCCCGCTCGACCGATCGGGCGACTCCCTTTGGAGAGGCTGTCCCGGGTTTCGTCGCAACGAAAAGAAGGGGGAGATGTCCCTTGACCGGATCCGGGAAGGGAATCACGGCAGCCTCGGCAACGGCAGCGACATTGAGAGCGGCCGATTCGATTTCCTTGCTGCCGAGACGGTGTCCGGCGACATTGATCACATCGTCCGTGCGGCCCAAAATCCGGAAATAGCCATCCGAGCTCTGGGTTGCGGCATCATGGGTGCAGTAGAGCCAGCGGTCCTTGTGCGCGCCCCGCCTCAAGGGTTCGAAATAGGTTGCCCGAAAGCGTTCCGGATCGTTCCAGATGCCAAGCATGAGCCCCGGCCAAGGCCGTTCAATCACAAGAATCCCGGCCCGCTTCGCACCCGGTTTGAGCCGGTTTCCGGTCTCGTCGTAGATCGCAGCCTCGATTCCGGGCAGGGCCGGCCCCGCGCTTCCCGGTTTCATGGGTTCGATTCCGGGGAGGGTCGCAAGGAGATGCCCCCCGGTCTCGGTCTGCCAGTAGGTATCGACCACGACGGCCTTTCCGTGGCCGATCTCGCTGTAATACCAGTGCCAGGTTTCGGGCTCGATCGGTTCGCCCACGGTTGCCAGGAGACGCAAGGGCGGGTGATAACGGCTCGGCGCATCCGCCCCCTCGCGCCGGAGCGCGCGGATCGCGGTAGGCGAGGTATGCAGGATCCGGACGCCGAGCTTCTCCGCGATGCGCCAGGGCCGGCCCGCGTCTGGGAAGTTCGGAACACCCTCATAGATCACGGAGGTCGCACCGATCGAGAGCGGACCATAGACGATGTAGGAGTGTCCGGTGATCCAGCCGATGTCGGCCATGCACCAGTAGACGTCATCGGGCTTGAGATCGAGGACATAGCGCGAGGTGGCCGTGACCCAGGCGAGATAGCCTCCGATCCCGTGCAGGCAGCCCTTTGGCTGGCCGGTCGTTCCGCTCGAATACATGATGAATAGCCCGTGATTGGATTCGAGCGAAGCCGGGGCGATGTCATGATCGCTGCCGTGGGTGAGCAGCGGAGTGAGCGCGACGTCGCGTCCTGGGCGAAGCGGGCTTGCGCTCCGGTAGCGGCCCGGATATCTTTCGAAGACGGCTACACCATCCAGCGTGACCCCACTCGAGGCGGCCGCCTCGAATGCTTCATCGGCCTTGATCTTGTGGTCGAGCCACTGCCCGTTTCGCGAGTAGCCGTCCATTGTGAGAAGAAGCCGGCTCCCCGAATCCACGATCCGGGTGCCACAGGCCTTGCCGGAGAATCCGCTGAAGACGACCGAATGGATCACCCCGAGACGGGCGCAGGCCAGCATCGCGATCGGGAGTTCGGGCACCATGGGCAGGTGGATCGTGACCCGGTCTCCTGCGGCCAGCCCGAAACGGTTCCTGAGAATGCCGGCAAGACGGTTCACGCGGGAGGCGAGCTCGCCATAGGTGAGCGCGGTGATCGGTTCGGACTCGCTTTCCGGAACAAAGTAGTAGGCCACCCGATCGCGAGCTGATCCGAGGTGGCGGTCGATGGTGTTGACCGAGGCGTTCAGGCGTCCGCCGGAAAACCAGCGGTAGAACGGAGGATTCGACTGGTCGAGTACCTGATCGTAGGGATGGTCCCACTGGAGGAGATCCGCATAGGAGCGGAATCCCTCTGGGAAATCATTGCCCGAGAGGGTCGCGAAGAGCCGCCGGTCCCGGACGGTAGCCTGAGCCACGAAATCCGCTGGCGGATCAATCCGGGGTTCCTCACGCCAGTGCACCGCGATTTCGGCTTCGCTCACATCGGCTTCACGGATCTCGGACACGGAATCGGCCTCGCGCATTGGCCAGAACCGCCTTAGCATACCCCGGATCCAAAAAGCGCCGAAACCCGGGGGCACCCGCTATAATCGATCCGGATCACGAGTGACCTCCATGCCCCCCCAAGCCAAAGACGACCCGGATCTTGAAACATTCATTGATCCCCCGATCCATCTCGTCCAGCTCTCGGACTTTCACCTCCTCGACGATCCCTTGGAGAGGCTCGAATCGGGCATCGCGCCGGAGGTCCGACTCGAGCAGGTGCTCGCAGAAGTTCTGGCAGAGGGCCGACCGGATCTCCTGCTTGTGACCGGGGATCTCACCCACCGGGGATCACAATCGGCTTACGACCGGGTCGCAGGCCATCTCGCATCCCTGGGCACCCCTTGGTATGCCATTCCGGGCAACCATGACGATCCTCACGCGATGCGTCGGCGCTTCGGCGGCGAGCTCATGCCGGAGATGATCCAGGCCGGATCCTGGCGCATCCTGCTCGTGGATTCGACTGTGGCGGGCGAGCCATCCGGCCGGTTGAGCCCTCACGCCGAGGCCCGGATCGAGGAGGCGCTCACCCGTGATCCGGCCCCACCCACCTTGATTGCCCTTCATCATCCGCCGCTTGCGACCGGGACGGCCTGGCTCGATGCGATCGGGCTCGCGAATCCCGAGCTCCTGATGAGGCATCTGTCGCCTGCCAGGGGAATCCGGGGTGTTCTCTCCGGGCATCTGCACCAGGATTTCGAGCGTGTATCCCGTGGGATCGTCTACTATGGCTGTCCCTCGACCGCCATGCAGTTCCTGCAGGGAACCCCGAGACCGGCGACGGACACCGGCCGGGGCGGCTGGCGGAGCTTCTCGCTCCATCCAACCGGCCGGATCGAGAGCCGGATCCACTGGGTCGATTTCAGCGATGAGGTTTTAAGATGACACGCCCTGAGACACCTGCCGATCTCGTCCGGATCTACCGGCGCATGCGCGAATACGGCCTGAACGACACCCACAGCGGAAACGCATCCATCCGGGTGGATGCGGGGATCTGGATCACTCCGCACGGTGCCTGGGCCGAGGAACTCGTTGCCGATGATCTGGTTTGGGTTGCGCTTGCGGATCCGAAGCCCGATCGGGCATCCTGGGATACCCCGCTCCACGTTGCGACCTATCAGGAAAATCCGGAGCATGGGGCCGTGCTCCACGGCCACGGTCTCTATGGCGTCGCCATGAGTCTCGAGTGCGGCGATTGTTTCGAGCCCGTCGACTTTGAAGGTCGGCTCCTGTTTCCGCGCGTTGCGATCATTGATGTCTCGGTGGAGCATCCATTCGAGGATGCCGCCCGTCTCACGGCCCGCGCCCTCCGCGATCTGCCACTTGCGATCGTTCGCGGACATGGGATCTATTCGGCCGCCTCGACCCTCGAGATCGCCTGGCGCAATCTGGCCTCACTGGAATGGTCTGCACACCTCGCCTGGCTCAGACAGCACCGCTAGGGCACGCAGTATTGTGGATGAATAAATCCGAACAACAGTTTTGGAGAATTTAAGCACCATGGGAACCGCTCTCAGCAAACGGGCCCTGGAACATAAAATCTATCCGTATCTGCTCCGGGCTGTCACGGCCCAATATCCTCACCATATCTGGGGGAGTCGACATCACCTACATCCGCATGCCTCACGGATGGATGTATCTCGTGGCGATCATCGACTGGCATCCCCGATATGTCGTCTCCTGGGCGCTCGATCAGACCCTGGAGATGCCGTTTGTCTTCGACTGTGTGGACCGGGCTTTTGAGACCGCCCTCCCGGACATTTTCACGAGCGACAAGCGGAGCCATTTCACCAGTGACAGCTATCTGGAACGGCTTCTCTCCAGAAACATCCCGGATCAGTCTGGACGGCAAAGGGCGAGCCACGGGCAATATTTTCACGGCTCTGGAGATCCCTCAAGTTGGAGGGAAGTGTATCTCAATGAATACGATTGAACCAGGGCGAGCTGAGCCGCCGTCAAGTCCTGCACCTCATCGATTATCGCGAAGCCGTAACGGGGGGTGGCAAGCACGCGCCACTCGTGAGCGAGCAGGTTGGCATCGAAAAGCTTCGCCTCTACGAGCCAGCTCCGATACTTCTCGAACAGACCGTAAAGCCGGTCTCGCTCGCACTCGGGAAAGATCGACTAGCGCGACCCCAGCGCACGTACGCCTCGCGGCTCAAGATCCCATCCGCCTGCGCGGCGCTGACGCTGTGATTCTCCTCGAATGCCTGGTGGGCATCGATTCTCTTATACGCCTGCTGAACCCGCGCGAACCAGCCGGAGAAATCGCGCCAGGTCGCCTCGCGCCCGGGCGGCACGCGAATCGACTCCATCAGCTCGCGGTAGGAGAGGAAGGCGACATCAGGGTAAAGATCAGCTGATCGGCATGGTCGAGCTTGACCCGGTAGAGCCCATCGCGGCCTACGAGCTTCTTTAGCTGCGCGGCGCGGAAATCGCCGCGACTGATCGCCTCCTCAGTCCGCTCGTACTGCTCGGTGAGTCCTGAGGTGTCGAGATCGGCGTAGCGGAGGATTCGCAAGGGACCGGCCATTCGACCGACGCGTGGTGATCGCGGAAGCCCCTTGACTCTGCAAGCTTTCGCTGCAGAGCTTTGCAGAGTATAATGCAGAGCATGGATATTAACGCTCTCCTCGCATCCCCGGAAGGAAAGATCCTGGAGTTCAAGCGCGACCTCTCCTCCCCCGAGGGGTTCTTGCGTACGGTCGTAGCCTTCGCGAACACCGCCGGCGGAACGGTCATCATCGGTGTCGAGGATGGGACGCGGCGCGTACGCGGACTTGCCGATCCCCTTCTGGTCGCCGAACATGCGGCCAATCTGATCTCCACGCTCGTGGCGCCCCGGGTGGTTCCCGAAATCGAGGTTTGTCCGTGGCGCAAAACTCATCTGGTGACTGTAATGGTGCACCCCGCTTGGACGGGGCCACATCACTTCACTCGGCTCGGTCCGAAGGAAGGAGTGTTCGTCCGCGTCGGGGCGTCGAACAGGATCGCAGACGCCCCACTGATTGCGCAAATCGAGCGGCTGGCAAGAAACGAGACTTACGACGAGCAGCCGATGCCCGATTGCACCGCTGACGAGATCGATTTCGGCGCAGCAGCCGAGCTGTTCAAGCCGCTCAGGAAGCTCAAAAGGCAGGACCTGTTTCCACTGCGCATGCTGGTCAAACACAATGGGCGGACGGTCCCCACGATCGGCGGGGTGCTGCTCTTTGGCAAGGATAGGCTGCACCGCTTCCCAGATGCATACCTGAAGGCGGGGCTGTTCGAGGGTACCGATCGTCGCCGGATCCTCGACTCGGTAGAGATCAAGTCGCTGCTGCCCGTTGCGGTTGACGAGGCACTTGCCTTCGTCAGGAAGCAGCTGCGTCAGGAAACCGTAATTGGGGGGAGTGGGTCGGCACGACACACGGTGAAATGGAGCATCCCCGAAGCTGCGCTCCGGGAGGCGATCGTGAATGCCGTCGTACATGCGGACTATGCACAGCGTGGCAGCCCGATCCGGATCGCAGTTTTTTCCGATCGCATCGAGATCGACAGTCCCGGGTTACTCCTCCCTGGTCTCACCATTGACGATTTGTGGCGAGGAGTCTCAAAGCTGCGCAATCACGTAGTCGGGCGGATATTCCATGAGCTCGCCCTCATGGAGGAATGGGGAAGCGGAATCCGGCGGATGCGCGCCGAATGCGAGAATGCGGGCCTTGCTGTGCCGCTTCTTGAGGAGATCGGCACCCAATTTCGGGTAACTCTCTTGAGCCTCGCGGTCCGCACGCCGGAGTTGACGGGGTTGGACAGCAGAATCGTCGGGTGGCTTGCCAAGGTCGGCGGTGCATCCACGCGCCAGGTTGCCAATGAGTTCGGAATCTCAGTGCGAACCGCGAGGCTCCGCTTGGCGGCTCTGTCGGCGCGCGGAGCTGTCGCTGAGATTGGCAGCAGCGCGACCGACCCGCAGCGCCGCTACCTGGCTGTCAATCGGGCTGCTGCTCGCAGTTGAGAACACGTGCGGCCAGGTCGATACCGCGCCTGTCGTAGCGGGTGGATATGCCGCGAATCCCGCCGGGAATTCGGCGAAGCTGCCTCTCTTTCCTGCTGGTCGTGCAGTTCCGAAGGACTTGAATCCCAACATGGACACGCAGCGGCTCTTGATGGCCCGATGGTCCTGCTCGATGACGTAGTTGAGATAGCGGTGATCCCGCACCACGACACGCTGCCACGTCGGGTCTTTCTCACCGAGCATCCGCAATGCGAGATGGCTCGCCAGATTGCTGTCCAGATTGACCGTGCGAGGCCACGCTGTGTCATTGTCAACCGCCTTTCGGATAAATGCCTCTGCCGCGTCACGGCTGCGACCCGCGCAAAGCAGGTGATTGACAGACGTGCCCTGCCGGTCAACCATCCGGTCCAGGTAGTACTTCCCGCCTCGTACGGAGACGGCGGTTTCGTCCATCTGCCGACGGCGCGTCATGCGGTGGTCGATACCGGAAATTGCGCTCCGGGAGAGTCGGGCGCGCAGTCGGCCGCTCAGTCCGCTGACTCTGGATGATTTTCTGCCCCGAGCGGCGTGCTGTAATATTGTCTGGTGGATCAGGATTCGCAAAACTCCGGCTCGCATTCGGCCAGCTGAGGCACTGATCCGATCAGAATCAGGCCGCCCGGCCGCGTGATCGGTTGCGGCCTTCGAGGGCGAAGAGCTCGATCCGGGGCAGCGGGATGTGGTCGCCGATGTCGCGTCCGTAGTGGGTTTCCCGGATGAGTCCGTGTTCGTCGATCAGGAAATCGGCCGGGATGAGCGTTGCATCCTTCGAAGCGCGGATGGGTCCGATCCGCATCCCGCGCAGCATCCGTCCCCCATGCAGGAAGACGCCTCGCCAGAGTCCCCAGCGGGAATGCTCGATTTCATAGGTTTGATAATGCGCCATGTCCGGATCAGCGACCATGCTGAACGGTCGCGGGTGGTGCGCGATGAAGTGGTGGATATCGGCTTCATCGGAACGGAAAAAGACGATGACGACGAGCCCGTCTTCCTTCCACTTTTTGTAATGATGCGTGAGTTCGTAGCAGCGGATGTTGCAAAAGGGGCAACCCGCCTCACGAAAGAATGACACGAGCACGCGCCGGCCGCGAAGACCGCTCAGCCGGATGGGTTGTCCGTATATATCGGTGACGTTGAAGTCGGGAGCCATTCTTGGAATCGTAAGGCGCATCGAGGAATCTCCTCACATCAGATCTCTCATGAGAGTACGCAGGGACTCGCACCTTGGATGCACGCGAAGCCGGGGCGAAAGCCAAAGTTGCGCACCGGCACCCCGATCCAGAGCCTCCAGACATTCCTCACGGAGCTCGCCACGATCGTGCGCAAGACCTGCCGCACGTCGAGCCCAAACGATTCCCAGGTCTTTACGGTGACGACCCAATCGAGCCTGCTTGAGCGGCGGTTACCGCCTGAGCGGTCAGTTGGCAAATGCTTGGCGAGACGATAAAATGGAACCGTTTTGGTTCCATTACGGTTGGTGCATGCCATGCCCACGACGCTCACTTTGAAAAATATCCCAGACGAGGTGTACGAGCGGTTGAAAGTCACAGCGGCGATGCACCGCCGCAGCCTTAACAGCGAGGCCATTGTATGCCTGGAAAGAGTGCTTGCACCGACCCAGATAACCCCCAGCGAACGACTTGCGCGGGCACGCCAGCTCAGAGCGGAATTGGGTACAACCCAGTTTCTGGCACGTGAGACGGATCACCTGAAGCGGCAGGGACGCCCATGATTGTTGTGGACTCGAATATCGTGGCGTACCTGTACTTGCCCGGCGAGTGCACAGCGGCTGCAGAGGCTTTGCTCGAAAGAGACCCCAGTTGGTCTGCGCCGCTCCTTTGGCGAAGTGAGTTTCGTGGCATCCTTGCGGGATATATGCGCCGAGGAAACCTGACATTCCAGCAAGCGCATGATCTTCAGAGTGAGGCAGAAGACTTGCTCGCTGGGGCCGAATACGCATTGGATTCGCTCAGCGTTCTGGAGTTGGTGCGCGACAGTGAATGCTCCGCATACGATTGTGAGTTTGTTGCACTGGCGATGAAACTGGCCACGAAACTTGTGACTATGGACGGCAAGTTATTGCGAACGTTCCCGGGCATCGCTGTGGCACTCTCTGCTGACTAACGCTCAACTACGGCGGGAAGCAGAATAAGGAGTCTTGCAGGGTCGCGCGGCACCTTGGCGAGCCCAGCCTTGACTCAACTGTGCGAGATTTTCCCCATTCAACTCGGTCCTGGGTCATGCCGGTGTCTTGCTGCGGGACATTAAATGTCCACTCACCCGATACAACCGGGTCCGCTAACCGCCGTCTGGGCGACTGTCCGAGACGCGGGTGTCAGCCGTGCGCGCCGCCCTCGTAGGCGGCGAGCGGTTTCCCTTGTTTTTGGGCGTAGGACCGTAGATACCGGCGCACCTTTTGATAGGAGCGGAGCCCCCGGGTCCCGATCCATTCCTGCTTCATCTGCTCAGGTCCCGGAACCTTGAGGAGCGTGGTCGGGCCGTAGCGGTCGGCCTCCGGGAGCGAAACTGCGGGTGCGAGACTCTGATGGTTGTGGTACCAGTCAGCCGTATACACCTGTCCTCGGGCGCCCGCCTCGCGCCGCAGGAGCATGAGATTCGAGCAATGGCCCGGGTTGAACCCCACGGGGATTTTGAGGGGTGCGACCGGAGTGGGGGCGAAATCCGGATGCCGGGTCCAGATTCCACGGAAAACACTGGCGTTCTGGTCCCACTGGGAGAGCGGGGGCAACCCGAAAACCGCCTCGATCGTTTTCACGATGTTGACCTGAGAATAGAGGTGCGTCACGAGCTCGTGACGCTTGACCCAGGGCCCGATGGCAAGCGCGAGCGTGCGGTGCGCGTTGATGTGATCCGCCCCGGACTGGGCGTCGTCTTCCGTGATGAAGACCACCATGTGCCGCCATTCGGGTGTGGTCGAAAGGTAGTGCACGATCTCCGCGGTCGCCCGGTCGTTGTTTGCGACATAGTAGTCGGGCGTGTAGTAGCAGGGACTCAAACCCGCCGTATGATCGTCCGGAAGCCAGATGTAGAGGAAGTGCGGGAAGCGCGCACCTGGATGTTTCCGGAGCCAGTTGATCGCGAGTTTCGCCCGCTCGGTGTCGAGGAGCAACCGGTCCCATCCCGGATAATCGAGCGCGATGTGGCGCCGCATGGCCGGGCTGATGTTGCCGGCCTCCGAGCGGGAGACGAACTCACCCATGTCCTCGAACGAAACAGAGTGAGTGAGAAGATCATTGAAGAGGTAAAGCCGCGCGGGGTAACTCACCCAGGGGTTCGACCAGGGTCCGAGTGCGTCGAGGTTCTCGAAGTTGGCGAAGGGGTTCGTTGGGATCCGGGCAAGCGCCGTGGTCCAGCCCGGACTCGTGTGGAGCCCACGACCGCCATAACTGATCGGCCAAGTGCGCTGCACCCAGTCGGAATCCGAGGCTCCTGTCGTCCACTGGTGGCCTTGGGAGGTCACCTCGCCATCCGCCATGAAGTTCACGAAAAGCGTGTACATATTTGCGAAGTGATAAAGATTGGGTAGTTCTTTAGGTCCGTAGAGGTCAAGATGGGGATCGGCCCATGCTCCGGCCGCCCGGTCGGCTCCGAGATCCTCGTCAAAGGTTTTGTTTTCGCGGAGGATGAAGACGACGGTTTGGATGTGCCGGTTAAGGAAGCGATCGACCCGTAGGTTCGATTGGCTCAGGTGCATCCGTTGCATCCGGGTGAACCCGTCATCCCGGAGCGCGAGCTGGGTCCAGCCGGGGAGCATCTTCTGGAGCGTTGCGAGTGGAACCTTTTCGAGGAGTCCGTCCATCATCGCTCCATCCCACTCGAAATCCGGATTGGCGCCGGATCCGAGACCCTTGGCCGAGACGATCTCGAGCGCATGCCGGCTCAAAGCGAGCGCCGTGGGATACCAGCCGGTTGGAATGAGCCCGAGCCTTTTCCCTGTGGTGGAATCGAAGACAGCCACGTCGTCATTGCCCGCGTTCGCCACAAAGAGCCGACTGCCCGATACGGCCAAGGCGTCGGGATAGCTGCCGGGTGGCGCTCCGCGATAGGGAGAATCCCGGAGTACCTGGACCACGCGGAGATTCCGGGTGTCGATTTTGACGATGCGGTCGACGTTACTGTCCGCGACCCAGACGTCAGGCGTGCCCAAAGCTGCGGCCAGTGCCGTCGGGTGCACGCCCGCACGGGTCCCATTGGGGTGTGTCGGGGGGCCGGTTGCTACCATGCCCACGATGCGCCAGGTCCGGGTGGCAACCACTGTGACTCCCGCTCCGGCCCAGTCGCTCACGACGAGGCGCCCGCCTCCGGCCCGCACGACTGCGAAGGGGTAGGGGCCGACATTGAGATAGCGCGTCGCTCCGGTCGCGAGGTTGATGCGCGCGAGGCTGTTTGCGAGGAGTCCTGTGACGTAGAGGTGACGCTTGCCGGATCCTAAGGCGAGTCCGTCCGGATAGAAATGGCGCACGCCCCCCCGGTTGCCCTGATAGCTGTAGGGATACTGGTCGCTCGGGAACGGTTGCCAGCTCAGCGGATAACGTCTGATGATCTCGAGGTGGCCCCGGATCATACGGATCGCGACCACATTGTCGGACTCCCCTCCGGTTGCGTAGAAGAGCCCTCGGGGTCCCGGGATCACGCCCTGAAAGAGGTTCTGGTTCGGGATCACGGTCACGTTGAATCGGGCCGCATGGATCCGGGCGAGGTGCCCGGCGCGCTTTGTCCACATGCGTTTCGCGCGGTCATCTTGAGCCGGGTCATAGGTTTTGACGGAGGCATCCGGTACCGTGAGATCAAGCGCCGTCCCGCCGCCGCCTGCGCCCACGAAGAGGCTTTGGGTGTGGCTGGGCAGGCGTCCGTTCAGGGTTGCGAGCTGACTTTCGGGTGCGAGATTCCGGCTGAAGGTGCTCAGGGTTTCGAAGGGGGTGGCGCCATTGGCCAGAACGAAGATTCGACCCCGCCCGCCGATCGCGAGGCCGGTCGGAAAGTTCGGCGTACCGACGATCGTGCCCACGGGAGTTACCCAGCGCCCCGTTGGCAGTCGGGCGCCGAGCGGCTTCTGGCCGCTACGGGTTACCGTGATGGGGGTTCGGGGTGCGAAAGTCGGGAGGCCTGCACCCTGGGCCGGGTGGGCGATGGCCGTTAGGGCGAGAAGTGTGGCACTCGCGAAACCGGTTGGATTAAACCAGGGGACAGGGGAGGGGTTGCGGTGCATGGGGGGCTCCGGGTCAGGGGTCCAAGCTCGAACCAGCCCAAGCTAGACCCACAATGTGTCAGATGCTTGACAGTTTTTCTCAGGGATCGGTCAGCGTGTGCCTGCCACAAAGGCCCAGCCGACCACGAGGACCATGACTGCGATATAGATCCGGAGCGCCCAGAACACCCAGCGTTGCCAGGGACGCAGGCGGATCCGATGCACGGGCTGGAGCGGATCGAGCCAGCCCTCCTGGGCCAAAAGGCTCCGGAGTTCATGGGGTTCGTAGTCGTCGAGTTCTTTCATGGTCGGTGCTCCGGGGGTCAGAGTGCGTGCGGCCAGAGGGCTGCGATGCCGTAGAGGCTGTTGCAGAGGATGAGGAGAACCATGATGCCGATCGACAGGGCGTTGCGGGTCGGACTGTTTACGTAGTCCCCCATGAGTTCCCGGTCGTTGAGCAGCATGAGCAGAAAGAGCATGGCCGCTGGCATGAAGATGGTCGCCACGACCTGAACCGTGAGATTGAGAAAGCCGAGCGGGAGGTTGGGCAGGAGCACAAGACCGGATGCGATCGCGACGCTCACGATTCCTGGCACGTAGAACCCCCAGGCCTGTCGCGGACGGGCGTTGAGAGAGCGGGGGATGTCAAACGCCTCCCCGATCGCCCAGGATGAACTTGCGGTGATCACGATCGATGCGATCAGCCCGGCTTCGAGGAGACCGAGCGCGAAAAGATGCGAAACCCATGGGCCGAGCCGGGACTGGAGGAGAACAATCATGCGCGCAATGTCGAAATGGTCCGCTCCGCTTTGTCCGTGGATGTATTGCCCGCTCAAGAGGATGAGGGCCATGGCGACGAGCACCATCCCGCCCACGCCGATCATGAGATCGCGACGGCTTGCGCCAATGTCCTTCGGCACGAGCCCCTTGTCGACCACACAGGACTGCTGGAAAAAAAGCTGCCAGGGCGCGATCGTCGTGCCGATGTTAGCGGAAAAGAGGATGAGAAACGGCGCGCTCAGGAAGCCGCCCGCGACCAGCCAGCCGTGTCCGATGAAACTTCCGGCGACGGCCGACCAGTCCGGGTGCGACAGGAGCGCGATCGGAACAAATACGAGATTGAAGGCTGCGATAAGAAGACTCAGCCGTTCCCAGGTCCAGTAGCGCAGATAGACCAGGCAGAGGATCACGAAGAGTGCGGCTATAGGAATCGTGAGCTCGTAGGGCCATCCGAAAACCAGGCCGGCGATACGGATGCCGATGAACTCCGTCACGAGCGTGAGAACGTTCGCAATCACGAGATCGAAGAGCGAGAATGCACCCCAGAAGGGCCCGTAGCGCTTCCAGATCATTTCGGCGTGCCCCCGTCGCGTGACGGCGCCCAGGCGGATGGTCATCTCCTGGACCAAGTAGGCCACAAACCCGAGTCCGATCATGAGCGGCAGGAAGAGGCCGATGCCGTAGCGGGCGCCGGTCTGCATATACGTCACGACGCCGCCCGCATCGTTGTCGCCCAGCATGACGAGAATCCCGGGACCGATCAGGGTCAGTCCGAGGAGCAGTCGGTTCCAGAG
>JAJZBR010000026.1 GCA_021798795.1 Pseudomonadota bacterium
CGAGCGCTGCTTGGTCTGAAACCGACCCAGCTACGCCGACCTCAAAGCGGACCAGAATGAATCGGAGTCCCCGGATGAGCGATTCTTTGAAACCAGCTTCGATGTAACTCGGGTCACTTCGGCCGAGTCTTGGCGTCACCCCGCAAAGCGCTCCCAAGGCGAGTCGCGTCACGATGGGACGGTCGGCCGGAAGCCAGGGCCTGAGAGCGAGTTCCTGAGGAGTCAGCCAGGCGATATCCTGCCCCTCCCGTCCGGTGGGCGTCCCCACAAAGCTCTGAGCCGTAAAAAAGTCGAGGGCTACTGCAAAACCCGGAGCACGGTAGATGCGGTGGCTGAGGGGTTCTACGCCTTCAATCCGGATGCCGAGCTCTTCGCGGATCTCGCGCGCGAGCGCGGCCGGTTTCGTCTCCCCCGGTTGAACCTTGCCGCCCGGGAACTCCCAGAATCCCGCCCAAGACCGGTTGGCCGGGCGTCTTTGGGCCAGGATCCGACCGGCTGGATCCCTGAGACAGAGCGCCACCACGGGAACCAGATCACCTCCCGTATCCGTCGTCTCCTCGCGCTTCATGCGTCCTGGATACGGCCGTGACAATTTTTATATTTGAGTCCGGATCCGCAGGGGCAGGGTTCGTTGCGTCCGATTTTGCGTCCGGAACGCACGAATGGAATGGATGGGATCAGGGCGTCCGAACCTGGGTGCTCAGTGCTGACCCCACCTTCGAACTCCGCCTGCTGGAGGCGCCAGTTCTCGGGTTTCCGTCTTCTTTGCTCGGCGGCGGCAACCTCCTCCGGCGAGCGCACTTCGACCTTCGCGAGCACACTTACGGTATCAAACAGAATCCGGTCCAGAAGCTCCGTGAACATGGTGAAGGCTTCGCTCTTGTAGGCCTGTTTCGGATCGACCTGGGCGAAACCCCGGAGATGAATTCCCTGGCGGAGATAATCCATCGCAGCAAGGTGCTCTTTCCAAAGATCGTCGAGCGTCATGAGCATCACCTGGCGGGCAAACCGGTTCATCTCATCTGCGCCGAGCCTCCGGATTTTCTCCTGCCATTGCGACTCGAGTTTCTGAACGAGATGGGTGGCGAGCGCTTCGCCAGAACCCTCCGGATGCTCCCGGATCCAGGCCGAAAGCCCGGTCTCAAGCTCAAAATCCCGTTTGAGATCCTCCTCAAGACTACCGAGCTCCCAATGCTCGGCATAGGTACCGGGCAGGATATGGGGCGTGAGAAGCGAGTCGATCACATCCGCCTGCATGCCCCGGATGCGTTCGCCCACATCGTCCGCATCGAGCAACTCATTCCGCTGCCGATAGACGAGTTTGCGCTGTTCATTCGCGACATCGTCGTATTCGAGTAGCTGCTTGCGCATGTCGTAGTTGTGCGCCTCGACCTTGCGCTGGGCATTTTCAATGGTGCGCGTCACCCAGGGATGCTCGATCGCTTCGTCTTCCTGCATGCCGAGCTTGCCCATGAGCCCTTTCAGGCGGTCAGCGGCGAAGATCCGCATGAGATCGTCTTCGAGCGAGAGGTAGAACCGGCTGACGCCCGGGTCACCCTGCCGCCCGGCTCGTCCCCGGAGCTGGTTGTCGATGCGCCGCGACTCGTGTCGCTCGGTGCCGATGATCGCGAGCCCGCCGGCCTTGAGAACCGTCGCATGCCGGGCGTTCCAGTCTACGCGCGCCGCATCGATCCGCGCGGCATCGCCGCTCAGTGTCGCAATTTCAGCAGTGAGGTTGCCGCCGAGCACGATATCCGTCCCGCGGCCCGCCATGTTGGTCGCGATGGTAACCCGCCCCGGTCGTCCGGCCTGGGCCACGATTTCCGCTTCCCGCTGGTGCTGCTTGGCATTCAGAACTGCGTGCGGAACCTTTCTCTGGGTCAGCAGTGCAGAGAGATATTCGGAGTTCTCGATCGATGTCGTGCCAACCAGAATCGGCTGATCATGCGCATGGCGATCGACGATATCCTCGACGATGGCATCAAATTTCTTCTTCTTTTCGAGATAGACGAGATCCGGGAGATCGTCGCGAACCATCGGCCGGTGGGTCGGGACCACGACCACCTCCAGGCGGTAGATGTCCAGAAACTCATAGGCTTCGGTATCGGCCGTACCGGTCATACCCGCGAGCTTTTCGTAGATGCGAAAATAGTTCTGGTAGCTGATCGACGCCAGGGTCTGGTTCTCAGCCTGTACCCGGAGCCCTTCTTTCGCCTCGATGGCCTGGTGCAATCCTTCCGACCAGCGGCGCCCCTCCATTGTCCGGCCGGTGAACTCGTCCACGATCACCACTTCCCGATCGCGCACGATATAGTCCACTTCGCGCTTGTACAGCCAGTGCGCCCGCAGGGCGGCCTGCACATAGTGCATGAACTTGAGATTCTTGGGTTCGTAGAGACTTTCGCCGGGAGCGATCAGGCTGTTTTCGAGCAGAAGCTCCTCGACCCGTCGGTGCCCATCTTCGGTGAGATGGGTCTGCTTGGTCTTCTCGTCGATCTCGAAATCGCCCGGTCCGCCCGATTCCTGCTGTGGAGTCAGCCGGCGCGCAATCCGGTCGACCACGGCATAGAGATTGGTATCTTCCTCGACAGGTCCCGAGATGATGAGCGGGGTACGGGCCTCATCGATCAAAATCGAATCCACTTCGTCCACGATCCCATAGCTGAGATCACGATGCACCCGCTCCTCGGGTTCGAAAGCCATGTTGTCGCGCAGATAGTCGAAGACGAACTCGTGGTTGGTGCCATAGACGACATCCGCCTGATAGGCGGCTTTTTTATCTTCGAGAGACTGGTTGGATCGGATCACCCCGACCGTGAGCCCGAGAGCCTCGTAGGCCGGACGCATCCATTCGGCATCGCGGCTCGCCAGGTACTCGTTGACCGTCACGACGTGCACACTGCGTCCGGTCAGCGCGTTGAGATAGACCGGGAGCGTCGCGACAAGCGTCTTGCCCTCTCCGGTCGCCATCTCGGCGATGCGTCCTTCGTGGAGTACCATTCCGCCCAAAAGCTGGCTGTCGAAATGACGCAACCCGAGCGTCCGGCGCGCGGACTCGCGCATGAGTGCAAAGGCCTCGGGCAGAAGCGCCTTGAGCGCCTCGCCCCCTGCCTGCCGCGCCTTGAGACCCCCGGTCCGCTCACGAAGCTCCACATCGGTCAGCTTCTGACATTCCGCCTCAAGCGCGTTGATCCGTCCGACGTCCCGGTTGAGCCGACGGAGGACCCGCTCGTTACGGCTGCCAAAAATCTTCTGGACAAGACCTCGGATCATGACAATGGGCTCAATATAGATACATGCACGCTGGAAGGCCGGCCGGATTCCGGGGCAGCCGACATCGGATGAACTGGATCAGGCCCCGCCGCGAAATTATGCCACGTCACAGGCCGCCCTTCCGATCGGTCGGAATCGGCGGGCGACGAGATATTCAAGCTCCGGGAGCGCCAAACACGAACGGGGCGGGATTGACCGGACGGTTGTCGCGCAGGACTTCAAAATGGACATGGGGCCCGGTCGACATGCCGGTCGATCCGACCAGCGCGATCGGCTCCCCGCGTCGGATCACCTGGCCGATCTTGACGAGAACCTTTTCGCAATGGGCGTAATAGGTGGTATAGCCCTGGCCATCGTTGATCATGACGATATTGCCGAACCCGTAGCGCGGGCCGGCCCAGGTCACCACCCCGGCGGCCACCGCGTGGATGGGCTCCCCTTCCGGAGCGGCCAGATCGATGCCCTCGTGGAACTCGAGACGTCCGGTGATCGGATCGATCCGCCAACCGAAGGGTGAAGACACCCAGAAGGTCCGAACTGGGTGCCCCGATGGGATGATTTCACGCCGGAGACTGGTCTCGACCACACGGCGGTTCAAGGCCTGAAGCGAGAGGCGCTCGGCACCGATCCGGTCAGCCAGGCGTCCGATGCGCCGGTCGAGTTCATCGCCGGTCAGGGGAATCTCTCCCGTACGGCTGGTCACGCCACCTTCCGGCACCGGCGCATTGAAGTTGAAAAGATTGGGATTGATCCCCGCCCGATGGGTCAGCTCACCCCCCAGGGCATCGAGTTGCACCATACGGGCTTCGAGTCCTGCCACACGCTCGGCCAACGCATCGATTTCGGAGCGGTGAAGGCTCCTCAGCGTTTTGAGTTCGGCGGTTTCCGCGCGCAGTTTTCCCTGCCACAGCCGGATCACGCGGAAGCTCGGGCGGGAGGTGTCCTGACTCCAGAAATAGCCCGATCCGATGAGGCCCACGATCACAAGAAATGCCAGGATACCCGCTACGATGCCAGTTGTCCGGCGGATTTCGATCGTTCTCGAACCCAAGCGCCGACCAACCAGTATGATGTGCATGGAGGACGACCTTCAGACCGATCCAAAGATGCGCGAGCCAGCTGGAACAAACGACCCGACCGGGTTGCCAGAGATCCTGGCCCAAGCCCGGATCGGCGGACAATCCCTTTGCGCCCGGGCCCAAGACGCAGAGCAACTGACCCGGGCCGTCCAAGGGGTCCTTCCGCCGGATCTCGCGCCACACTGCCTTTGGGCCACATCCGAAAAGGGAACCGTCTTCATCGTGACCGACACGAGCAGCTGGGCCACGCGCCTGCGATTCGAGGAAATATGCATTCTCGAGGAGGCATCCCGCGCGGGGGGGCCGAAACCCGGCCGCCTGTGGGTACTCATCATCCCACAAAGCGAATGGATCGCACCCTCCCTCATCCCGGCTGACCGGGGTTGATCACTCCCCTCCGTCGCCTCAAATCGCATGAGCGGGGCTGAGATAACAGATCGGTGCATGCTCGCTGTCCTCGAAACTGACCTCTTCCCAGGCGGAACGTTCGGCCAGCACGGCGCGGACGATGGCATTGTTGATCCCGTGCCCGCACTTGTAGGCCATGTAGGATCCGATCAGGCCGTGTCCCAGGAGATACAGGTCCCCGATCGCATCGAGGATCTTGTGCTTGACGAACTCGTCTTCGTAGCGCAGTCCATCCTCGTTCAGAATCCGGTAGTCGTCGATGGCGATGGCATTGTCGAGGGAAGCGCCAAGCGTCAACTGCCGCATGCGCAAGGCCTCGATGTCGCGCAGGAATCCGAAAGTCCGGGCACGGCTCACTTCTTTCACAAAGGAGGTGGTTGAAAAGTCGACGGCGGCGTTCTGCGTATGGCGGCGGAACACCGGGTGATCGAAGTCGATTTCCACGCTGACGCGGAAGCCATCGTAGGGTTCGAGACGCGCCCATTTCTCATCCTGGCGCACTTCGATGGGCTTGCATATCCGGATGAAGCGCTTGGGCTCGGGCTGCGCTTCGATACCCGCCGACTGGATCAGGAATACGAACGGTCCCGCGCTGCCATCCATAATCGGCACTTCGGGCGCGCTCAGATCGACATAGGCGTTGTCGATCCCGAGACCTGCAAAAGCGGCCATGAGATGTTCGACCGTTGCGACCTTGATGTGCTGGTTGACGAGCGTCGTGCCCAAAGTGGTCTCGCCCACGTGGAGTCCACTGGCTGGAATATCAACCGGCTCGGGCAGATCGACCCTGCGAAATACGATTCCTGTATTGGGCGCTGCAGGTCTCAGGCACATGTAGACCTTGACTCCCGTATGGACCCCAACTCCCGTGGCCTTGATGCTGTTACGAAGCGTGCGCTGCTGCAACATGATCGGATTTCCCTCTTGTGTGTATTCGGGTACCCGCTGGGGCACCGATCAGTCGAAAAACCCAAGCTTCGGCGAGGATTCCTCAAGCTTGAGGTGGGGTTGCCATCCTAACACATTTTTTTATTTGGCAAAACCCGGATTTTCCCGAGCGCGGGAGGCAGGTGGATCGGTACAATTGCAGCCTGCCCAATGGCCCAAAGTCCCATTATCGGGACAGGAAGAAGGGAACGGGGGGTAGCGCGACCCCGGAACAGCCTCGAGACTGGGGCTGAATGAGCGGCTCAGACCCAAAGCATCGAGCCGCCCATCCGCCTCAATCCGCCTGCCGCCTGAGAAAAGCCGGAATGTCGAAGAGCGTTTCCTCAGAAAGCGTGGGAGGAACCCCCATCCCCGACCCAGCCTTCTTCCGGATCACGGAGGGACGTTCGAGATCCGGATAGTTGGGCGGGTGCCCGATCTCGCCGCGGATCCGGGTTTCGCGAACGGGTTCGACCACAACGGGCTTGGCCCGGGGTTGGTTCAACCCGGTAACCACGACGGTCACCCGTAACTCCCCGCCCAGGCCCGGATCGACCACGGTCCCGATCTTGACTACGGCATCCTCCGAGGCGAGCTGACGGACCAGATCGCCCACCTCCTGGAACTCGCCGAGACTCAAAACCGGATCCTCCCCGGCTGACACATTGACCAAAAGTCCCTTGGCGCCGGACAAATCGCATTCCTCGAGCAACGGGCTCGCCACGGCTTTTTCGGCTGCTTCCCGGGCCCGGTTTTCTCCCAGCGCTTTCCCGGTTCCCATCATGGCCATCCCCATCTCCGACATCACGGTTTTGACGTCCGCGAAATCGAGATTGATGATGCCCGGCCGGGTGATCAGCTCAGCGATGCCCTGCACCGCCCCAACGAGCACGCCGTTTGCGGTCTTGAAGGCCTCGAGCAGCGGGACTTGCGCCCCGACAACACTCAGAAGCTTCTGGTTCGGCACCGTGATCAGGGAATCGACGACGCGACCGAGTTCGGCGATCCCCTGCTGGGCAATCGTCATCCGGCGCGTGCCTTCGAACGTGAACGGCTTGGTGATGACAGCCACCACAAGGATGCCCATCTCCTTGGCGATCTGCGCGATGACCGGAGCCGCGCCAGTTCCGGTACCCCCGCCCATGCAGGCCGTGATGAAGAGGAGATCGCTGCCCTGGATCACCTCCTGCAGCCGTTCGCGATCCTCGAGGGCTGCCTGACGACCGACATCAGGATTGGAGCCCGCCCCCAATCCGCGCGTCAGGTTGGAGCCGATCTGAAGTCCCAGCTTGACGTGGGTATTGCGCAGCGCCTGGGCGTCCGTATTGACGCAGATGAACTCGACGCCCTCGATACCCATCGAGAGCATGTGATTCACGGCATTGCCGCCACCCCCGCCGACTCCGATCACCTTGATCACCGCATTCTGGGTAATCCCATCAACCAGTTCAAATAAACTCATGATTCAACCCTCCACAGTTAGCATCGTGTGAAAAAGAAAAACATTGACCACTCAAAAACTGCCCTGAAACCACTGCTTCATCCTCGTCCAGATCCCCTCAAAGTCCTCGCGCAACCGCATCCGGTCGGCTCGCGGTTGGGTCTCTTCGCGCGCCGCGTGGAGCAAAAGGCCCACGGCTGTCGCATAAATAGGATTCGAGACAACATCGTGGAGCCCGCTCACTTCCTGGGGAAGCCCGAGACGAACCGGTGCGTGGAAGATCTCCTCGGCCAGCTCGACCGCACCTTCCATCTTGGCGGCGCCCCCCGTCAGCACGACACCGGCCGGGACGAGATCTTCGTATCCGGCACGCTGGATTTCGTGCTGGATCAGCGTGAACAGTTCCTCATAGCGCGGCTGGATCACCTCAGCCAGGGCCTGGCGTGCGAGCTTGCGCGAGGGACGTTCCCCCACGCTCGGAACCTCGATCGTCTCCTCCGGGCTCGCGAGCTGCGAGAGGGCACAGCCGTAGCGAAGCTTGATGTCCTCCGCGTGGTGACTCGGGGTCCGGAGCGTGATGGCAATGTCGTTTGTGACCTGGTCGCCCGCAATCGGAATGACCGCGGTATGGCGGATGGCGCCATGGGAAAAGACGGCCAGATCGGTGGTCCCCCCCCCGATATCGACCAGTGCCACACCCAGCTCCTTCTCATCCTCGGTGAGCGTGGCCTCGGCGGAGGCCAGTTGTTCGAGAATCATGCCCTGGACATGAAGCCCGCAACGTTCGATACACTTCACAATGTTCTGGGCCGCCGAGACGGCGCCGGTCACAATATGAACCTTGGCCTCAAGACGGACGCCAAACATGCCGACCGGCTCACGCACATCTCCTTGCTGATCCACGATGAACTCCTGCGGGACGACATGGAGCACCTTCTGGTCGGCGGGTATGGCAACCGCCCGAGCGGCATCGATGACCCGGATCACATCCTCGCGCGTGACCTCCTGCTCGCGAATGGCGACGATCCCATGTGAGTTGAGACTCCGGACGTGACTGCCTGCGATGCCGGTATAGACCGAATCGATCTCGATATTGGACATGAACTCAGCTTCGGCGATGGCCCGCTCGATCGATTGCACGGTTGAATCGATGTTCACCACGACGCCGCGCTTGAGCCCGCGCGAGGGATGTGATCCGATCCCGATCACCTCGACCTGTCCATCCTTGTGGAGATCGCCCACCAGGGCGACCACCTTGGAGGTGCCGATGTCGAGACCCACGACCAATGTCTTGTCTGATTTCTTAGCCATTCGGAATCCTCGTTCGTAAATGAAGTGGCGGGCTGCCGGGACGGCGCCAGCCGATCGCGAAACCGCGTACATAACGCAGGTCAACGTAGGCTGCGGAGCGAAGCTTCGCGCCCAGCGCAGGTCGAACCACGTTCAAAAATCGCGCAAGCCTGCGCCGGGCGCGATCCCGACCCTGGCCGAGACGGAGACTCACTCCCGACGAGAGATGGACCCGGTACCCGCCGCGACGATCCTCGGTGAGACTCCGGATCGTCAAACCGCTTGACCGCAGGACGCGCCCGAAGGCAAGATCGGTCCGCACGAGCGCGCGCAGGCTGCCCAATGGACCCTTGATCTCGGGAAGATGGGCGAATCGCTTCGGCAGAGGTCCCCGGTAAAACAGGACGCCCCTCCGGTTAACCAGACCGCGCCGCCTGAGACGCACGATGGGCTGCTGCTCGTCGATCGTGATCACAAGCGTATCGGGGAAGACCCGCTCGATACTCGCATGAGCCACCCAGGGCATCCGCTCCAGCCTATCCACGACCCGCCTCATGGGAAACCCGAGCCAACCCCGCGCCCAGTCCGGACGGATCAGGGCTTCGACCTGGCTCGCCTGGATTTCGCGGCCATGATCGATCACGACGAGATGGCGAAGGGAGGGACCGAGCGGCCAGGAGTGGAAGATCGCCCATAGGGCAACGGCCCCGGCTCCCATGAGAACCAGGATCCCGGTGCGCCGGATCCGTGCGCGAGAGCGCGTGAGTCCCAACTGCTTCTCAGCCACGCAAAGACCCTCCGCGCACCTCAGCCAGGATGTTCTGGCACAGGTCGGCGAATGTCCAACCCAGCCTCCGCGCTGCCATCGGGACGAGACTGTGCCCCGTCATCCCGGGCGCGACATTGACCTCGATGAGATGCGGTTCGAGCCGGGGCGTGAGAATGAAATCCACCCGTCCCCATCCCGTTACTCCGAGCGCCCGGGCCGCGCGCCAGGCGAGATCCCCGAGTGCGGTCTCGTCAGGCGCGGGGAGACCGGCCGGGCAATGATATTGGGTCGCGGGATCTTCGTACTTCGCTACATAGTCGTAAAACACCCGGGGTGTTTCGATCCGGATCGCAGGCAGGATCACCTGCCCCACAAAGCCGACCGTGTACTCGCCGCCGGCAATCCAGGGCTCGACCAAGACCCGGTCCGAATACGTACGGGCTAAATCGAGCGCTGATCGGAACGCCTCTTCGCGCTCGACCCGACTCACCCCAACGCTCGAACCCTGATCGACCGGTTTGACGCACCAGGGCAGTGGGAAGGGTGGCGGCTCCAGTTTACCCGGCTCAAGCAGCCATCCGGCCGGCGTCGGCAACCCCAACGCCTGCCAGAGCATCTTGGAACGGCCCTTGTCATAACTCAGCGCGGAGCCGAGCACGCCGCTGCCGGTATAGGGAATGCCCAACATCTCGAGAAGGCCCTGGATCGATCCGTCCTCGCCCGCTCCTCCATGCAAGACATTGAACGCGGCATCAAACCTTCCTGTCCGGAGGCGATCCATGAAATCCGGATCGGCCGGGTCGATCCGCTCGATGGTATATCCCCGATCAGCGAGCGCGGATTCGACCGCCTGCCCGCTTTCCAGGGACACTGCCCGTTCCGACGAGGTTCCGCCCGCTAAGAGAGCCACTCGCACCCTCACCCCGCGGCCGGGTTTACTCATGGCCGGGTTCTCCAATGATGCGTACCTCGGTCTTGAGGTCCACCCCGGTTTGTGCGAGGACCGCATCGTGAACCTGCCGGATCAGACGCTCAATATCCTGCGCGCTGGCCTGCCCGCGATTCACGATGAAGTTCGCGTGTTTGACCGATACTTCGGCATCCCCGACCCGCGAGCCCTTGAGCCCGCAGGATTCAATCAGGCGCGCTGCGTAGTCACCCGGCGGATTCATGAACACCGATCCCGAGTTCGGATGCTCAAGTGGCTGCGTGGCCGCGCGTTGGGCCAATAGTTCACGGATGCCCTTCCGCGTGACTTTGGGGTCCGGTTTGAACGCGAGATCCGCTGCGAGGAACCCCTGCCCCGGCGGAACCGGAACGTGTCGATAGGACACCACCAATCGTTCGGCCGGGAGCCACTCGATATCTCCGACCCGGCTGATCCACTCGATGGCCTTCACGTGACGCCAGGTCTCGTCGCCGAATGCGCCCGCGTTCATCGCAAGCGCGCCGCCGAGCGTGCCCGGGATGCCAGCGAAAAAATCGGCGCCGGCGAGTTTCCAATGAATCGCCCGGCGGGCGATCTGGGCACAGGCCACACCCGCCTCGACCCGGAGCAGGCCGGCATCAAGCCGGGTCACTGTGGAAAACCCCTTTCTCATGAGCACGACGGTTCCCTGGATTCCGCCATCCCGCACGAGAAGATTGCTGCCCAGTCCGACAAAGAAGACCTGCTCGGTGGGATCGAGCGTGCGAAGAAACGCGGCGAGTGCGCCCCGATCGCCGGGCTCAAACAGGCGCCTGGCGCATCCGCCCGCCCGCCAAGTGGTGAACGCGGACATGGAGACGTTCTCCCGGATCCCATCCGTCACGGTTCGCCCCCCCGATGGAGCAGCTCCGGAATCACCCGGCCCCAGTCGCCCGCTCCCAAGAGCAGCACCACATCGTCCGGACGGACGATGTTGGAGAGGATCTTCGGGATATCGCCGATCTGTTCGGCAAAAATCGGATCGACCTGGCCCCGCGCCCGGACGGAGCGCGACAGCGCACGCCCGTCGGCTGCGGGACGCGGGACCTCGCCCGCCGGATAGACCTCCGTCAGCACGAGCGCCATCGCGTGGGATAAAACCCGGCTGAAGTCGTCCATGAGATCGAAGGTACGGCTATAGCGGTGCGGCTGGAAGACCACAACCTTGCGTCGCGTCGGCCAGGCCAGATCCGCCGCCGCAAGCGTTGCCTCTATTTCGCGCGGATGGTGGGCGTAATCTTCGACCAGAAGATACTCGACCAATCCGAATCGTCCGCTCCCGTGAAACTGGAAACGCCTTCCGGTTCCGGCAAAGCCCGCGAGCGCGCGGGACACCGCCAGATCGGGCAACTGGAGCACACCGGCCACCGCGATCGCAGCCAGTGCATTCGAAGCGTTGTGCCGTCCCACCAGATTGACGAGAAACTCGGCATCGGCTCGGTCGCGCCGCGCCACCCGGATCCGGGTCTGCAAGCCCTCGTAGGTGACTTCCACCGCGCGCACGTCTACGGATCGGGAAAACCCGTAGCTCACGACCGGGCGCGCAACCCGAGGCAGGAGGCGGGAGACTTCGGGATCGTCCAGACCGAGAACGGCCACACCGTAGAAGGGCAGATGATGCAGAAAATCATGAAACGCGTCGCACAGGCGGTTGAAATCGCCGTGATAGGTGCCCAGGTGATCGCGGTCGATATTGGTGACGACTGCGAGCAGCGGTTGATAGAGCAGGAACGAGGCATCGCTTTCGTCCGCTTCGGCGACGAGATAGCGCCCGCCACCGAGGCGCGCATTGGCCGAGACGCTGTTCAGCCGCCCCCCAACCACGAAGGTCGGATCTTCCCCCGCCTCGACGAGGATGCTCGCGATGAGCGCCGTGGTCGTGGTTTTGCCGTGGCTCCCGGCAACCGCGACGCCGTAGCGGAAACGCATGAGTTCAGCCAGCATCTCGGCGCGCGGGATGACCGGTATCCGCTGCGCGTGCGCGGCCACGAGCTCAACGTTATCCGGAGCGATGGCACTCGATATGACGACGACATCCGCGCCCGCGACCGTCTCGGCCCGGTGCCCGATCGTGACCGGAATGCCCAATGCGATGAGCCGTTCAATGGTCGGGCTCGCCTCGCGGTCCGAACCGGAGACTGCATACCCGAGATTGTGGAGCACCTCGGCCACGCCGTTCATGCCCGTTCCACCGATCCCGACACAATGAATGCGCCGGATCTGTCCCATCCGCTCGGCCTGCATCATGACCGGCTCTCCACTGCTTCACGGATACCCGCTACGATCGCCTCCGCTGCACCCGGGTGGGCCGCCGCCCGCGCCGCCTCAGCCATGCGGAGCAGTTCCCGCCGGTCCCGGAGCAGTTCCCGCAGGGCCCGCAGCAGGGTCTCCGTATCAAGTTCGGGATCCGGAATGAGGCGTGCCGCACCGCGTTCGACGAGATAGCGGGCATTGTGCGTTTGATGATCGTCGGCTGCATGGGGATAGGGGATCAGAATCGATGGCAGTCCCGCCGCGGCGAGTTCAGCGATGGTTGAGGCTCCCGCCCGGGCGATCACGAGATCCGCCCACGCATACGCCTGAGCGATGTCATCCAGAAAAGCCACAACCTGGGCTGCGAGTGAACCCTGACGATAGGCCCGTTCGGTTTCCTCCACTCGCTCCGATCCGGATTGATGGATCACGGATAGCGGAGCCGGCCAGAGTGCCAAGACCCGGGGCACGACTTCGTTCAGGCGCTTTGCACCCTGACTGCCTCCCAAGACCAGGAGACGGCGGGTTTCGGGACGCTGGGCGAAGCGTATCCGGGGCGATTCGAGCGACCGGATTTCGGAGCGCACAGGGAGCCCCACTTCAAAAACCCTGGGGCCGGGCGGAAAGACCCCGGGGAAGGCGGTGAAGACCCGATGCGCCAGCGGGCGCAACAAGCGGTTGGCCCAGCCCGCGACCGCATTCTGCTCGTGGATGAGGAGCGGACGGCGTGAGGCCCATGCGGCCAGACCGGTTGCGACGCTCGCGTATCCACCCATGCCGAGCACGGCATCGACCCTGAGGCGGCGGAGCACCCACCCGCTCCGGATCAGGGCGACCACAAGCCCGACCCCGCCCACGAAACGGGCCCATCCGGGTTTGCCCCGGAATCCGCTGAGGCTGAGCTGGGTCAGGGGATAGCCGCGTTGGGGCACGAGCTGGGTTTCGAGCCCGCGCCGGGTTCCAAACCAATGGACGGCATAGCCCTCCCGGGTCAGTTGATCGGCAACGGCCAAAGCCGGCATGACGTGTCCGCCGGTTCCGCCTGCCACGATTGCGATGACGGGCAACCTAGGCATACTCCCTCCCGGACGCTCCGCCGCGCGCACGTCGACCATCGAGATTCGCGCCCACGTTGAGGACGAGTCCGATGGCCACGAGCGTGACCACGAGGTTCGAACCGCCTGCGGAAAGAAGCGGCAGGGTGATCCCCTTGGTCGGCAGCGCCCCCAGATTGACCCCCATGTTGATGAGTGCCTCCATGCCGATCCAGCCGCCCACGGCATAGCACAAGAGACCCTCGAACCCGCGTCCCGAGATTTCAGCCAGGCGCGCGATCCTGAAGATGCGTAAAAGGAGGTATCCATAGAGCGCGAGCGTGACCATCATGCCCACGAACCCAAGCTCTTCCCCGATCACCGCGAAAATGAAATCCGATTCCGGCTCGGGGAGATAAAACATCTTCTCGATCCCGCGCCCGAGACCCACCCCCAACCATCCGCCATGCCCGATCGCCATGAGGGATTGGGCGAGTTGGAATCCTCCTCCCAGGGCGTGGTGCCAGGGATCGAGGAAGGTGGTGAGCCGGATGACCCGATAGGGTGCTGCCAGTGCAACCAGGAGGAGCCCCAATACCGCAACCAGGGCTACCCGGATCATGTCGCGCCAACGCGCACCGGCCAGAAAAAATACCGTCCCGGTCATGGCCATGAGCACCACGGCAGCACCGAAGTCAGGCTCGAGCAAAAGGAGCATCGCGCAGCAACCTACGACGAGAAGCGGCCGGATGAGCCCGGCCAGATTTTTGCGGAGTTGATCCCCCTGTTCGCTCGCGTAGCCCGCGAGATAGATGGCCAAAAGGAGCAGAGCTGGCTCCGATGCCTGGATCCGAACCGGCCCGAGCGGCAACCACCGGATACTGCCGTTGACCTCGCGCCCGATACCTGGCACCAATACCAGCACCAAAAGAAGCAGGGCAAGAGCGAGCGCCAAAAGCCGCAGGCGCAAGAGGAGCCCGAGCGGCACATTGAGGACAACAAATCCTGCCGCGAGGCCGAGCAGGGCAAAAATGAACTGCCGGTCGAAAACGCGCCAGGCGTGCCCGCTTACGGCAGTGGACCAGAAAATCGAGGCGGAGGCGACCATCACAAGACCCAAGCCGAGCAATAGAAATGTCACGGCGAGGAGGGCGCCATCGAGCCTCTGCACCGCATGCCGGCCGGGTGATGCCAGCGGACGATCAACCATGGTCGAGCTCCCGGAATGCCTCTTGGAACACTTGACCGCGCTCGGCGTAATCGCGGAACTGGTCGAAACTCGCACAGGCTGGCGCAAGCAGCACGAGGTCACCTGCGTTTGCCGCGCGAAAGGCAGATCGCACGGCTTCCCGAAGCCCCCCGGCCGTCTCGACCGGGCAGCGCCCCCGAAGCAGCTCGGCCATGGACTCGGCGCTCTCGCCGATCAGAAACACCGAGCGGACCCGCGGCGCGACGGCTTCCGCCCAGGGCTTGAAGTCCTGTCCCTTGCCGACTCCGCCTGCAATCAGAACGATGGGCTCCGCAAAACTTTCAACCGAAGCCACAGCTGATCCCACATTCGTGGCCTTGCTGTCGTCGACAAAACGCACCCCACGAAGCGCACCCACGCACTCGCGCCGATGCGGCAGGCCATGAAACGAACGAATCGCTTCCCGGACGGGATCGGGCTCCCACCCGAGATCCGCCGTGAGTGCGAGGGCGGCCAGTGCGGTCAGCGCTGGTATCCGCCCGCTACCGGGAAGATCCGCCAAGGGGAGAATGGGCGTCCGCCCGCGCGCCAGAACCGGTCCCGACCCGGTATCACGGATCCCAAACTCCTTCTCCGATCCGGGTGTGCTCCAGCCGAAGGTGTAATCCGGCCGTCCGAGTTCCAGCATCGTCATCACGAGCGGCTCGTCTCGATTCGCGACCTTGATCCGAGCATTGCGGTAAATCCGCGCCTTGGCCCGGACATAATCGTCAAGCGATGGGTGGCGGTCGAAGTGGTCCTGGGAGATGTTGAGCACGACTGCCGCACGCAGGGAGAGTGATTCAGTCCGCTCCAGCTGGAAACTCGAGAGCTCGAGCACGTAGAGGTCGGCCGGTGGCTCAGAGGCGAGTTCGAGCACGGGCGTCCCGAGATTGGCACCGGAGCGGACCCGAAGGCCGACGTGACGGGCCATCTCCGTGACCAGGGTCACGACGCTGCTTTTCCCGTTGGTTCCGGTCACGGCCACAATCGGGCGCGTGGTGACCCGTGCGAAAAGCTCGATATCACCCAGGATTTCAATGCCGCGCCGGCGGGCCGCCTGGATCAGGGGATGCGCATCGGGCACACCCGGGGCCGCAACCACCCGATCGCAATCCGCGGGCAGGTCTCGGGTCGCGCCATCCCAGTGGATCACCACGCCCGGAGGAAGCGGTACGGGAACTTCCCCGCTGGCCGGGGCTGAGCGATCATCGATTGCGATCACACTCCTGCCTTGGCCGGCCAGCCAGCGCACGCTTGCCCAGCCACTGCGACCCAGACCCAAAACGAGATCGTGTCCCATCGGCTCACCGTACCTTGAGCGTCGCGAGCGCGAGGAGAACCAGCACAAAGGAGATGATCCAGAACCGCACGATGACCTTGGGCTCCGCCCAGCCTTTGAGTTCGAAATGATGATGAAGCGGGGCCATCCGGAACAGGCGTTGCCCGGTCAGCTTGAACGATGCGACCTGGAGGATGACCGAGAGTGTCTCGATCACGAAGATGCCGCCCATGAATACCAGCATGATTTCCTGGCGCACCATGAGCGCAATCATTCCCAAGGCGGCGCCCAGCGCCAACGCGCCCACATCCCCCATGAAGACCTGTGCGGGATAGGTATTGAACCAGAGGAACCCGATGCCCGCGCCCATGAGACTCGCACAAAAAACCGCGAGTTCTCCGGTGTGCGGCAGATACGCGATTTCGAGGTAAGCGGCAAAGTTGTAGTTGCCCGTCACATAGGCGAAGACGGACAGGGCCCCGGCAACAAATACGGCCGGCATGATCGCGAGGCCATCGAGTCCGTCGGTCAGATTGACCGCATTGCTCGTTCCGACGATGACCAGCCAGCCGAGCGAAAGAAAGCCTGCGGCCCCAAGCGGCCAGGCGGCATGCTTCACGAACGGAATGAGCAGGGTCGTCGCCAGGGGATGGCGATCCGTCGCATAGAGGATACCAACCAAAATCAGGGCCGCTACAGCCTGTGCGGCAAACTTGTCACGCGCGCGCAGGCCCCGGCTCGAATCCCGCCGGAGCTTGAGCATGTCATCCACTCCTCCGATGAGTCCGAAAGCCAGGAGCGTGGCCAGCACGAGCAGCACATAACGATTGGCGGGATTGGCCCAGAGCAGTGTCGTGATCAGGATCGAGAGGAGGATCAGGGTTCCACCCATCGTTGGCGTCCCGCGCTTCGACTGATGCTGCTTGGGACCGAGTTCCCGGATCACCTGGCCCACCCGGAGCGCTTCGAGACGCCGGATCATGTACGGGCCCAGGATGAGCGTCAGGCTGAGGGCCGTCACCACCGCGAGGAGAACCCGGAAGGTCAGATAATGAAAAACCCGGAATCCTGGAATCCAGTGGGTCAGGGCATCAGTGAGCCAGACGAGCATCGGAACCTCCTTTGGCTGAGAGGGCATCCGCGATCTCATCCATCCGCGACGAATGAGAGCCTTTGACCAGAATCACGGCGGGGCCTTCGGCAAGATCCCGATCGAGCTGATCGAGCAGTGCGCCGGGTGTTTGGAACCATTGCCCACCCGTACCGAAACCCTGAATGAGCTCCCGCGTCGCAGGACCCGTTGCGTAAACGCGTTGAACCCCTCGTTCCCGCGCGGCCCGGCCGAGATCCCGGTGCCAACGGATCGATTCGGAACCGAGCTCGGCCAAATCCCCGATCGCGAGCCAGAGCGGACGGCCGAGCGCGAGCGCCGCGTCGATTCCCGCCATCACCGATTGCGGGTTCGCATTGTAGGAATCGTCCAGGATCTCGATGCCCCCCGGTCCGGTTTTGCACTCGAGCCTGCGTGCAGCCGGGCGGAATCGGGCGAGGGCACGGGCACTCGTCTCGATAGGTACCGACCAAGCCCAGGCTAGGGCGATCGCGGCCAGCGCGTTGAAGGTATTGTGCCGACCGAAGAGGCCGAGTTCGAAGGGGCACGAACGACCCGCTGCGCATACCGTCCCATGCCAGCGCTTCTGCTCGGCATCCCACCGGGGAGGAGCCTCGAAACGGATGTCTCCCGTCGCGAGACCGAAGCGCACCACTCGGCGCCCTCCGATCCGTTCTTGCCACAAGGGAGCGTAGGGGTCCTCGGCACTCAAGACAGCGATCCCCCTATCGGAGAGGGCTTCGTATAGCGCGCATTTTTCGCGGGCGACCTGATCGATGGTTCCGAGCCCCTCGAGATGAGCGGCCTGCGCGTTCGTCACGAGTGCGAGATCGGGTTCGACCATCGCACCCAGTAGGGCGATCTCCCCCGGTGCGCTCGTCCCGAGTTCCAAAACGATGGTTTCCGGATCGTCGATCCCGTTGAGCAGCGTGAGCGGCACGCCGATCCGGTTGTTCAGGTTGCCAGCGGTCGCGAGCACACGGGCGTTTGAACCGAGAATCGTGGCCAGCATGTTCTTGACCGTTGTTTTCCCGTTCGATCCGGTGATCGCGGCAACGGGCGCCCGGAGATTCCGACGCCAGGCGTGCGCCAGCATGCCGAGCGCGCTCAAGGGTTCGGCCACGATGATTGCGGATTCGCATTGGATCCCGGATGCTCGCGATACCAGCACACCGCCCGCCCGCCCCGCGCGGGCTGCCTCGACAAATGCATGACCGTCCTGGTGCGAACCGGCCAGCGCGACAAACAGGTTGTCGGCCTCGAGACTCCTGCTATCAATCGATACTCCGCGACACGGACGGTCCCGACCCCTGAGTTCCCCGCCCACGGCCCGTGCAATCTCGGTGAGACTCCAGTCCATCATCCGTGAGCCCTCCCGCGCAGCAAATCAGCTACGGTCGTGCGGTCGGAATAGGCCATCTCACGGCCGTCGACAACCTGAGTGATCTCGTGGCCCTTGCCCGCAACCAGAACGGCGCCCATCGGATCGGTCGTCTCCAGCGCCAACCGGATCGCCCGGCTCCGGTCATGCTCGACCCGGACCCATGCGGCATCGGGTATACCCATGCGGATCGCATCCGTGATTTGCGCGGGCTCCTCGCTACGCGGGTTGTCATCGGTCAGGATGATCCGGCGTGCCTGACGCGCGGCAATCGCGCCCATGACCGGTCGCTTCTGGGTATCCCGCTCCCCGCCGCAGCCGAAAACGACCGTCAGTTCTCCCCTAACCGCCTGCCGGAGCGTCTCGAGAGCCTGCGCCAAGGCATCCGGGGTGTGCGCGTAGTCGACCACAACAAGTGGACGGCCCGGCGCTTCAAATCGCTCGAAGCGACCGGGCGGCGGATTGAGCTGCCCGAGCAGGGAACCGATCGCCGCAAGATCGAGACCACGATACCGGAGCGCGCCAGCTACGAGAAGCAGGTTCTCGAGATTGAACCGTCCCCATAAGGGTGTCGTGACGGGCACTTCATGTGTGCGGTCTCTCAGCAAAAAGCGCATGCCGTCAGGTCGGTATTCGACCGCTCGATCGATCCCGAGATCGACCGCCCAGGCTGGGTCCGGTTCCAGGGCAACCCTGATTTTGGGCCGGCCCGGAACGAGTTCGCGGGCAAAATCGCGCCCGATGGGATCGCGCACGTTGAATACGGCCCCATCCAGCGAGAAATCGCTGAACAGTTTCGATTTGGCAGCGCGGTAGTGCGCGAGATCCCCGTGATAATCCAGGTGATCGTGCGTGAGATTGCTGAACAGGCCGACCGAGATCCGGGTTCCTCCAAGCCGCCCCTGGTCGAGCGCGTGGGAGGAAGCCTCGAGACTCACGGCCGTGAAACCCCGATCACGCCAGTCCGATAAGGTCGACTGGAGCGCAATCGGATCGGGAGTGGTGCGATCGCTTGGTTCGATCGCCCCGAGGGGGCCCGCTCCGAGCGTACCGAGATACCCCGTACGTTCGCCCAGCCGATCAAGCGCCTGCGTCAGAAACCAAGCTACCGAAGTCTTGCCGTTGGTTCCCGTCACGGCATAGATGCTCATCCCATCGCTCGGATGCCCGTAAAAACGGGCGGCGATCTCACCCACTCGCCGGCGCAACTCCGGCACCGCAACGGACGGCAATCCGGCGGGAACCCCGATTCCGGCTCCGGGTTCGTAGACGACCGCCCAGGCGCCGCCATCCCGTGCTTCGTCCAAGTACTCGAGCCCGTGCCTGTGCGTGCCCTGCACGGCCAGAAACACGCTCCCAGGCAGGATCTGACGACTGTCCAGGACAAGCGAGACGATGGGTCCATCGGGAATCGGGTCTGACGTGAACCCGGCCAGGCAGGCGGCGAGATCCGGGCGAAGCGTCACGAGACGGGCTCCGGGCCAGGAAGCACGATGGGTGGGGTGGCATGCGGCCAATGGGAGGGGGCCACGCCATAGAGCCGAAGTGCACTCTGCATCACTTTCGCAAACACGGGTGCCGCGACCAGGCCACCAAAATAGGCCCGGATCGCGTGTTTGATAATGACGATCACCACAAAGCGGGGATGCCCGGCAGGTGCCATGCCGGCAAACACCGAGTTGTAGACCCGGCGTGAGTAGTGGCCATGGATGAACAGACGGGCGGTCCCGGTCTTGCCAGCCACCCGGTAATAAGGAATCTGCGCCCGGAAACCGGTCCCCGCCGGCGAAACCACTGTCTCGAGCATCGTGCGCAGGGTCTGGGCCAGTCGTGCCGGAATGACCCGCCGTCCGTCTGGCGGATGGACGAGGTCAAGAAAGGTCAGGGGCCGCCGGATTCCGCCATCCGCGAGCACACTATAGGCGCGAGCCAGCTGCAATGCGGTCACGGAAACCCCGTAGCCATACGCGATGGCCGCGTGGGCGGCGGGCGGCCATTCGAACCAACGATGCAGGAGACCCGGCGATTCCCCGGGAAACCCCGTGCCGGTCGTCTGTCCGAACCCGAATGCGTGATAGGCCTGCCAGAGATAATGCCGCGGGAGCGAGAGTGCGATCTTGGCCGCTCCGACATTGCTCGATTTTTCGAGCAGCGTCGTGAGATCGATGATGCCAAAGTCCGCGTCGTCCCGGATCGTGTAATCCCCGATCCGGAAGACTCCGTTGCCGGTATTCACGAGACTCCAGGGTTCATAACGGCCGCTCGCGAGCGCGGCCGAGATGGTAAAGGGTTTGAAGGAAGAACCCGGCTCGAACATGTCGGTTGCGGCGCGCGCACGCATGTGCGCCGGGATGAAGGTGGAGCGGTTGTTCGGATTGAAGGACGGAATGCTCACCATCGCCAGGATTTCGCCGTTTTGGGGATCCGTCACCACCACCGAACCGGAACGTGCTTGCTCCTTGCGGATTTCGTTGCGAAGCGCTCGGTAGGCAAGGTATTGGAGTCTCAGATCAAGACTCGTGCGCAGGATGCGGCCCGGTTTCGGATGAGCAAGGATCCGCACCACATGCACCGTCTGGCCGCGTCCGTTCTGGATCACTTCCATGCGCCCGTCCTGACCCTTGAGCCACTGGTTGAACTCGAGTTCCAAACCACCTTGACCCTGGTCGTCGATATTCGTGTAGCCGACGAGCTGGCTCGCAATCGCACCTGCCGGATAGAACCGCTCATCGGCGGGCACCAGAAAAACCCCTGGAATGCCCCGGTTGAGAATGCTCTCGGCGTGGAACGGATCGAGGTCACGTTCGAGATAAAGGAAATACTCCTTGCGGGATGCTCGGACGATGCGCGCGAGTCTCGCTTCCGGCCAGGCGAGCGCGCGAGCCAACGATGCCCAGTCGGCACGTTCCTGTATGAAGACCCGGGGATCGAGGCAAAGATCCTCGACCGGCGCACTGACCGCAAGTGGCTCACCATGGCGGTCCACGATGAGACCCCGGTGTGCCGGCAAGGTCAGCACCCGCAAATCGCGTTCGGTTACCTGCTTCAACAAAAACGCCCGCTCGCCGACTTCAAGCCAGAGCGCGCGCACAACCAATCCGATACCAAAAAGTGCAAAAAACACGATCAGGAGAACCCGGCGGATCGCGGCCGACTGCGGGCCGGATCCGGTCATGGTTTTTTCACCAGGATCAGCCGAATGTGGTGGGGGGAGTGCATGCCGAACTCGCGTTTGGCGAGCCGCGCGATCCGCGCATGATTGGTGAGCGTGCTTTTCTGGAGCATGAGCTGCATCCGACGCGCTTGCGCCATCTCGTGAAGCGACCGGAGGTGGATGAGCTCGGCCAGACGGCTTCTGTGCTCATAGGTCGCCTGGACCACGAGGAGCGCACTCGCGAGGAGCGCAATGGCAAGGAGAAACGATACGGCCGAACCCGCTTTCATGAAACCCGCTCGCCGATCCGGAGCAGGGCGCTCCGCGCTCTCGGATTGTTGTGACGCTCAAGCGCGGACGGGCGAATGGGCCGGCCCATCACCCTGAATCGAAACCCTTCGGAAACCATGAGGTCCGGAGTGGGTCGACGCGGTTCCCGGTGGTCCCTGAAGAAATGTTTGACGATCCGGTCCTCTAGCGAGTGGAAACTCACAACCAAAAGACGCCCGCCGATTCGAAGCGCTCGGGCAGCGTTGGGCAATGCGGCCTCAAGCTCCCAAAGCTCCTCGTTGACCGCAATGCGGATGGCCTGAAAGGTTCGGGTCGCCGGATGTTTGTCACGCTCCCATCGCGGCACTGAGCGGGCAACGATCCGAGCGAGTCGCAAGGTAGTCCATTCGCCCCCGCCGCTCCGCCGTTCGGAAACGATGGCCTGGGCAATGCGCCTGGCATAACGCTCCTCGCCCCACTCTCGGATGACGCGCTCAAGCTCGGGCAGGCTCGCGCGCGACAGCCAATCGGCTGCGCTCGATCCCTCCTCCCCACTCATGCGCATGTCGAGCGGACCGTCGGCCTGGAATGAAAATCCACGCCGGGGATCCATGAGCTGGGGCGAGGATACCCCGAGATCGAAGAGAATGCCCTGGATCTCACCCATTACACCTTGAGCCTCGAGCCAGTGGCCGAGATTCGAAAATCGGCCCTGGAACACACGCACCCGGCTGTCCGTGCCGAACTGGCGGCGGGCATGATCCGAAGCCTCGGGGTCGCGATCGCAGACGATTAGGCGCGCGGAGGGGGCAAGCGCCGAAAGCACCATCCGGGTATGTCCGCCGCGCCCATAGGTCGCATCGACGTAGATGCCAGCGGGATCCTGAATGAGGGATCCCACCACCTCCTCGGCGAGTACAGGAGTGTGGGTCATCTCCACGGGCAGGCGACCTCATAAACGCAGGTTGGCAAGTTCTGTGGGCAGGTCCGTGCCCGCCGGCAATCCTTCCGCGAGCCAGATTCTCCGGTTTTCGGTCCAGCGCGATTCGTCCCAGAGCTCGAATTTGTTCCCCTGTCCGATCAAAACCACCCGATGGTCCAGTTTCGCGAAAACCCGCAGCGGCGGTGGGACCAGGATGCGTCCGTGGGAATCCATGACAACCTCTGTCGCATGCCCAAGCAGAAGCCTTTGCAGACGACGGGTCTGACGATCCAGGTTGGGCAAGGCCGAGAGCTGGGCTTCCACTTGTTCCCATTCCGGCAAGGGATAGAGCAGCAGACATTCATCCCGATCGACCGTGAAAACGAGTGCACCCTGACAGGTTTCCGACAGGGCACGGCGGTAGCGGGTCGGAACCGCGAGACGGCCCTTCCCATCCAATGCCACCTGATTGACGCCACGGTACAAAATCGGCTCCTGATGTATGCTCTAGCCCAGTTTTTACCACTTTTTACCACAACTGCAAACTCCTGTATGGATTTTGCCTGGAACCCTTTGTGGATTTCGTCCAGTTTTTTTATATTATCAATATATTCATATAGTTATAAAATACGCTCGTCGTCTTCTTCCGTTCGTTCCCGAATGGATGCGGATCAGACGATCGTCAATGGCGCAAGACCATACATGAGTTTAGGGGACTGACCGCAGCACATGAGGGGATCTCGAGCTGGGGTCTTGCGTTGACCCCGCGTCCGGATTAGGCTCGTCACAAAGGACACCAACCGGAGCAGCTCGTGACGTCCAACCGATCGGAATCAACCCGGCATGTCGTTAGGAGATGGGCGAAAGGCACCACAATCGCGACGATTCTCGCATTCAGTGGGATCTCCCTGGCCCTGGCCGGAACCCAATCGGGCCCAGTCGTGAGCTTCAACCTCAGCCTGAGCACGCACGTCCCGACCGAGCTCGAGGCAACCCTCACTGCGCAAAGCCGGGCCCCGACAGCCGTTCGCGCCCAAGCCCAAGCAAACGAGACCCTGCGCTGGGCCATTGCCCGGCTTAAACCCATGCGGAATCAGCTCCGATTTTTCATACGCAGGCTGGGCACTTATCCAAGTACTTGGGCCAATGGGGTGATTACCGAGTGGTTTGCGAGTGGCTCCATCACGTTTCGCACCCGGAATCTCACGCTCATGAGTCAAGTCATCGGTGAACTCGAAACCAAACTCATCAATCCCTCGATCGTCTATCAACCGCTCGGCGTGAACCGCGCCCGCGAGCATCTCATCGTGGCAGGGTTTGGCCGGATCAAAACAATTGCACAAAAGGCCTGCCAGGCACTGGGGTACGCGCAATCAGTTATTTTGCACATCCAAATCCTGCGCACGCCTCGCACCGAGACATTCCGCCCGCTTTTGACCATGGCTGCATCGATCCGGCCGAGACCAGCCCAATCCATGCCGCTCGTCCGCCACGAGGTGAAGATCCATCTCAGTTTCGATACAACAATACGCTGCAAAGGCCCGTAACGCGACCGATTCGTCCTGATGCACAGCCAGCAGATGCGGGAAGAGGCGGTTCTCTAGGGAAACGTAGAGCGGGCCGATAAGCCGGGTTCTGTCGCGGACAGTCATGCATCTCGATGCAACGTCGCCGTTGCACTCTAGCGACCAACCCGGGAGCCGTGCGGATCACACGTGTCGTTTTGAGGCGACGTGCTCCCCTATTCGGTCTTGCTCCGGGCGGGGTTTACCCTGCCACTGCCGTTGCCGACAGCGCGGTGCGCTCTTACCGCACCATTTCACCCTTGCCAGCGCCTTGCGGCGCTTCGGCGGTATCTTTTCTGTGGCACTTTCCGTAGGCTCGCACCCCCCAGGCGTTACCTGGCGCCCTGATCCGTGGAGCCCGGACTTTCCTCTCCGCCCGAAGACGGAGCGACTGTCTGGCCTGCTCTGCGTTTCACCCCTACCTTACGTGGAATGGTACCAATTTGCAAAAAAATCGGGGACTCCGGGGTGCGCACAAGCATTTCACCCATTTCCTTCCATGCGATTCAACCTTAGATTTTTCGATCGATGATGGGGAGAATCTCCCACATCACGGCCGGTCCCGCCGCCGTCGAATCGGCGTCCGCGCGTGCCGCGTTTCGTCCCGG
>JAJZBR010000027.1 GCA_021798795.1 Pseudomonadota bacterium
GGGGACGCAACGGATCGCGCGCGAATGCCGAATCAGCCTCGCGGTGCACTCAGTGGGAAGGTACCCGGGCGGAGGCCGCTCCCGATCTTCATTCAGGCATCCGCTCCACCGGTTTCAACCGGGTGACATCCATCACGGATCCATTCACTGTAGGAACCCGCATAAAGACGCGATCCCACAAGGCCAGCCCACTCCATGGCAAAAAGCGTGTGAGTGGCCGTCACCCCCGAACCGCAGGAATGGATCACGCACTCGGGCGGATATCCCCTGAGACCATCCGTGAATATCCTGCGGAGCTCGCCTGGGGATTTGAAGGTGCCATCCGATGTCAGTGTATCGAGGTAACAGACATTGACTGCGCCGGGGATATGTCCGGCAACCGGGTCAATCGGCTCTTCTCGACCAAGATAACGTGATGCCTGCCGTGCATCCAGAATGAGCCCCGGGTCGCTCCCCGCCACGACCCGCTCAATCGCTTGGATCCCAAGCCAAAGCTGGTCATCGGGGGCGGGGATGAAGTGCCCGGGCTTGAGATCCGGCGGCCCGTCGTTCACGCCTCCGCCGAGTTCGCGCCAGGCCCGGATTCCGCCATCCAAAACGGCCACTTCCTTGAGTCCAATCCAGCGCAGAAGCCACCAAAGGCGTGTGGCGAAGGGACCACTCGTCTCGTCGTAGGCCACAACCATCGTATCCCGTCCGACCCCATGGCCGGCAAGCCAGGCAGCAAAAGCACCCGGATCCGGCAAGGGATGACGTCCGCTCGAGGGCGTGATGGGTCCCGAAAGCACCCGCTCGAGATCCGCGTGATCTGCGCCGGGGATGTGAGCCTCGGCCCACACCCGCCGTCCCCAGGTCGGGTCCTGAAGTCGGAACCTGCAATCGAAGAGGATGAGCGCGGGATCCTCCAGCCGATCCTGCAGCTCACCTGGACTGAGAAGCATGCTCCCACCTCTCACCGACCATGGCCCTCCAACCGGTACGGATCCGTGCCAGTATATCGGCAATCACCACCGGAGACTGCCCATGATCCAGCCCTCAGGAAATCTCAAAGACCGCATCCTGGTCATGACCGGGGGCAGCCGTGGCATCGGCCGGGCCATCGCACTCCGAGCCGCAGCGGAAGGTGCGCGCATCGCGATTCTCGCAAAGACCCGTGAACCCCATCCCGTGTTACCGGGAACCATCGACTCGGTTGCCCGGGAGATTCGTGCATTGGGCGCGGAAGCCTTGCCGCTCGCGGTCGATATCCGCGCTGTCGACGCGGTCGAATCAGCGATCGCGCAGGTCGTGTCCGAGTGGGGAGGAGTTGACCTGCTCGTGAACAACGCCAGCGCCATTTCACTCACGGGTACCGAAGACACTCCTGCCAAGCGCTTCGATCTCCTCTGGTCGGTTAATGTCCGGGGAACCTATGTCACGACACGGGCCGCCCTGCCCCATCTTGTCCGGTCGAAAAACCCCCATATCCTCACGCTCTCCCCTCCTCCCAGTCTCGAGCCCGTCTGGTATGAAAAGCACCTTGCCTATACGCTTTCCAAAATGGGCATGAGCCTTTGCGTTCTCGGATGGTCCCGTGAGTTTGCGCCGCTGGGCATCGCGGTCAACGCACTCTGGCCCAAAACCGTGATCGCAACCCAGGCGCTGACGATGCTCGGCGGGCTGGTCAAGCCGGGAAACTGCCGTACGCCCGATATTGTTGCCGATGCGGCGATCGAGATCCTGAAACGTCCGGCCCGCGAGACCACCGGACGGTTTTTCATCGACGAAGAGGTTCTGACCGAAGCCGGCATGCGGGATTTCTCCCGCTACGCCCTGGATCCAAGTCAACCCCTTTATCCCGATCTTTTTCTCAAAGGGATGCCCAAAGGCGACCCTGCACCAGGAGGGGCTTCGCAGTAAAATAGACTGTCTGGTCCAACACTCTCGCTGACCTTTCGGACCTGCCTCGAACACCTGCCGGGGTCTACCTGAACCCCGTTTGGATCCCAAGCGGCGTCGGGGCGGAGAATGGCTGGCGGGGAATCATTTTTTGAGGTGCAGAACAGGGGGGCATCCCGCGTCCCTGTCACCGATCGGGAGAATCAGCGCATGCGCAAGTCAATCCGCTGGCTGCTCATCATCATCGTATGCCTCATCCTGATCGCTTTGGGCATCTGGTACTACGAATACAGCCGGTATCATCCGAACACCGCGGATGCCTATCTTGCAGCCCGCGTGGTGCAGCCCGCACCCTTGGTCGCCGGACGCATCGTAGAGGTTCTGGTTCATAACCACGAACGCGTCCACTCCGGCACCTTCCTCTACCGTATCGATCCAACCCCGTTCCGGATCGCAGTCGCACGTGCGCGCGCGGCCTTCAACCAGGCACAACAGACGGTGCAGGCACTCGAGGCCGATCTACACGCCCAATCGGCCAATGTCCGTTTCGCACATGCCATTTTCACGAATGACCGCCTCAACGCCAAGCGCGCCGAGAACCTCCTCCATGAAGGGTACGGAACCAGGCAGGCCTATGACAATGCGATCGCAGCCTTGAAAAGCGCAACGGCCCGACTCCATCTTGCCCAAGCCGAACTCGCTGCCGCCCGGCAGAAGCTCGGTCAGCCGGGTCCAAAGAACCAGCTCATCCGGATCGCCCGCGCCAACCTCGACGAGGCGCTCTGGCGGCTCAAACAGACCCGTGTGGATGCAACCTGCGACGGGACCATCACAACAGCCAACCTGCACCCCGGTGACATGGCAACCCCGGGTGTTTCCCCATTCGTCATCGTGTGCAACAGCCGCTGGTGGGTCAATGCAAACTTCAAGGAAACCGATCTGTCGCATATCCGGATCGGCGATGCTGCAAAGGTGGATGTTGCAATGTACCCGAACCACACGTTTCAGGGAGTGGTCGCCAGTATCAGCCCCGCAGCCGGAACGGCTTTCTCGCTTCTCCCGCCCGAAAACGCAACGGGAAACTGGGTCAAGGTGACCCAGCGCATCCCGATCCGGATCACGATCCTCGATCCCAGTCCGTCGTTTCCCCTCCGGGTGGGGGCGAGCGTCAATGTCACGGTTGAGGTCAACCATCCGCTAAAGGTTCATGGCATCCGCTGAGCAGCCAGGGGCTCATCAGCCCGGAGGTTCCAGATTCCTCGTGACGGTAGCCGTGATGATGGCTACCGTCATGCAGGTCATCGACACCACGATCGTGAATGTAGCCCTGCCCAAAATGCAGGGACAACTCGGTGCGACCACCGACCAGATCACCTGGGTACTCACGAGTTACCTGGTTTCATCAGCCATTCTCATGCCCATGACCGGCTTTCTCACCGACCGGATCGGCCAGAAACGCTACCTGCTCGGGTCGATTCTGGGCTTTGTCGTGGCATCCGGTCTCTGTGGCATGGCAACCTCGCTCACTGAAATCGTGATCTTCCGGCTCTTGCAAGGTGTTTTTGGCGCCGCCCTCTCCCCGCTTTCGCAATCGATCCTGGTTCAAACGTACCCAGCCGAACAGCGGGGCAAGGCCATGGCGATATGGGGGATCGGGGTCATGGCCGGACCGATTCTCGGCCCAACCGTAGGCGGGTATCTGACACAAGTCCTCTCCTGGCGCTGGGATTTTTACGTGAATCTGCCGATCGGCATCATCTGTTTTCTGCTCACGATGGCGGTCGTTCCCGATACCGAGCGCCGGAGCCGGCGCATGGATTGGGTCGGCCTGACCACACTTGCTCTCGCAATCGGCGCGCTCCAGATCGTTCTGGATCGGGGCAACACAGACGACTGGTTTGCCTCCAATACCATCCGCCTCCTCACCGTGCTTTCGGGTACCGGGCTGATCGTGTTTCTCTGGCATTCGCTCTCCAACCGCGGCAAAGAGACGATCTTCAATCTCAAACTGTTCAAAGACCGCAACTACGCCAATGCCTGTTTCCTGATCACGGTCATGGGACTCGGCATGTATGGGACACTCATCCTGCAGCCCGAGCTGCTTGAGGGGTTGCTCAACTATCCGGTTCTCACAACCGGCCTGATCATGGCCCCCCGGGGGCTTGCCAGTATGGCCGGTATGTTTCTGGTCGGTCGACTGATCCACCGTGTCGATGCCCGACTGTTGGTTCTGATCGGCATCATCCTCTCGGCGATCGGGACATTTGCCCTCGACTGGTACAACCTCAAGATCAACTTCTTCTGGGTGCTTTGGCCCATGCTGGTCCAAGGCGTCGGCCTGGGAATGATCTTCGTTCCCTTGGCGATCATCGCCTACTCGACCCTTCCGCCAAGAGTGTCGGCGGAGGCTGCTGGCATGTACAACCTGCTCCGAACCATCGGTTCCTCGATCGGCATTTCGATCGTCTCAACGCTGCTCACGCAGGAAACCCAGGTCAACTGGAACACGCTCGGGGGGCACCTCACACCGATGAATCCCGCATTGAAACCGTTTCTTGCGCGATTGGGGCTCCTGCATCCCGACAACCGGTTCGCTGCGCTTTTATCTCTCAATCTCGAGCGGCATGCCACGATGCTCGCCTTTCTCGACTGCTTCCAATTCATCGGTTGGACCTTCATACTCATGATTCCCCTGATTCTCATCGTGAAAAAACCGCAGGCCGCATCCGGCACCTCCCTCGCGACAGCCATCGGAGATTGACCCATGTATGAGACCATTCTTTTGGCCTATGACGGAAGCCGGGAAAGCCGTCTCGCCCTCAAAGAAGGAGCGGAGATCGCCGAACGTTTCGGAGCACGTACGCATCTTCTCGCAGTGGTCAATCTGCCCACTGCACTCCTCGGAGGGGAGGCGCTCGCAGCAGGCGGCGGGATGGCTCGGGAGATTGAGCGCTGCAAGACCGTTCTGGACGAGGGCCTCGAACGTCTCCGGGCGCGCGGACTCGAGACAGTGGGACACCTTGAGCGGGGCGACCCGCCCGAGACGATTGAACGCCTGGCACGTGAAATTCATGCTGATCTCATCGTGTTGGGCTATCATCGGCGCAAAGGTTTCGACAAATGGTGGCATACACCGACCTGTGCGCTTTTGATCGATCTTATTCCAACCAGTATTCTCGTCGCCATCCAGGATGAGACGCCGGGAGCCAATCCATAACTCTAACGCGCCCCATAGGCGCATCCTTTACGCGGAGACCGATTGATGAACATTGCGGAGATCGCATTTTTTGCACCACTGATCCGGAACAACCTGATTGCAGTGGGCTGGATTCTCGCACTCGCGACGCTCGGAATCGTGGTCTTGGCGAGCCGTGTCATCCGGCTTCGCCTTCAGCACCGAACCGGAATCGGGCATGGTGATCACCCGGATCTGGAACGGGCCATCCGGGTACACGCCAACGCCGTCGAGTCTATCCCTCTCACCCTGATTCTTTTCCTCGTGACTGCACTCACGACTGCAGCAACCATCGAAATCGAAGCGCTGGGTGCTATCTTTCTTGTCGGCCGGGTCCTGCATGCCTGGGGACTATCGAGAAGCTCGGGGGCCAGTCTGCCACGGTTAATCGGCATGCTGTCGACGTTTGGCGTCATGATCATCCTCGCTGTCCAACTCCTGATCCTGGCCATCCATTGACCTCTTGAGCGATCAGGCTCGGATAGGAAGCGGTGAAAGATCGCTCGAACGGCGAGAGTTGCCTTTGCGACGGGCAACGCATTCCATAAAGGTGAGTGAAAAGCGGCGAACGACTTATTGGATCCAGCCCCACCACCTGGAATCCGTTAGAAGGCTCATGAGAAAACTTAGCGCACGTCGTCCATGTGCTCGCCGATCCAGGCCAACACGCTTGACGGTGCGCAACAGATGCTCGGCCGCCGTATGCGAGAAGCAAAATCGGGTGCGCAACATTCGCGGTGTCGCCGACAGACTGATCCCCCTGGCCCCCACTTCCCAGAACAATCAGATCGGGGCGGGGGCTGACGATCACATTGTCGCAAGACCGGAAACACGAAATATCAGGCTCCCCAAGTGCATGGTGTTCCCCTTACCGACTCAACAGGCCGGGATATTTCTTTGCGCGCAGATCTTCTAGCGCTTTGTCGGTCAGCTTCCACGCATCACCCTTGATGCGGATAATGAGTTCCGTCCAGACTCTCTCGAAAGCCCGCATCGCATCGTCGTCATTGAAGCGGACACCAGCCGGCAGTAGCGGCGCGATGTCATCAATCAGGCTGCGCGTGAGCTTTTCCAACATGCGCTTTTCGGCAACGGCGCGCGTAATGGGTTTGCCTTCAAGTGCCAGGTAGTGATCGAAGCACGCAATGAGCTTGTCTCGATCCATGGCTAACTGGTCGAGCCCGTGGTGCAGATCGAAGAGGTCACGGTTCTTGCGTCGCTGCAGCAACGCACGCAGCTTGGTGCCGAACAGCTCTTCGGGCTCGAAGGACATGATCTTGGTCTTGCCCTGATACCAGTCACTGTCTACTGCGAAGGGGTAAGCCCTGATGCCGAACAGGTGCTCGTGCTCGCGGGTATTGATCTCGACCTTGAGCTTGAGCGTCGCCTGCGGATCAGCTTCGGGCGTGAATTTGAACACTAGGTGCATCGAATGCCCATCCTGCTCGCGATTGCACTTGCCGAGCCATGACAGGGCTTCGCGGATCGCATCGACCGCCGTGCCGATGGATTCAGTCTTTGTCTGCACCAGGTCAATATCTTCCGAATAGCGCAGTGGCTGCTTAAACAACAGTTTGTTGATCGCGGTGCCACCGCGGAAAGCGATCTTGTCTTTCAGCATCGGCGCGTTGAACAGGTCGCACAGCGCGCGGCTGATGATCAGGTCCTGCTCGATCTGCCGCGCGTCGGGCCAAGAGGCTTTCGTGTTCCAGGCTTGGATGTATGCGCTGGGAATCAAAAGTCGATCTCCACTGGTTCATTGATCACGAGCTTCCACTTCGTATTTTTCTCGTGAAGCCCGGAGAGGGATTTAATGAGGGGCTTGACGGAAGGATCCAGCAGCACCGCTGCCTTGGCCTTCTTGACGAAGGCCTCCAGTGCATCGGCTTGGCGCATGTGCCCTGCCCGTTCGAGCAGGTAGCCCAGCCGTCGCACAGACGAGTTTTCATAGGCAGCGGCCGCTTTGGTGAGCGCACGCGGCTCGGCCTTGGCTCCAATGTCCTTGGCGATCTGCGCAACCCCATTGATACCGGCAGCCTTGTGAAAGTAGCGTTCGCAATCCAGCAACGTCAGCTCGACGCCGGCCACTTGGGCAAAACCGGCATCACTCTTCATCCGGTCGAGCCAATCGGGTTGATTGAGCTTTGCGAAGGCCTTGGGAGTTTGGTAGAGAAACTGGAGACGGTGGCGTCCGATCTCGAAGTTCCGCAACTGCTTGGGTACAACCACCTGAAAGACCATGGCAGCCTGGTGCGATGAACCGTGGAAGGCCGCTGCACGCAGCAGCGAGATACGATAGTCGAGACCCTGGTACTTCATCAAAGGATCGATCCAACGCACGGGGTCGGGAGCGCCGGTCATCTGATCCTCGGGACGCAGGATCAAATAGAAGCCATGGCGAGGATTGGCTAGCCGCTGTTTTTTCAACAACCGGGTGATCGCGGCGGTCAATCCATCGGGATTCAGGTCGACCGCAGCCAGGGCCTCGTCGCGGTTGAAGTGCGCACGACCATGGAGAAGCCGGTCATCAACGAATTGCTCAAGGGATGCCATTCGCGGATCATATGCAAAAACCGACAAAAATACAAGGTTTTTGCGTATGAGTTGGGATGCTTGGGGAGGCTGTATTCCGGGACTGCACAAATCGATACCCCAGACGGATGCTAATGTCCGAAAAATAATGTGGTGTTCCTTCGGATAAAACATCCAAGGCAGTCTGGCACCCCGGCACATGGTCCCGTCGGGCTCGCCAAGGGTGAGGCTGGCGAGCTCGATGCGCAGCGCTTCCGAGAGTGGCTTAATCAGGCCCTCGCCCCCCCCGCGCCGAGGATCAGGCGCTGTTCGAGTTGCCACCGCTCACCGAACCTAGGATCGTCGCCGCGCTCCAATGCGCCCCTCAGCGGTAGACGAGACGTCTTTGAGGTGGCTGATCTGGATCACAAGGATGGGAAGCGCCCCATCCTGGATCTCAGGCCAGCCGGTAGTCCCCGACGCGATATCGCCATAACCTCGCGAAGACCGGACAGCGCAGCGCCTGCCTTGCCTTGGTCACGCGGATCGAGATACGGCGCGATCCGCTCGTCCATGAAATCAACCAGACGCCGGACTCTTTGCCGATCGAGCGTGCACAACTCCTTGAGGGCGCTCTCGGTGTAGCTAATCGTCCAGGCCAAGCTCGGTCTTCACCTGCTCGGTCGCGTAAACCTTCTCGCGTCCGGAGCGCACCCGCTCGAGGGTCGCGGCCGCCAGATATGCCTCCTCGAGATCATCGAGTCCGCCCGCGATCAGCTCGCGCAGGTAATAGGCCTTGGTCCGTCCTGTGCGCAAGGCCAGTTGCTCGAGCCGCCGCTCGGTCTTCTCGTCCAGTCGGATCGAGGTCGCCATAGATCACCAGATGAATGCGTGTATTTAGTGTATCAGTCGAGATGACCCAATAGACCGCCGGATCGATCCGCTTCGCTCTCAACGACGAGATCCATCCCCGCCGCGTCACCGGTTGGGCGTAGAACCGTCCCGTAAAGACCACAGAGCCATTTTCCGACTCGCTGCCCCCCTCTCTCACTCGGTTAGAACGCCGTACCGCTTTGAGGGCCTCTGGGCTCCATCTGGGGGCCTTGAATCAATACCAGTTGGTGAGACGCCGCACCTCGTGGACGAGTCGCGTCCGCAAGCCCTCCGCCACCGCCGAATGGCGGCGGCCCAGGCCAATCGTTTGGTCCAGGCCGCTCCCTCTGCATTCATGACGCCCCGATCACACTCTCAGTGCAGGCGGAGTGCCTCACAGCCGAGACAGTAGGCATAGATGCCGCGTCGGCTCTTCAGGAACCCCAGATCGTCCTTCACTTCACGCCAGAGTGCCGTAACCGGTGCAGACGCCTCCAAACCGTTCGTGAGGTGAGAACCCTGGATCAGAAAGCCGCCAAGTGTCGCCGCCCCATGCAGGTGCGCCAGACGGACGATGAGTTGCTCCGTTAAAGTCAGCGTGGGGCGGATGGTCACAACCCGATAATGAACCAGGTGAGCCAGTCGCGCGGCACCGTGGATCGCTTTGCGGAGCCCGCCGAGCTGGTCGATGAGCCCGAGTTTCAGGGCTTCGCTCCCGACCCAGATATGCCCCCTTCCGATGGCATTCACCCGCTCGGGCGTGAGATGCCGGAAATGGGCGACGTGATCGATGAAGTCATGGTATCCGTGCAGAATCTCGATCCGGAACAGGCTTTTTGCCATCTTCGACAACGGCATGAGGGGATCGAACTGGCCCGTGAGCGGCGTCGTGCCGAGCCCTTCGACATGAACACCGATCTTGTTCAGCAAGCCGGAGGCGTCCGGGAAGATTCCAAAGATTCCAATCGAACCGGTGAGTGTCGTGGGCTCGGCGTAGATCCGATTGGCAGCCATGGAAATCCAGTACCCGCCGGATGCAGCCATGTCCCCCATGGAGACGACGACTGGACGTCCTGTGGCTTCGAATGCCTCGATCGCGTGAAGAATCTCGTCGGATGCATTCGCGCTACCACCCGGACTATTGACGCGCAACACGAGCGCACGGACATGTGGATTGAGGCGTGCTGTGCGGATCAATCTGATGAGGCTTTTGCTGCCGATCTCTCCGGGCGGGGCATGTCCGCTCACGATGTCCCCGTCAGCGTGAATCAGGGCGATCCGCTCGATTCCGGAACCGAACACGGGCAGACGGGGATGATGACCCAGATAGGTGGCCAGATTCATCTGGGTAAATCCGCTCGCTTCCAACCCATGTGGACCCACGAGCTTGCGCAGGAGGGCGTCGACAGCTGGGCGCGAAGCCACGGCATTCACAAGATGCGCCCGCAGCGCATACTGGGCCAGGTTCCCGTCACTCTTTTTCAGAGCGACTGCTGCCTGGTCGATATAGCGCGTCAGGGCACCGGATGGGAGATGACGCGTCGCGCTCACCTCGTCCAGATACCGATTCCAGATGGAATCGGAATAGGCCGACCACTGCTCCCGCGATGGACGACTCATGCCGTCGCGGAGGAACGGTTCGACCGCATCCTTGTATTTTCCCACTCGAACCACATAGACATGGACTCCGATCCGCTTGAGGAGCTTGGCCATGTAGGGCTCATAGATGCCGAATCCCGTTGGAATCACGCCGCCTTCGGGCGAGAGATAGATCCGTGTTGCAGCCGAAGCGATGAGATACTGCGCCGTATCATAGGAACGTCCGATCGCGATCACGGGCTTGCCGGTTTTTTCAAACCGGAGAAGTGCCCTCCGAACCGCATCGATTTCGGGCATGCCTCCGCCCGCAAAACGGTCGGTTTCAAGCACAATGGCCTTGACCCGTGGATCCCGTGCCGCGAGGTGGATTCCACGTAGAACATCAGGCAGCGCGGTCTCATCTGACCGACCGAGATGCTCAATCCTTCTCAGCGCCTGCCCAACCGGGTTGTGCAGTTGCTCGACCAGGCTACCGGACGGTCCGATGACCAGGGCAAAACTCGGGGGCTCGCCGGGCCGCACGGGCTGGTGGAGCAAGACGACCACGACCAGGGCCAGAACACCAAAGAAAACGAGATTCAGGATCACGATCCTCAAGAGATTGATCGCGTATCCCAGGGTTTTGAAGGTTGCTCCGATTCCAGATTGCTGACTCATCTCAAGTTCTCCTAAACAAAGGCATAACTCTGGGTTTGAATGGCCCCGTTGCGGCCGAACCGCTCTCCTGGCAGCGTTTCATTCGGGAGCCGGAACTTCCTTTCGGGCCTGCTCCAGATGTTCAAAAATACGGGCGCACCACTCGAGATGCTCGGCTTTCATGAGGCATGCGCGCAATACGGTTACTTCGTCCACATCAGGATCCAGATCCGGAAGAGCCGTGCGGGCCTTACCGACCGGGATGGTGAAGAGCGCGAGATGGAGCCCATGGCTCGCCGCACGCTCGAATATCGACCGGTTCATCCGGCTGAGTGCGCCCGCATGCCGGGATCGAATCGAAAATACCAGGATATCCAGTTCAGGCTCCTGAAGTATAACCCATGCCTGATGGGAGCGAAGGTATCCGGCGAGCGTCCGGGCCGCGCGGCAGCTTTTCCAGAGCTCGGATGCAAACGCGCCATCTGTCTCGAGTGGCAAAAGTTCCAGAGTCGCCCAGAGGGCTGCGGCGGCGGCGCCTGGTCGCGAGCATTCCAGGCTGATCTCGCCCAGATGGAGTTCAGAAGAAGTGAAATAGGTATAGGGGGATTCGTGGCGGTAGATGGATCCGACGCCCGGATCACGGAACAGGATTGCCCCCGATCCATAGGGTTGGAGACCATGCTTGTGCGGATCGATTGCCAGGGAATCGCACTCGGACAGGGCCGCGAAGCGCTGACGGGCCGATCCGCCGAGCCGCTCGCGGATGAGTGTGAAATATCCGCCGTAGGCGGCATCGGCATGGAGCCGAAATCCGTACTGATCCCGTTTTGCAACCAGCCGGTCGACCGGGTCGATGGCCCCCCACCCCGTCGTGCCGACAGTTGCAACAACCGTGCCGATGGCGCGCGTGTCGAGCACAGCGTCCAGGGCGTTGAGATCCATGGCGCCCTCCGGATCAACCGGTATCGGAATGAACGGTACGCCAAGCAGTCGCGCCATTCGTCCATGCGTGTAATGCGCCTCGGCGGATGCCGCGATCGCCGGGTGCTCCGGTTGGAGTTCGCGCCCGATCCAGAGCGCTTCCAGATTGGCGAGCGTCCCGCCTCCCGTGAGATGACCAAGAACCGGATCCCACCCGAAAAGCCGCCCCAGTTTTGTAATGCACTCCTTTTCCATCCGCGAAGTTGCCCGACCGCCATCCAGCGCATGATTGTTCGGATTGAGAAACAGGGCCAGACTCCAGGCGAGTCGTGCGACTGGATGGGGCGGTTTGAGCATCTGACCCGCATAAAGCGGGTGGAAATAGGGATAGTTGTCGGCAAGTTTCTGGGTCAGTTGCATGAGGACCGATCGGGTATGCGTTGCATCCCAATCCGGTTCCACGCGCGGTGCCTCGGCAAAAAGGTGAGCCAGCTGATCGAGGGCTTCCTCAAGTATCCGGCCCTCTTCAGCCCATCGCCACGGGCCCTTGCTGTCAGGCTGAGCTGGCATGGCCAGATCGCATCGGGGTCCAAGACCCCTCGCGACTCAAGGCGACATCGTACCCGCCAGCTCGCACGAGTACGAACCGACCGGTGCCCGTTCGCGGATCATCCACGATGATGCGCCATTCGGGTGGCGAGCGCTGCCTTGAGCTTGAGATGCCGGATTTTCTCCGCGAGAAACGCTTTTTTGGCTGCGTTTGACGAGGCGTTGAACAGTCCTTCGTACTGGCGGAGCGCATCCGCGTAGAGTCCGGCATGGATCAACGCCCGGGCGGCCTTGAACCGCGCGCTCTGTGCCCAGGGATCCATGGCAAAGGGACTCCGCATGGCGGCCGACCAGAGATAGTCTTCGGCCGCATGGCGCCAGTGCCCAAGACGGGATTCGTCTTCTCCGATCCAGTAAAGGAGTTCCCGTTGCCGTTTGGTTTTTTTCGCCTGGCCTTCGAGCGCATCGAGGAGACGCAGCGCCGGGGGGTAAAGGTGCAGGTGCTCGAGATCAAACGCAGCCGCGAGCCAGCGTCCGCCTTTGGGGCAGGGGGCGCAGTGATTAAGGTCCGCCCGCAACTCGCGGAGCGCCCGCGGGATCTCACCGCCATAGAGATTGATTTCAAACCGGGTCAACTCCCAGTGGCTTGGCGCCATTCCAGATGGCGGCATGCGCAAACCCCGTATCAGGTGCGCCGCCAGGCGATCGTGACCGGCCGCGAGAACCGGTTTGAGTAACCGTTCACGCAGGATGGGCGGCAGATGGGAGAGGTGGGGAATGGCATGCGGGTCGAGGAAGAGGAACAAAAAGAGATCTTCTCCATTGGGGAGATGCGCAACCAGGTTCGCCATCTCAATCGCGGCACGACTCCGGTCCATGCGGGTGAAGGATCCGTGTGTCACGACTGCGAGAAGCGACAGGGCCTCCCAGGGATGTCTCACGGAGAGCGCCGTGGCGAGCGTGATCCAGGGTTGGCCCAGTCCCAGAACGAGCCCGGCCCGATTGGCAAGTGCGGAACCTTCCGAGAGAAGGGTCTGCCAGAGTTCATCGGCAAACCTCCGCGAAAGCGTGGGATGAGCCGTCCGGTGATTGGCCAGAGTCAGCATGCCATCGAGCGTATCCAGGGCTTGATGCCACTCGTTCTGGTTTTCCCATGCCTGCCAGGCAACCTGATCAGCCTGCATGCGGCGCGCGGGAGCCAGTTGACGATTGTGACCGAGCCCTGCAGCCGCCTGGGCGATGGAGCGGGGAGAAGCCAGAGCGCCGATCAGACGCGCTTTCCAGGTGAGTATCTCGGCTTCCGGGGTATGGTTCGAAGCAAGGATCCAGATGGCCGCCCGGGCATGCCGGGTCTCGATCAAAAGGCGCGCCTCTTTGAGGGTGAATGGAGCCTGATCGGAGGGGTGATCGTCGCGGTATAGCTCGAGTGCTCTCTCGCCATCACTGAGATCGCCGCCAGCGAGGTACGTTGCCACGATCAGACTTCGAATCCGCATGAGTGTTCGATGGGAAGGATGCCTGAGGCGGGTCCATATCCAGGCTCGAAGGAGCGCACGAGCGGTGCGAAAATCATGCAAGGCAAGGAGCGCTTTCACATCGTGCCTCGTCGCCCACCGGGTGAACTCAGGGGGCAGGCCCTGGGGTAACATCGAAAGGCGTGAGACGATAGCAGACCAGTCGTGAATGGCCTCGAGCAGATGGATGCGTTCACGGGTCCAGCTCGTCCATGCCGGGTTTCGGGGATTGTGTGGAGCGAGCTGTTCCAGCCTACCCAGTGCGAGTTCCGGTGCGCCGGCCTGAGCGAGCACCCGGATCCGATCGAGTACGCCGGGAATCCGCGCGGGCAAACCCAAGGGGTGCACGGATTGAGCCTGGAGCATCCCTGGAGCACCCAGGATCAGAAATGCGAGAGCGATCCACCCTGCCCTATTCTGATGCCTCCAGTGGGTATGGGTGGACAGGATGGCGGGCATGGCGGGAGGGTCGTTCCGGAAACCGGAACACGGGAGACTAGACGTCTTCGCGAATCCGGGCCGCCTTGCCACTCAAGGCGCGCAGGTAGTAGAGCTTGGCAGAGCGTACCTTGCCCCGACGCTTGAGCTGAACTTCCGAGATCTGCGGGCTGTACAGAGGGAAAACCCGCTCCACGCCCTCTCCATGGGATATTTTCCGGACAGTGAACGAGGAATGCACGCCGCGATTCTTGCGGGCGATGACCACCCCCTCGAACGCCTGTAAGCGTTCGCGATCCCCTTCCTTGACGCGCACCTGGACCACGACAGTATCGCCGGGCGAAAAATCGGCAGCTACGTGCTTCGGAGTTTCGGCTTCAATGTCGGCAATGATTTTATGCATGTCACAATCCTCTTTGAGGTCTAATTGTGCCGTTCTTTTTCGCTCTTGCCAAGGGGTGCCCCCGAATTTACGGTTCCGGTTCCTTCCCGAAGGAGGTCGGGACGCCGGCTCTGGGTCCTCAGCGCGCCTTCCGTCTCGCGCCACTGCCGGATCGCTTCATGGTGGCCCTCAAGCAAAACCTGGGGAACCGGGCGTCCGCGCCAGAGTTCCGGGCGGGTATAGGACGGCGCATCCAGCCGACCTGAACGGAATGATTCGCACACGACGGACTCCCGATCACCCAAGGTACCAGGCACCCAGCGGCTCACGGCATCGACCAGTGCCATAGCCGGAATCTCTCCACCCGAAAGAACAAAATCGCCGATCGAGACTTCGATATCCACCTGCGCGTCGACCCAGCGCTCATCGACCCCTTCATAGCGTCCGCAGACCAGAATGAGTCCATCTCGGCTTGCCAGGTCTTCGACCAGCTGCTGCTTGAGTATCTGTCCCTGAGGACTCAGGAATACGACCGGAGCATCCGCTGGGGCCTCCCGACGAACGGCTTCGACCGCCTGCCAGAGCGGTTCGGCCAGAAGAACCATCCCGGGCCCGCCGCCATAGGGACGGTCGTCTACTCGTCGATGTGGGTCATCTGCAAACTGCCTCAAATCCCAAGTCCTGAGACTGATTTTACCGTCCCGGAGCGCCCGGCCAATCACCCCATAGTGGTTCAAGCCGTCAAAGAAGGCGGGAGACAGGGTAACGATATCGAATCGCATCTCAGAATGACTCCGGCCAGCAAACCCGAATGCATCCGGCCTCCGGGTCAACCGCGATGATCGTCTTCTGCCAGAGGAATGGGATGAGAAGGGATCGCTCGCCCCGGACATCCAGAATATCCCCCGCGGGACCTCTTACCACCTCCCGGACCCTACCGCAAAACCGGCCTTCCATATCCTCGACCGCAAGACCCACCAAATCGGCCCAGTAGAACTGGCCTGATCCGGGTTCTGGAAAACGCTTCCGCTCGACGGATACATCGAAACCGACATATTCCCTGGCCACTTCACGATCCCGGACACCCGGCAGGAGGACTGCGAGAAGCCCCCGACGCAGCAACCGACCGCTTTCGGGGATGACCGGAGTCTCGCTTCCAGGCTGACCCAGCCACCAAGGGTGGTAAGACAGGAGTTTTTCTGGGGGATCGGTTTGAGAGAGGATCTTGAGGGCTCCACGGACGCCAAAAACGCCCACGATACGCCCGCAGAGAATGGGGGATACGGGGGCCGCCTCCGGGTGGAGCCGGTTATCCGAATCCGGGGTAGGCCGATCAGCCTTGTTGCGCGAGGAGATGGGCAACGCGCTCCGAAGGCCGCGCCCCGTGCGTGAGCCAGTACTCAATACGCTCGCGTTCAAGATGGATGCGTTCCTCATGCGCGCGGGCGAGCGGGTTGAAGAATCCCACGCGTTCGATAAAACGTCCGTTACGCTTAGCGCGATGGTCAGCTACGACCACCTGGTAGAAAGGACGTTTTTTGGCGCCGCCGCGTGCCAGTCGGATCGTGACCATTTCAAGCTACCTCAGAAGAATGTATACCCTGATTCCGACTGCCATTTTACCGACTCTCGCGCCAGGAGGCAAAACCTGACCGGCCGCACCGCCGATCCGGTTGCGGCCGGTCCCGGCTGGGTTATGATGCAGACTCCTCGTTTACCGGATTCCACACATGAATGGCTGGCTGATTCCATCATCCGTCGCAGTGCTTTATTGTGTGGCGGCGTGGCTGATCTACCGCGCTCCCCGCGCCGGACGCGCCAGTCAGCGGGTTCAACGGATGGGTCTTGCGCTCGCTCTCGTGGCGCTTTGCGGACAGGCTGATCTCGTCATCCGAGCACTCCTGACCCACCCCGGTGAACTCAATCTGGCCTTCAGTACGGATATTTCACTGGTTGGCTTCATGATCAGCTTGGTCGTTTTCGGAGGATCCTGGTTCGAACCGGTGGCTAGCGCGGGAATCGTCGCTTTCCCCATCGCCGCGCTTTCCGCCCTTTCCGAGCGGTTGTTCACGGGTGAGCTATTCCTGGTCTCGACCCGCCATCTCCTCCTCGATGCCCATGTTCTGATTTCACTGATTGCCTACAGCATGCTCGGCGTGGCCTCGGTTCTGGCGATTCTGCTTTGGGTGCGCGAGTCCGACGCCCGTCGTGCTCCCGGACCCCGTCCGGGATCCCTCCCTCCGTTACTCGTTCTTGAGCGGTTGCTCTTCCAGTATCTCGTGGTTGGCTTTGCGCTCCTCACGCTCGCGCTCATTTCCGGCTTTGCGTACATCCGGATGCTCTGGCTCATGGGGCTTTGGCCCAAGGCGGCTCTCGCCGTACTGGCCTGGATCCTGTTCGGCTGGCTGCTCTGGGGGCATCGCCGTTACGGCTGGAGAGGACGCACGGCCGCCGGCTGGACGCTTGCAGCTTTTGCCGCGCTCGCCCTTTCGTATTTTGGAACCCAGCTGGCCTGGCAACTGGAACATCCGGGCGGGCACCCGTTTCTGACAATCCTGGCCACCCCCAAAGCCAGTGCCGTGAACCAATAGGCTCAAACCACCCCTTTCCCTGTGCGTGCATTCTGCTGGGATCAAGGCGCGTGTCCAGAAGTCCTTGCCCTTGAGGTGATGGAGGAACCTTTATCGGGTGGCGTGGGTCCGCCCAATGTAGCATTGGATCCGTTGATCATCCGTCTCCGCGCCGAAAAGATAGTAGACCCTGACCTGATCGGATTCAGGCATCTCGAAGAAACTTGCCATGTCCGTCCTGGGCACATCCAGAACCCTGACAGCTCGCGTCGTGATTTCGGCCATTCGAATTCCCTTTCAAAAACTCCAGAAATGACGAGTACTGCGCTACGCTTGTTGCCCTCCGAGAACGGATGGTTCTTGATGATGAAGTACAGAAGATGGGTGGCTTTGGCCTCGATCGTCGGATAGGCAGGCTGTCCAAAGACGTTCTGATCCAGATTGCCCGGGGTGGACAGAAAACTGTCTCCGCGCTCCTGCCCGAAGAGATTTCCGGCCCTCTCCGCGGCTCATGAGGTCCGCCCTCAACAAGGCGATGCCCTGTCTGGCCTCTGCGAGGGTGGGTAGACGCCTCCTTCCAACCCCGAAGGTTCCGTCAGCAGTCTTTCGTCATATCACTGAAGGCAGAGGAAGGTGCGGGTATAGCGGGTGACGACATCCACCTGGCCCTTCCCGGACTCCGTTGACAAGCCCAGGCTCTCGGCCGTCTTTCGTATCAGAAGCAACACCTTTTCCAGTTCACGGGCATTGTCTTCGAATTTCTTCTGATTCAGGGTGTATTTTCGTAGAAGATGTTGTTTGATAATTCCTCTGGCCTACTGGCGAAACTGCACTCCTTCACGGGAGTGGACCCGAGAGCCAGCAGAGATAAGGACATCAATATTGCAAAACCTGACGGGTTTATCCGAACCTGCCATGTGCACATTTTGCACATTGCATTTTTCATCCAATTCCCGTTCATTATCTTGTACAAAACGAACGATTATTTACAAACTTACAGATCGGATGGTTTCAACCACAAACTGCAGCCAGATAAAAAAACCCCGGCCGGAGCCGGGGTTGATCAATCCAGAATCAGCGCGAATCCGACTTAGATTTTAGATCCCTGCTGAGAGGCAAGCCAGGCGTGATCTTTACCCAATGCCCGGCCGTTCTGCCAGGGGCCACGCGTCTTGGCATAGTGCTTCGCGCTACGCACCGCGCTTTTGACCGGGTTGAGAACAATCCTGAGCTCTTCGTTCGGATAGATGAGATCCGGATCATGGATCCTCGATGCGTTGTTGCGATAAATGAGCGGCCACTCAAAGGGGTTATGGTAAATCGAGTGCTTGCCTGCGATGTTCCACAGGTTGTCGCCCCGAATGACGGTATACGTCGTACGCGCCGCCTGAAGTTCGGACAGCAGCGAACTCAACACGTCGTAGGCTGCTTTTCCCTTGTTGTTGCCGATATCCGACCGGCCTCTCGCTAGACTTGCGCGTTCAGACGAGTTGAGGTTTGTATACTGCCGAATCTTGGCCAGATCCGCACGGGCCTTGTGGAGCCAGTAGCGATTCGCGCACTGGTCGGCCGCAGTACGGGCTGAATCCGCCAAGGATTGGGCCTTTTGATTGTTCGGGATCTTGGCCTGTGCCTGAGCCTCGCTCACTTGGGCCTGCTCTGCGGTCACATTGCATCCGACCTTCTCGGCCTTCGCAATCGCCGTCTGCGCATCCTGTATGGCCTGCAGGGTAGCAGCCGAAGCCTTTTTGGGCGGTGGCGGTGGCGGTGCCTTTTTTACGGTTGCACAGGCAGCCAACAGGGCCAAGGCCACAATCAATGGTGTCACCTTGTAAACTTTTTTGATCATGATAGGACTCTCCAGTCGCAGTCTAAAAAAACGGACGTGATGCAGACTCGGTAGATTGGCAGATCTGCTTGTAAAACCCGCAAACACGAGCTATTTCAAATTACACCGCCCCATGCAATCTGTCAAGACTGAGCCTCTCCTCAATTATAACGGGTGCAGGAGCCAGTGCGCCAAGCCTTGAGACCCGAAATCTCGATAACCCGCCGATCAAGCTGGTCAGCCTGGGGTACCTCAGCAAATCGCATCGGCGATCAGGTGTTCCCGCCGCCCTTGGTGCCGCCCCCGCCGCCCTTGGTTTGCGGCCGGTCTCGCAGGGCCATCCCAAGCGCCGCGATCGCCCTTTTTCTAGCGCGTCGCGCACTTTGGTATGCGCGTCCGTAGTCCTTCTCCCGAAGGGCATACTCGGCATCCTCGAGCCAGCGTTGGGCCGCCATAATTTGTGCGGGCGCGAATCTCGCGGCACCCGCGGCACGGGCGGCACTGATGGCCTGGCGAGCGTTGCTCATCTCCTGGACGGGGGGCGCCACGGCGCAGCCCGTGAGGAGAAGCACGACCCCGAAAATGGCAGCGCTCCGGCGCGCGCCCGACCATCCGCCGCTCAAACCTCCGAGTGCGCTCATGACCATTCCTCCTGCCAGCTCAATCTTGGCAAACCCGAACTCCGGGAACCCGGATCCCACGATTCATGGCATACCGGAGCGCTTCATTTCATTGTAGCCTGCTGTTCCAGTTTCCGCCCGGTGCGAGCGTAACGTGACCGCTCAGGGGGAGGGTTGAGCTTCGAAGAGGACACGTTTGAGACGCGCGAGGGTCACGCGTTTGCCGACCGCTCCGGGTTGCTCCTCCAGCCGATCCAGCACGGCCAATAGCGATTCGAGATCCCTTGGGTGATGGTGCAGCAACCAACGTGCCGCCCGGTCATCGAGGCGCATGCCACGCGCTTCACAACGCTCCTGAACCACGCGCAGACGCAGTTCGTCAACCAGCGGCTTGAGAGGCGGCAAGGTGGCCGCATTGAGCCGTGACGCGAGATCAGGAAGGGCCCAGGGAAGCGCTTGCGGGGGTTGCCGGCCTGCGAGGAGCAGGCGCAACCGACCCTGCCAGGCTGCGAGAACCAGACGGAAACACTCCGCTTCCCGCATCGGGTCGCCGGCAATCGCCTCGATCCCATCCAAGGCCAGCAGATCAAAGATGGATTCCTGTGCCACGGGCAGCGCCCGACACGGGGAGGCTGATCGATCGGGGTGGGCAACCCAGAGTGCCGCATGCCCGTCATGCTCGGTCCGGGCTACGCAACTCGCGCGGAGCAAATGGCTCTTGCCACTCCCAGCTGGCCCGTGCAAGACCAACACGCCCGTGACGCCCCCCAGCGCGAGTTCGCGGCAACGTTCAAGAACCATTTGATTGCCCTGTGCAATAAAATTGTCGAAGCGCGAACCGGACGGATCCTGAAAGGGGAAAAGCAGTTGCCGTTCGTTGTGTGGAGCGGGAGCCATCAGGTCCGAGCTCGCGCGTAGCGTAGGAAATAATCCAGGCCTGAGCCGATCGCGAGGGAGGCCACGAGCCATGTGGCCAACTGCCACCAGATCGGCGGGCTGAAGCCCAGAGACACGAATCCGAGCGTCACGAGAAGATAGAGGGCCTGGGTGAACGTACTCGCCTTGCTGAGCACCGTCGGCATGATCCGGAAAGGTCCGTGCCAGGCGTAATAGCCGAGCACGCCGACCGCAATCATCGCATCACGCCCCCAGATGACAACCAGCAGCCAGAACGGCGTGACGCCAATTAATGCAAGTGCCCCGAACATCGCGAGAATCATCAGCTTGTCGGCCAAAGGGTCGAGAAAGGCGCCCCAGGCGGACTGCCAATCGAATCGCTTGGCAAGCCAGCCATCGCACACATCGGTCAACGCCGCGAACGCCAATAGAGCCCATGCCCAGCGGAAGCGGCTTTCGATGACCAGAACAAAAAGCGGAATAGCCGCCACCAGCCTGAGCGAAGTTAAAAAATTGGGCCACCCGGAACGATGCCAGAACATCAGTCGGTAGCGTGGCGGTAGACAAAATCCAGGTGTTCGCGGGAGCGGGAAGCGGACTGGGCTGCACCCGGAAGCATCAGGAAATGGCCCAGGGCGATGAGCCTCACGAGATGTGATGGGCTGATCCGGGAGTGGAGCGCCACCGTCAGGGAACGGGCTGCGACACTTTGGATCCGAATCGCTGAAACACCGGGCACCTTCGCAAAAAACCGCTCGACCCGGGCGACCTGCTTCAGGTTCGTCACACCCCGTACCCGGATCCTCAGTGGAACGGGACGGTGCTCGGCAAAAACGGCATAGCGCGCGGCCAGAACGGTATCAAGATGCCCGAGCGCGGAGGCCAGTACCGTCCATCGACGGCGGTGAACCGCGCGGGATTGCCAGCTGGAGGTGAAATCACCGATCCGCACGGCAAACTCGCCTTGCCATCCGCCCCGGGCGCTGCCGAGCAGGATTCCGGTCCAGATCGCCTGGGCACCGTAGCGGCGTGAGGCTGCCTCAAGGGTCGTCCAGTCGGGAGGAGACAACACGGCAACCGGCACGTGTACGCGCTCCTCAAGATCCATGAGCGGCAGAAGAATGGGCAAAGACAGGCGCTGGATACGGGCTTCGAGCTTCAAACGCAGCTGATCGGTTGTAGTCGCCGATAAGATGGCGTCGGTTTGGGAGCCGACACTGAGCCAGGCAAGCGTGAGCGGGCGAAGGGCGCCCCAATAAGGCAGGTGGGCGTCCAGGATGGCGGACTCGACCACGCGCGGGTCGAAGCGGACCCAGAGCAGGTAGTGATCGCGGCCATGGGTTTTTTCGAGTACAGGGGGAGGTGCCTCGACATATCCATATTCAGCGACCCAGAGGTTCGCGCGGGCTAGCAGCCCCCCGATGTCGCCTTGATCTTTGAAATCAGGATCTCCGATGAGCCGTGCCAAAAGTTCATGCGCTGCATGACGAATTTCATGGGGCTCAATCGAGGCCGACAGGGTGGGAACCGGAAACTCGATGCGGAACAGATGGGGCACCGTCGCACCCCACGCCACGCCAGGCGCAAGAGCGGCAAACAGGAAAATCATGAACCATCCCCTGGACGGTCCGTTTTTCCTGTCTCGATTCTCGCAAGCGGAGTGGGTGTGGGTGTTCATCCAAGCGCTCAACAAGTGGTACAAAAACCAAGGCTTCTGTTTACGATAACATAACCCGTTCAGCCCCTGTTCAGGGAACCGTTCATGAAAGACAAGCCACGCCTGAACTACCGGGATGCCGGCGTCCACCTCGATTCGGCCGAACGGTTGATTGAGCGGATTCGTCCATCGGCTTCACGAACGGCACGGCCCGAGGTTTTAGCCGGCATCGGCGGCTTCGGTGCCCTGATCGAGATCCCTCCCGGCCGCTATCGGAGTCCGGTTCTCGTGGCGGGGACCGACGGCGTCGGAACAAAGCTTTTGCTTGCACTGAAGCACGACCGGCTCGATGGCATCGGCGTGGATCTCGTTGCCATGTGTGCCAATGACGTATTGGTTCACGGCGCCGAACCGCTCTTCTTTCTCGATTATTACGCAACCGGTCGCATCGATGTCGAACAGGGCGCAAGAGTGATCCAGAGTATCGCGGAGGGCTGTCTCGAGGCCGGATGCGCCCTGGTGGGAGGGGAGACCGCCGAGTTACCGGGTCTTTATCAGTCAGCGGATTTCGATCTTGCAGGTTTTTGCGTGGGAGTCGTCGAACGCGACCGGATACTCGATGGATCCGCTGTCCGCACCGGGGATCGCGTCATCGGACTCGCCTCCTCAGGGATCCATGCCAATGGATTTTCACTGATCCGCTCGATCCTGGAACGCTCCGGCGCAAATGGGCCAGCTGTCGAGTTGCTCCTCAAACCAACCCGGATCTATGTCCGATCGATCCGGGCCTTGCTTGAGAGCTGCCCAATCCACGCCCTCGCGCATATCACCGGGGGGGGGCTGATCGACAATCCGCCGCGTGTGCTCCCGGAGTCTCTCGGCCTTCGTCTCGACCCGACCCGATGGAAACAACCGCCGGTCTTCGACTGGATCCAAAACACGATCGAGATGGATCGGATCGAGTTTTATCGCACCTTCAATGCCGGAATCGGCTTCATTGTGATCGTGGCACCCGAACAGGTTGCCCGCGCACTCCGGTCGCTCGAGGCATCCGGCGAGCGGGTCTTCGAAATCGGAGAAGTGATCGAGGATGCGAACCATGCGGTGACAATCCGTTGAGAAGGAATCCCCCTCGCCCCGAAACACTCGCTCTCATGGTCTCCGGAGCAGGCAGCAACCTCCGCGCGATCGTCACCGCCTGCCACAGGCGTCAACTGTCCCTGCATCCCACTGTGGTCCTCTCTGATCAACCCACAGCACCGGCACTGGAGTATGCCCGGAAGGAGGGCATTCCGGTCGTCGCACTCGCCGCTCGGAACTATCCCGATCGGGTCAGCTGGGAGCAGGCGCTATCGGATGCGCTCTCCGCTTTTGCCCCCGATCTCATTGCACTGGCCGGATTCATGCGGATCCTCACTCCTGCGTTCGTTACGCTCTTCGCAGGGCGGATGGTGAACATCCATCCATCGCTCCTCCCCCTCTATCCCGGACGCCACCCCCATCGGCAGGCGTTACAAGCCGGTGCTTCCATGCATGGCGCAACCGTGCACCTCGTGACCCGTGAGGTCGATGGCGGACCCCGACTGGCCCAGATCCGCATTCCGGTTCAGCCCGGGGAGGACGAAGCCTCCCTGATCGCGCGAACCAAGATGGCCGAGCACCGGCTCTATCCCGAGGTTCTCGAGTGGATCGCTCAGGGCCGTCTCGTACTGAGCGCCGATGCCGTCTTGCAAGACGGCGTGATACTCAGGGAACCGCTCGTTTTAGAGGCGCCGCATGAAGCTTTGGCAACACGCTGACCGGATTTTGGCACTGGCTGCCATGCTGGGATGGCTCGCCGCCTACAGGGGATTCGCTGCACCGTCTGTGCCAGAGGGCCTCGTTGCCTATCGTGCCATCTACAGCGTCCACCTCGATGGCATCGGAGTCGGCATCTCGCACCTCACTCTCAAGCCCGGTCCCAACGGGCTTTGGATCTGTCATTCCTCTGCCAAACCCAACGCCCTCTTTGGTCTGTTCGACAGTGCCCGGCTCGAAGAACGGAGCCGGTTCCGGATTCGTGACGGCCGGCTGGAGGATCTTTCGTATACGCTCGTCGAACCCGGTCGCAGCGCGCGGCATGATCAGGGCGTACAGTTCGACTGGCGCGACCACAGGGTCCATGCGTATGTCGGTTCGCAAAAAAAGACCTTTCCGCTCCGCACCGGAGAGTTGGATCGCCTGACCGCACAAATCGCCCTCAGTCGCGATCTCGTCCTCCGTGGTCACCCGCCCAAAGTGTTCCGCGTGATCAATCACAACCATCTGCACCGCTATCGTTTCGTCGCGAATGGCCGGCGGAGCTGGCGCACGCCTTTAGGCATCTTCCAGACCGTGGCCTACCAACGCCGAAGCCGCAAAGGTGCCACACTCACTTTCTGGTGCGCGCCCACACTCTATGAGATTCCGATTGTCGCGAGACAAACCCGACACGGACATCCGACCATCACGCTCCACCTGATCGGGTTTCAACGCTTGTCATCCACCCCAATCAATCAGGTTTTGGGCAAGGTGACCCCGCGCTGACCCTGATATTTCC